>JBBIPM010000030.1:0-12552 GCA_037442865.1 Candidatus Woesearchaeota archaeon
AGACTCATACTCCACAACATTTCCTTGAGAATCAAAATCTCATTCTACTGAGCCGACGTCTCCGGTCACGCGCCCATCTCCTGGCTCTTCAGCTTGCGTCGCTGCGCCTCGAGAAATTTCCAGACGGTGGCGTGCATGGCGCCGGCGAGGAGCTTCTCGACGGCGCGTTTCGCGACGTCCGCCCAGGCGAGCTCGCCGATGACGCACGCCGTCTTGCCGTAGACGCTGATGAAGCAGCCGGTGAGCCGTTCGATGTTCTCGCGGCTCTTCCCTTTCATCCCAATGATCCGTCCTTTCAGCCGTTGCATCGATTCCTTGGTGTTCGCGTAGTCGGAGAGCGCGATTACTTCGAGGACGTAGTCTTGCCGCAGGAGCAGTTGCGCCACCTCGGGGTTGAAGCCGCGGCCAATCGCCCTGATCACTTCTCGCGCCTGGTAGAGTGCGAGGCTCTCCTTTCCGGAGAGCGTGACGAGTCCTTCCTCGCTATCGACGTCCATCGAGACGTGCGCATGGGATTGGAGCGCTTTCTTCATCCCCCCTTTCTGGCCGATAATGACGGCTACCCGCTCTTTCGGCACGCGCACCTCGTAGGCGAACTCATCCATCCGGCGAGAGAAAAGAGGACGGTTTAAAAGGGTTGCGCAGCGCCGGCTCTTGAGCAGATGACCGTGCTCCGGCGTGACGGGCTTAGCTCGTATGCACAACGAAGTGATCGCGCTTATCGCGTGGTGATGGGGATGGCTCGCCGAGGTCTCGGACTTGCTCACTCGCGTTGGGGGCTCCTCGCACGGAGTGTCGTTGCGCCACGGGAGCACTATCTGCTCAAGAGCCGCAGTGGCTATGTGAGGATCCTGCTCTTCTCCTTCTCGACGTCCATCGCGACGCCGTGCTTCCGGAAGTACGTGGCGATGTTCCGCAGGTCGCGTTCCAGGAGCGTTTGCGCATTGGGGCTGTTCGTCGGCGTCGCCTGGCTGAAGTCGATGAGGACCGGGCGCTCGTCGTGGCAGAGGATGTTGAATGCCGAGAGGTCGCCGTGCACCAATCCCGTGCGCCAGAGCGCCGCGATATCCTTCAGCAGGAGCTGCAGGAATCTCCCCGGATCCTCTGGGGCGGTGTCCTTCAGCTGTTTCGCCACCCTGCCAGTGACCGGGTTGCCGATGAGAGACATGATGAGGACGTTGCTCTTGAATCCCAGCGGGGTCGGGCACCCGACGGCTTCCCGTGCGAGCAGCAGGTTCCGGTATTCGCGCTGCGCCCACGCGAAGACGGTTGCGCGTTTGTCCGGCTTGGTGTGCATGTAGCGAGGGTCATGCTTCAGGTACTCGTACATTTTCTTGAAGTTGCAGTTCTCCAGACGGTAGATCTTGACGATCACCCGCTCGTCGGAGTCCGATTCCCTGCCCGGAGTGGCGGAGAAGATGTTCGCTTCCTTGCCGAGCGCCACCGCGGATGCGAGCTCGTCGAAGAGCCCCTGGGAGGCGAGCTTCTCCAGGACGAGGAGTGTGTGCTGGTCGAAGACGTTCCCGTAGATCTTCCACTCTTCGCGGGAACGACGGACCGTCATGCGGAGAAGAACAGAAAAGGGATTAAAAATGTTCCTAGAGGTCATCCACCGTGAGGATGGTGACGCTCCCTGACTGGGCCTTCGCGTTCATCGCGACGAGGAAGCTGATCCCTGCCGCTTCTGCGACGTCGACGAGCCGTTTCTCCACGTCCCCGTCGAACACCACGGCGTAGACGCCGCCTTTCAGCGCCTTGATCGTGCTCTCCAGCTCGCTGACCGGGACCTTGCCGAGGATGTTCAGCTCGGTGTCGAGGACGTAGGCGCCGCGCGTCCCGATGAGATCCTCGAGCAGCTCGTTGAAGGACTTCTTCTCCTTCTCGCTCGGTTCCTTCCTCTTCGCCTCGCGCCGCGGCTCCGGGCGGGGCGCTCGTCGGTCATCGCCGCGGACTGGTCGCTCGTCGCGCTTCTGCTCGTCGCGGCGCGGCTCCGGCTTCCGCTCCTGGCGCTCTTCCCGGCGCCGTTCCTGGCGGTCGCCGTTGCTCTCCATCCGGTACTGCTCGGTCGCGATCCTGCTCCGGATCGACTTGTGGATCTCCTTCTTCGTCAGCTCCTCCACTTCCTTGCCGTCCGGCGCCTTCGTGATGAAGTCCACCTCGGTGACGGCGAGGAGCTCCTTGATGATCAGGTCGCCGCCCCGGTCGCCGTCGACGAAGACGGTGACGACCTTCCCTTTGCAGAGCTCCGCGACGCTCTCCGGGACATTGGTGCCGTTGATCGCGATCGCGTTCTTGAAGCCGTGCTTGAGCAGGTTCAGGACGTCCGCTCGTCCCTCGACGACGATGATCTCGTCGCTCTCGTCGATCGCGGGACCGGCCGGCAGCCGTTCTCGTCCGTATTCAGTAATCTCCATGACCCTGACGGAGTAGGCGACCTCGTCGGCCAGCTCCTGGCTGTCCGGCATGACTCCCTCCATCATGTTCTTAAGGAGCTCCTTCGCCCGCTCGATGACGAACTGCCGCTTGCTGATCCGGATGTCCTCGATCGTCTCGACGTGGAGCTTCGCGTTGCACGGCCCGATCCGCTGGATGATCTCCAGGGCCGCGCCCACGATCGCGGTTTCAGCCTTGTCGAGGCTGCTCGGGATAACGATTTCGCCCGCAGTCTTGCCGCCCTTGACGGTGACGTTCACCTCGATGCGGCCGATCCTGCCGGAACGTTGCAGCTCGCGCAGCTCGAGGTCGGCGCCGAGTAGCCCTTCCGTCTGCCCGAAGATGGCGCCGATCACGTCGGGCCGGTCGACGACGCCGTCGATGCTAATAGATGAATGGATGATATACTTCGCTGATATCTGCGCTATCTTGGCCATCGCTTCACCTTCCGTTCTTTGCGAAGCCCGAAGAAACCTTTCACCGCCTCGTGCGTTCCCCGTACTGGGGGGTGATTGATGATCGTGAAGACGCTTCGCGCGTCTGCGAGGGCTGGTTCACCTCTCGGAACCGGGCAACAATCCCGGTGTAATCGTGATCTCGTGGTTTCCTTGGACTGTCGAGCATGCTGTGCTGCCCGGTTCACTAACCCCTGCGTTCATGGCTTGGCGGTCGCCGTCAGCTCCCGAAGGTACTCTCGTGCCGGGCTGTGCCGCGCAGCAGTGTCTCCCACGCATCGCACGCGCCGAGACGCCGCTTGTGGAAGGACCCATCCGCACGGACTGGGGATGGTGGGAAGGAATGTGAGAGAGTATTTAAATATTATGTACTTAGCGATTTTAATTCTATATTAAAATTAATTATTTTTATTCTATAATGAAAATAAATTTCCCCCCGCGTCGAAGAAGGGAACGCTTAAAAAGCGAGTGCTCCTCTCTCGCCCGATGGCGCAGCCTGTCACGCAGAAGACCGCTCCGCACGTCCCTCGCATCTCCGCTTCCTACGACTCGAAACGAGAATGGCGTGCCGACCCGAAAGGCTACTTCCTCATCAAGCCCTTCCCGGAGAAAGGAAAGATCGGCGTCCGCTACATGACATACAAGAAAGAGCCGCTCCTTGACATCTACGGCGCGGACGCGGAATCCATTATCCAGACCATCATCCGCGAAGGGCTCGTCTCCTCGCTCCAGCACGCAGCATACCTCGGCCATGAGCTGCAGAAGGCCGAAACGGCGCTGAAGCTCGGCCTGGAGTTCGTGCAGGACGACGAGCTCAGGTTCGGCGGGCTGTCGCGGACTCCGCGACGCAGATCATCGTCGACCCGGCGCTAGGTGATCTCGACCCAGAGATAATACCGCTCCACCACGCTCCTTCTCATCGGCACCATGATCTGGAAATCATTCACGCTCCCGTCGATGATGCTCCAGAATCGGTCTCTCGTTCGTCACACGATTCGCTTCTTCTCGACGCTGTAGATGTAGACTGCGGTGCCGACGATGACGGCGCCGGCGACGACGCCGATGAGCAGGAAAACGAGGTTGCTTCCCGGCGTCCCGGTGCCGGTGAGGCTCGGTCCCGCGTCGGCGAACGTGCGCGTCGCCATGCCGCTCACCCCTGCATCGAGCGAGACCCCGGTGGTGACAATCTCCATGCCGATGAAGCCGAGGACGAGCGCGACCGCCATGAAGGTGTAGAACCGCGTGTACGTCTCGAGGTGCATGCAGGGTCTTCAGAATTCGTTTTTATAAAGGTTTCTCCAGTTTTGCTTCATCTTTTTTCCTGTGGATGCATCAGGTCTGGACGTCTCGACTACCATTCATACCCGAGCTCGCCGATATCAAGGACGGGTTTCCGGAGCTTGTTCGTGTCGTCCAGCCCGATCCGCGGGCACATCGTGTTGACGAAGCACTCGAGGAAGGGGAAGTCCTCGAGGGAGTCCCAGTCGAGCGTGTCGCCGAGGAGGAACGTGAACTCTTTCTCCGGGTACTTCTTGCGGAGCGTCAGCGCCATCTCCAAGCGCTGCTGTCCGTGCTTCGTCGTGATGAGGACGCCGACCTTCTTCGCCATGAGGAACGTCGAGAGCGCGGCGCGCTGCTTCTTCTTCGCCAGCTCGATATCGGCATCCTGCATCCGTTCCCAGTCTTCGCGCTTCGGGTCGTAGCAGAAGACGGGCAGTTCGTTCTTGATCACCAGCGCCTTCGGATGGAAGAGGCCATCGCCGACGTAGAGGAAGGCCTCCGCGTCGACGGCCCAATGCTCAATCCCGCAGCCGAGGAGGTGGCCTTCCGCGACGGCATGCTTCGGCCTGAAGGTGTGGACCTCCTTGCCTGCACTCGCGAGCGTTCTCTTCCACTCGTCGAGCTGGTCATGGTATTGGATCGTGGTGAAGAGGATGAGCCGCGTCGGGAGCGCGGCGACGAGCGCTGCAGGCAGGACGACCTTCTTCTTGTAGCGCACCGGGATGAAGTGGAGCTTCATCGGCTTCGTCGCTCTCCTCTGCGCAGTGTTTCGTTTCATCCTTCCGTCCTTTCGCGTCGTTCCTTTCTCTCTCCGCTCTTCCGTCATCTTTCCTGGCGAATCCTCGCGTGTTTTTAAAGCTCTTCCCAGGCCTAGATATGATTACAATATAAAAAAGATATTCTTGCCTGGGCTCAGTAGAAAAGTTCGCTCCGCTCACACTGTGCCGCGCTTCGAGGCGTAGTGTGTACACCATGGTGGGGGCTCCTCCCCGGATGGGGCAACCCTCCTCGTCGCCCTTCACTCTCCGAATCGGAACGCCTCGACCTTACGCGCGGCACTCACTTTTCTATTGAGCCCCTTCCCTAACCCCGGACCGAACCATTAATAACGCCCCATCCTTTTCACCCCGCCATGGGCCGCCTCATCCTCTTCGACATGGACGGCACCCTCTTCGAGCACAAGAACATCTGGCTCGAGCTCCACAAGCGGCTCGGCACGTGGGAGGCCGGCGAGAAGGCGACGCAGGAGTGGCTCTACAAGGACTACGAGCGCCTGGTGGACATCGTGATCCACGCCCTCTGGAAGGGGAAGCCCGCGCAGCCGTTTCTCGACCTCGTGGCCGAGACCCGTTACGTCCCCGGAGCCGAAGCGACGGTCCGCGCCCTGAAGGCGCGCGGCCATGAGATCGCCCTTATCAGCAGCGGCCCGACCCATCTGCTGCAGCGCGCAATGGATGAATTGGGGATCGAACACGGCATCGCCAACCGCCTCGACATCGAGGACGGGATCATCACAGGGAAAAGCAGGAATGACGACGGCAGCACGATGTGGCCCGTCCAGGCGGACCGGAAGGTGCCGGCCGCGGAGCGGCTCTGCGAGGAGCTCGGATTCCGCCTGGAGGAGTGCGTCGCGATCGGCGATGAGCGGAACGACCTGCCGCTCTTCGAATCAGTGGGGATGAGCATCGCCTTCAACGCTCACGATGCGGAGCTGAAGAAGGCGGCCACCCGCATCGTTGAGGGGAACGACCTGAGAATGATCCTGGAGTTCCTCTGACTATTTCATCGCGTCAATCTGCTTCTGGAGGAGCGCGACATCGTTCTGGAGCTTCGCCGCCTCCTGGCGGCGCTGGTCCACGATCTTGGCGAGCTGCGCAGCCTTCTGCGCATCCGTCGCCACGAGGCGCTGCGCTTCGGCCGCCTTCTCCTTCGCGTCTTTCGCGGTCTTCTCGAGGAGCTTCGCCTTAGCGTTTCGTTCTTTCTTCAGGGACTGCGATTGCTGCTTCTTCGCTTTGGCGCTGCCGTCGTACTCCGCGACGGCCCGCTCCCACGCCTTCTTCTCGAACCAGAGCTCCGCATCCCCCTCCTTGAGGAGCCGGGAGAGCTTCTTCGAGCTCATCACGACGTGCCGTTGCGCGGGGAGCGGCCCTGGCGACACTAACGCCCAGCCGCCCTTCTTGAGGAAGCTGGACAAGACGAAGTCATGCACCTTGATCCTGAGATGGGTGAGCGGGTTCATCTTCTCTCTTCCGGAAGACAGATATATTAATGTTTCTAGTCCCGCGGCGGCGCTTCCGCACCCGGCTTCCGGAACGGTTCGCATCCTCGGAATCGTTCGGGAAGCGGCTTCCCTTCAAAGCACTCCTCGTAGTAGTCGCACTGCCCCGTCGCCCACTTGCAGAGCGGCCCCGGCCGCTTCGGATAATCGGCCATCCCTCTCGACCGGGTGCCGAGATGGACTTCGTGCACCTCCCGTTTCGCCCGCTCCACCATCTCCGGGACGACCTCGAGGAGGAGCTCCTGGCCATGCTTGAGGAAGAAGATGCCGACCCGGTCAGGAAGCCGGTGCCTCTCCTCGTAGAGCATCGCATAGATGGCGAGCTGCAGCTCATACTCAGGGGTGATCTCCGCCTTGCGGCTCGTCTTGTAGTCGAGGATGATCGTCTTCCCTTCCTCGTCGTGGATCGCATCCATGAATCCGCGGACGTAGTGTCGCTCGCTCAGGAACTCGACCTCACGGCTCGGCCGCACCGCCTCCCACGCCTCCTTGATCGGGAGGAGCCGGGTGAAGTACTTCATCTTGTCCGTGAAGTAGTCGAAGTAGTTGTTGATCATCAGCTTCGTCTCGTCGTAGTAGCCGAGCAGCTCCTCCTCGCTCAGTCCCACGGAGGAGAGCTTCCGCTTCTCGGTCTCCCACGTCCGCTTGAACCGCTCGTTCAGCACCACTTTGAGGGTGAAGAAGAACTGCTTGGGATCGTCAGGGAGCCCGTTCACGTCCGTGTCGAAGAACCGGTCAAGAGCCTCGTGCACGATCGTGCCCCGGAGCAGGTGGATGGAGGGCTTCGACGGCAGCCCTGCGATGTACCGGCACCAGTACTTGCGCGGGCACTGCTTCCACGTGTTGATGCTACTCGGGCTCTGGATCCGCGCCACGTGAGCGGGCAGCGTGTGACTCGTCATGCTGCGAGAAGCCATGCCGGCCAAGGAACAGGGACGATTAAAAAAGGTTACGCGTAGTTGACTTGTGCTTCCTTCCGAATAAGCCAGAGAGGATTCGGACCTTTCTCTGCCTCATCCCTGCGACTCCTTCCACTCCTTCCAGACCCTGATGCCGTACCGTTGCACGTAGTTCTCCAGCGTTACGGTGAAGAGGTGGTGCTTATCCTTCGTCAGGACGTCGGAGCGCGTCGCGATGGCCGCCGCAATCAAGACTGCGTCGCTCGCATCGGGGACCTTCGCTAGCAGCGCCGGCTCGACCGAGGAGACGAACGCCTTCTCTCCCTCCCGGTCGCCGGGATGGAGGGGCAGCTCGAGGATCGCCAGAGCAGGACGCGCTTGTAGGAGATGGCGGAGGGACTCGCGCGTCTTGTCATGCAGGCGATGCGCGACATGGACGAGCTCTTCCGCGTTGAACGAGGTGAGCGCGACGCGCCTCCTTCTTCCACGCTCCCCGTCTCCCGCTCCTCGCTCTTCTCCCTCCTCTTCGCATTCGCCTGCGCACTCTCCTGGCGGCATTAGCTCCTTGAGGCGGTGGCGTTCAGCTTCCTTGATGAGGAAGCAGGTGTCGAGAAGGAGCATCCCCTTCGTCGCAGGGTACGGGAGGCGGGGCAGTCGGTCGAGGAGTTCGCGCATCCCGCTCTGACGAGAGACTCTCTTTAAATACATTTTTATATCCTTTCGTCTCCGGAAGCATCATGGGTGGGGAGTGCCGGCCGCTCAAGGAGCGCGACCTGAAAGGGCTCATCGAACGGAACGTCCACGCGATGAAAGGGGACGCGGGACGGATCCTGATCGTCGGCGGCAGCGATCGCTACGTCGGCGCCGCCGTCCTCGCCGCTCTCGCGGCGCTCAGGTGCGGCGTGGACAGCGTCATCATCGCTGCCCCGGAAGGAAGCGCCCGGCTGATGAACGCCTTCTCCCCCGACCTGGTGACGGTGAAGCTCTCCGGCCCGGACTTGAACGACACGCACCTCGAGGAGATCGCGCGGCTCGCGGAGCACGCCAGCGTCGTCCTCATCGGTCCTGGGCTCGGCGTGAGCGAGCAGCGGAAGACGTGGCTCGCAAAGCTCCTGCCTCGCATCCACGTCCCGATCGTGCTCGACGCTGACGCGACGAAGCAGGTCCACCTCGTCTCCTTGGAACAGACCATCCTCTTCGCCAACCCGAAGGAGTATGAGGACCTGAAGGAGACGAACACCTTCACGGACGCGAGCATCGCCCCTGCACTGGGGACCAATGTGCTCGTCGTCAAGTCGAAGGAAGACACGATCATCTGCACCGGAGGGCAACGGATCGTCGACGGCGGCCACGTCCGCGCCACCGTCGCAGGCACCGGGGACGTGGTGAGCGGGATCGCCGCGGCGTTCTACGCGCAGGTGAAGGAGCCGCGCGTCGCCGCCCAAGCATCATGCATGGTGGCGAAGAAGGCGGCGGAGAAGCTCGGCGAGAAGCTCGGCTTCGGCTTCCTCGCCAGCGACATGGTGGCAATCCTCCCCGAGACCCTAAAGGAGCTCCGACTCTTCCGGGTCACGAAGCACGAGCCGTCGCGCCTCAAGAAGATCTTCCATCCACAGGAATAAAAAGTCGCTCCGCGCCCCCGTTGCCATGACGCTCCTCTATGAGATGCTCCTCAAGCCGCTCCTCTACCGCTGCGATCCCGAACAGGTCCACGACTCCTTCGTCCGTCTCGGAGCGCTGCTCGGCGCCGTACCGCCCGGACGCTGGCTCCTCGCCGCCCTCTACCAGTACCGCCATCCGGCATTGGTCCAGGTCGTAGCCGGCATCCGGTTCGAGAACCCCATCGGCTTGGCGGCGGGCTTCGACAAGGAGTGCCGGCTGATGGACGTCCTCCCCGCCGTCGGGTTCGGCTTCGAGGAGGTCGGCTCAATCACCGCTGAGCAGTACAGAGGGAACCCGAAGCCGCGCCTCATCCGGCTCCCCGAGGACGAGTCTCTCATCGTCTATTACGGCCTGAAGAACGAGGGGGCAGAGACGCTCAGGAAGCGGCTCATCGGGAAGCGGTTCCGTTTCCCGATAGGGGTGTCGGTCGCCAAGACGAACAAGGAGTTCAAGGACGAGAAGGAGAAGCTCAATGACTGGATCAAGGCGATCACGCTCTTGAAGGATGCGGGCGACTACCTCACCATCAACATCAGCTGCCCAAACACCTACGACACGGCCAACTATTGCGACCCGAAGCTGCTCGAGAAGCTCCTCTTCAGGATAGAGAACGAGAAGCTCCGCTTCACGAAGCCAATCTTCCTGAAGGTGACGGCTGACCTCTCCGAGAGGCAGGCGGATGAGCTCATCAGGATCACGACGAGGCGAAGATGGATCACCGGGTTCGTCGTCAGCAACCTCGTCAAGGACCGTTCCTCACTTGGCTTGAAGAGCCCGAAGGAGCGCTACGAGCCGTTCAAGGGCGGCCTCTCCGGCAAGGTCCAGGCCGGGAAAGCACTCCGCCTCGTCCGCCGCTTCCGGGAGAAGGGGGGAAGCCGTTTCGTCCTCATCGGCTGCGGCGGGATCTTCACGGCCGAGGACGCGTATGCCTACATCACCGCCGGCGCCTCCCTCGTACAGCTCATCACCGGGATGATCTACCGCGGCCCTGGCACGATTAAGGGGATCAACAAAGGCTTGGTGCGGCTCCTCAAAGAGGATGGCTTCAAGAACATCGCGCAGGCGGTCGGCGCCGAGTTTGCGAAGACAAAACAACTTATTTAAACGCTCCACCTCTCTTCCCTCCATCCATGCCTCCTCACGGCCCGCTCGGCATCCATCTCAGCGTCGGCCAGAAGTACGACGCCGCCGTCGCGGAAGCGAAGTCATTGGGCATCACGTGCTGCCAGCTCTTCACGCACAATCCGCGCGGCTGGCAGTTCGCGCCGCTCGATGAGCAAGCGGTCAAGAGGTTCCGCGACGACCTCAAGAATGCGGGCGTCGACCTTGTCGCGAGCCATTGCAACTACCTCATCAACCTCGGCACCAGGGACGAGGAGGTCAGGGGGAAGAGCCTCGCCTGCCTCACGAAGGAATTCGAATACGCGCACGCCTTCGACTGCCGGTTCTTCGTCCTCCACGTCGGGAAGCATAAGGAGCATTCGCTCGAGGAAGGCGTGCAGAACGTCGTCGAAGGCATCAATGGCATCAAGGACGCGATGCGCAGTTACCCTGACGTGATGCTCCTCCTCGAGACCGTTGCCGGGCATGGGAGCGAGATCGGCCGGCAGTTCGCGACCCTCGGCAGGATCATCGCCATGATCGACCCGGAGATCAGGCCCCGTGTCGGCATCTGCCTCGACACGTGCCACGTCTTCGCCGCCGGCTACGACATCCGGACGCACGATGGGGTTCACCATCTCGTGCTGGAGCTCGACAAGGAGGTCGGCATCGACCGGCTGAAACTCATCCATCTCAACGATGCGCTGAAGGAGCTGGGCAGCAGGGTCGACCGGCACGCCCACATCGGCCAGGGCTTCATCGGCACGGAAGGCTTCACGGCGTTCCTCAACCACCCGTGGATTAAGCCAATCCCGAAAATCCTGGAGACGCCGGTGGACGAGGACAAGGGTTATCCTGAGAACCTCGCCGCCATCAGGGAGCTGCAGCGATAGTTCTTTCATCCTATCGATATATTTTTATATCATCTGTTATATCTTTGTGTCATGTTCCTTGACCATTCCAACCGCTACCGCGTCCTGCAGTGCTTCTTCGACGAGCCGACGACGCCGCAGCAGCTTCGTGCAATCAGTCGCAAATTGAAGCTCGGTCTTCCCTCAGTTATCAATCACGTCAAGGCGCTTGAGAAAGAAGGCTTCATCAAGAAACAGAAGATCCTCAACACCTTCGCCTACGTCGCGGCGAAGGACGACCGGTTCCGACTCTTCAAGAAGCACGACCTTGCGCTCCGCCTGCACGAATCAGGGCTCGTCAAGAGTATCGTCGACCAGTCGCAGCCGAACTGCATCATCCTCTTCGGCAGCTGCCAGAGCGGCCATGACATCGAGACGAGCGACATCGACCTCTTCGTCCAGGCGGAAGAACGCCGTGACGTTTGGAGCGCCTTCGAAAAAGCCCTGAAAAGGAAGATAAACATCCTCCACGAGCCAGAGCCGTGGCGCATGCCGGAAGGGCTCCGCGAGAACATCATCAACGGGGACGTCCTCCACGGCCACGCCTCGGTGACGAGATGGACCCGGAAATCTGACCAGTCAAGCCAGACGGCATCCGTGCAGCCGACCTCGTGAGGACTGCGGAACTGCGGGCGGCGGCGATCGAGCTGCTCCCCGTCGGACCATTCTCCACGATCATCGCCGAAGGCCGCTACGAGATCATCAAGGAGCTCGTCACCGCGCTGATGCTGCTCGACGGCTGGATGACGCTCAGCCACGAGAGCCTCATCCGCTACCTTGCCGAGAACTACGCCGAATTCATGAGAGAAGAGCTCGACTTTCTCGATGATTTCCAGAAGCTGCGGAACGATATCGGCTACCGGGGCAAACAGGTCGCTCCTGAGTTCCTCGAACGTCATGAGGCCATTATAGGAGAGATTACGGAGAAGCTCAAAGCCATCATCGCCCGGCATCAATAAAAACCCCTCCCGCTTCTCAGCGCCATGGAATCCGTCCCCGGCAAGTACGAGTACCTGCCGCACACCGCCGACGCCAAGTTCAGGGCCTACGGCAAGGACCTGAGCGAGCTCTTCGCCAACGCGGCGGAGGCGATGTTCATGATCCTCGCCGACATCTCCGTGGTGGAGCGGGCGCAGCGCCATACTCTATGGATAAAAGCGAAGACGCGGGACGCCGCGCTCTTCGATTTTCTCGACCAGCTCCTCTTCCTCCTCGACACGGAAGGATTCATCCTGAACGGCTTCGACGACCTGCGCGTCACGCGGAACTGCGATAGCAGCTACCTCGTCACCGGCACGGCGCGCGGCGACACGTACAAGAAGTATGACAAGAAGTATGACGTCGGCGGCGACATCAAAGCGGTCACGTACAACGAGATGTACACCAAGGCGCGCGACGAGGGCGGCTGGGAAGCGCAGGTCGTGGTGGACCTCTAAATAACCATTATAAAGTGGTTATGAATACCACTCCTTATGGGCAGTAGTTCCGATTGAACGTCTTGTTTTCTCAGTAGTTCCGATTGAACGTCTTGT
>JBBIPM010000031.1:0-12543 GCA_037442865.1 Candidatus Woesearchaeota archaeon
CAACAGGTTCTCCCCCACCCTAACGGGGTGGGTTAATATTTGTTTCTACAAAGCCCAGTCAATCGCAAAGTTTAAATACTTCTGGTCAGTGAGTCACAAGGAGTATTTGGAGGGACTAATCATGAAGCGCCTCTTTTCGTTCAAGCGGTTCAGGAAGACGAACTACGACGACGATGACTTGGTGGAGTCGCAGGACGAGTACGTGGAGCTAAATACTGATGCTGGCTTCGATGGCAAAGGGGCGAAGGTTGTGGTGAGGAGCTTCACCATGGAGGACTTCAGCGACATCAAGCCAATCCTTGACACGCTCCGCGAAGGGTACACGGTCTGCCTCGTCAATATCCGGCCGCTCAAGGAGAAGGATCTCGTCGAGCTGAAACGGGCGATCAACAAGCTGAAGAAGACGTGTGAAGCCGTCGAAGGGGATATCGCCGGGTTCGGCGACGACTACATCGTCATCACGCCGAGCTTCGCGACGATCTACCGCGCACCCGGCGGCCAGGAACTCGAATAAAACCGTTTTTCCTCGCGCTTCTTCTCTTGTCGTTACAGATTTCTCTCTGCACCGCGGATCCAGTCCATTTCGCGATTGACGAAGAAGCGTTCAAGATGCTCATATCATTCTTGCAGCTTCCCGTACGCGTCCAAGCTTTCCCTGACAGGCCAATAGGCGGCGACGCCCAGGATACGCAGGTTCGCAATCCCCACCGCATCTCTGGGGAACTCGCCTTGGGTATCGGTGTAGACGAAGCGTTGTAGCTCCTGGTCACCGATCGTCAGAAAGAAGATGAACTGGGCCATCCGTTCTATCACCTCGCTGGGCAACGGCGGAATTGTTGGCGGGAAGATGAAGTTGTGCGGCCGCGTCAAGGTAAGCCCTCCGCGTATCGCTCGTTCCGGGATCTCGCGGCACTCCCGGAGCAGAGAGCCCAAGTTGAGATGCGTCGCCGTCTGGGCGAGCCCCTCATAAGCGAGACCTAAGACGTCGATGGCGCCACGCGGTTCCATGAGTGGGAAGCGCCGTCAGCTTACATAGTTTTCGTCCACGACCGGTCTCTCCTCGTTCCGCTCTGATCTCCTCGCTCAGGGTTTTTCTTTTCCGCATCTCCTCATACTATAGATTGACACGCAAGAATACTTATAAACCTCGTCAGCGAGGAAGCGGGCATGACGAAGAAGGACTCGGCAGGAGCGGGGGAAGGGAGCGACTACGAGGCGCTCACAGGGGAGACTTGCCCTGTCTGCCACGCGAAGACGCTGACCCTGACCGAGGCGCGACGCGACGTCCCTTTCTTCGGGATGTGCTACCTCTTCAGCATGGACTGCTCGAGCTGCGGCTACCACAAGGCGGACATCGAGGCGGAAGAGGAGCACCCGCCGGCCAAGTACGAGTTCACGGTCCAGAGCGAAGATGACCTCAAGGTCAGGGTAATCAAGAGCAGCAACGCCACGGTGAAGCTCGGCGCCCTCGGCACCATCGAGCCAGGAGAAGCCGCGAATGGATACATCACCAACATTGAAGGGATCCTGAACCGGTTCAAGCACCAAGTGGAGCATCTCAAGCGGGCGGCAGAGGAGGAAGAGGACGATGAGACGGCCGCGAAATGCAAGACCCACCTGAAGAAACTCATCCGGATCATGTGGGGGCAGGAGCCGTTGAAGATCACCATCAACGACCCCACCGGGAACAGCGCAATTATCTCGCCAAAGACCGTGAAGAAGTAAGCTCCCGCTCGCCCTCGTGCTGCTCTTCGCGTGCTACCTGTCCTTTCCTCTCTCTTCCTGCCCCTTCTCATCTTTCCATCCTTTCTCTTCTTTCCGCTCCGTCTTTCCCTCTCTCCCTCCTTCTCAGCTATAGTCTCCATCCTGTAGTTCTTATAATATCTACTCTATAGTGGAAATCAATTTATAGTCCTCATGAGAAACGACGCCTGTGGGGGTTCACGTTTGACGGAGATGACGCTCGAGAGTTTCCTGAGCCACTACGGTTCTGTCCTTAAGAAACGTATGGTCTGCGCTGTACGCGGCAACCCTGTCGAATGCCATGTCCAGGAGCTCGCGCTGCTCGGCGAGATGACCTCCGATCTCGCCACGCTCCTCAGGGAGGTACGGGAACCGCTCAAGAACTTCCACGAGCACGCGTCCCTGCTCCATCGCACGGTCCACTTCGTCGCGGAACGGGCACGCGAGATCTACGAGGCCTACGGCCCGCCGAACACCATCATCTCGGACGACACCTATGGCCTGCTGAGCTGGGAGGCTGACGGAACTTCAAACCTGGAGCTCCTCGCTGCCGGCATCGCGCGGATCGACAACTCCTTCAGCCAGATCCTGGGACGCAGGATCCCTGCGAAGCGGGAGAAAGGGAAAGCGAAGGACTACTCTGACAAGATCAACGCCAACGATGCCCAGACGATGCGGGCGTTCATCGACACCTTCACCTGCGGGAAGCAGATCGCCGGGCCGCGGGAACTGATCGTTAAGGCGGTGGTGCGGAAACGGATCGACGATGTGCGGGCCAAGTACGTGAAGCTCAGGGCCGGCTACGAGGAGATCATCGCCGATTACGAGACGCGGGTGATGCTCCTCCGTGACGCGGACGCGCCGGACGAGCTGCTCACCTGCCTCGGCGACTGGAATCCGGGCGCCGCGTACAAGAAGACCCGGGAGCGGCTCGCGGAGGAGACAGGGATCCTCGCATCCGAGCAGTCACAGTTCCTCGACCGCCTCGACGAGGCAAAAAAAGAGTTCTGCGCGGTCTACCCCTCCTTCGCCACACTGCTCGGTCCGGCCATCAAGGAACGTTCGCACGACCTCACGACGCGTCTCGAAGGGATCTTCTCCGGCGCGACCCCTGATCGCGATCTCGAGACGAGCATCCTCCGCGCGTGCGACCAGCTCTTAGAGCTCACGAAGACGTTCCAGTCGGAGGAGTTCAAGGATCTGATCAAGGACGTGAAACGCGAGACGGGGATCAAGAGCTTCGACAACCTCCGGAGGCCCATCGAGGTGGTGCGCACGCACGTCGGCTATTATCGCCTCAACAAAGAGCGGCTGATCGCCCTCGCGAAGGTCGCGCGGGAAAAGAAGCCCATCCTCTCGCCGGATTCGCTCTTCGAGTACGCGCAGGTCTACAACGCCATCTATGGCCTCCCCTCTTGGAAGAACGCCAAGGCGCGTCCCGGCGCATATAAGGTGGCGGAGCGGCTCCGGAAGGAGTTCCTCGATCAGGTGGATCATCAGCTCTCCCACTCATTGCAAGAGCTCCGAACGGCATACCAGGAAGCGATCGAGGCGGAAGGGCCGGCCCCCGAAGCATTGCTCTCCCGCGTCTCGAAGCTGCGCGAAGTCATCGACCTGTTCACGACGGTCGAGAGCCGGCAAAACCTATTCTTCTCTGAGCTCCGTCGCCTGCCCGCCCTCAAGAGCGTCGTCGCCAGTCTCGACGAACCGACAGCGGCGCTCGAGATCAGGGACCGGTTGCGGCAGCTGGGGCAGGCGCGGCTCGAGCAGGCCACCTCTGACGATATCGGAGCCCTGTTCTCCTCGTATAAGGAACGATGCGCACGCATCACCGCCGTGCTCGTCTCGATCGGTAACGGCGCGCCGTTCGCAGAGTATCTCCATCAGTTCGGCGAACGGACGCTGGCAGAGATTGATCGGCGTGTCTTCCACCGGGTGAAAGGGTTCCTCTTATATGCCTCTCCGGAAGATGAGAACATCCGTGCACTATCCGATCGGAAGCTCCTCCAGCTGGCCGCCTTCCTCGAGCAGACCGCCATGCATGCGGCACGGACCTCGCTCGATGGTGAGCTTTCCGATATACTCGATCCCCGCCTCGATGCCTGCAGACGGGAAGTCGCGTCAAGGAAGACCTTCATTCGACGCACCTATCGTTGGATCTCCGAACGGCTGTGGGGTAGCGGCCCGGAGAAATACTTCATCCTGGACACGAACGTCCTCCTCCACAACCCGAATGCCATCACCACGTTCGGAAGCGACAATGCGGTCGTGATCCTCCAAGAAGTGATCCAAGAGCTCGACAGGAAGAAGACTTCCGACAACCAAATGCTCGCCTTCGCCGCGCGCCAGGCGAACCGGGCCCTCGTAGCCATCACGGAACGGGCGGAGGAAGAATACGAAGGCCCTGACGACCAGCGACGTCCCCAGACGCTCGGCCCGGGCATCATCGCCTACAATCTCGCTGCCGACGGATCCGGCACGACCGTCATCTTCTACGACCAGAACAGCACGTTCCGGGAACGCGCGATATCGGCCGGGCCGCAGGCACGGAAGGCGCAACGCTTCATGGAATGGGTCAAGTTCCAGCGAGAAATAATGGATGAGACGATCATCCATGGCGCGCTCAGCTTCCGGCGATCGATCGGCAGGCCGTTGCGGCAACCGAAGACGGTGTTCGTGTGCAAGGACAACAACGCCCGGCTCCGTGCCCGATCATCAGGGCTCGAGGCGCAGGACTACAAGCACGACAAGGTCGGCAGGGAGATTGGCGACATGCCGACGGGATGGCGCTATCTCTCCTTGCCGGAATCGCTCCAGCGCGATGCACAGGAAGGGAAGCTCACGCCTCTCTTCCTCACAGCGATGCTCGAGCTGGCGAGCGATGCCGACCATATCGTGAAGCCGAAGATGCGGACGGAACGGGCATCACTTCCCATCGAGAACGAGTTCATCATCTGGCGGCACCCCGAGAATTACGCCAGGACCATGATACTCCGCTTCGCCGACGGCAAACTCCGGCCGCTCTCCTGGCTCCCCGAAGAGGCGCAGGCGTTCCCGCTCGAATACTTCGCCCGCCATCCGGAGAAAGGGCTCCTCGGGAAGGTCGTGCCGAGGAGCATCAAGCAGGTCGCCGCGTTGGAGCTCCTCCTCGATCCGAAAGTCGAACTGGTCACGATCGAGGGCAGAGCCGGCTCGGGGAAGACCTTCCTCTGCACAGCCGCCTATCTCTCCATGCTCTCGCAAGGGCAGGCAAAATACCCTTACTCGCGCGTCTATCTCACGAAACCGCTCTACAGCATCGGTCCGACCTCCGGGGCGCTTCCCGGAGACATCGACGACAAGCTGGCGCCATGGTACCAGTCGTTCTACGGCCATCTCCAGACGCTGATAGGGACCGGTGGCCATCTCTCCAATCTCGCGGATCGGATCACCACCATGCAGTTCGAACACATGCGCGGTCTCGATGTGACGGAGGCCGTCCGGTGGCTCGACGAGGCGCAGGGGGCGCCTCCTGACGCAGTCAAGACATTCATCAGCAGGAGCAACGAACCGACGAAGACCCTCCTGACAGGAGATGGAGGTCAGATCGACAATCCTCGGCTCGATGCGTTCTCGAACGGCTTCGCTCATGTCCGGCTCGCATTCATCGGCGAACCGATCTACGGCCACATCACGTTCACCCGGAGCGAGCGCGGACGGCTCGCGGCGCTCGCCGAGGAACGGCTGCCCTACCGCGGAGGACGGTTCTGATGAAAAAAGAGGCCCCCTCTCTAGCGACGCTGCTCGCTTCCTTGACGTGCCTCCTCGAGCGGGATGAACGGGCCGTCGACATCGGCGCCTTCGTCGAACGCTCCATCGGCCGTATCATCCTGGACAGCTATCTCACTAGCGACTGGGCGAAGACGCTGCGCAACGTCCCGGTCCATCGGCTCCGCACGGAGAGCCTCGTGCCGCAGCAACGGTTCTTCGGCGCCTATGTCCGTTCCTCGATGGATGGGCTGATCAGCCGTGTCTGCTTCGGGCTCCTCACTCCTTTCTATGACTTCGAGCAACGGCTCAACGACCGGACACGGAAGCTGGAGGAATCGCTCCGCGTCTTGGCTTCAGGCCAGTATTCGCGGCGATCCATCGACGGTTATCTCCAACGGTATTGCGAGACCTGCATGTTCAACCCGCGGCTCGCTTCCTGGGAGCGGGGGGTCATCTCCGCCGTCAGCAAATCATATGCCTCTTCCCTCCTCGGTGAGCAGACGAACGATCCGGTGCGCGAGTTCAGGCTCTTCATGGATGTCGTCGTCGCGCTCTATTGATCGCGTCCATCCTTGCTTTCGCCTTTCCTTCCCTTGCTCTTCTTTCTTCAACCCCCACCGAAACCTTTATATACTAGTATACCAATATACATTTACGTATACCTAAATACGTTGCGACTGAGGTCTTCCGACCAAACTCCTTTCGCCGTACCACCGAGGCGAACCGATGAGATGCAACCCGTCGCTGTACCACTACAACGGGTACTGCTTCAACAAGAGCCGCGTCCCGGACGGGCAACTGGCCATCAAGGAGACGAAATGCGAGGAGCTCGACCAGGAGCTCGTCACCACCATCATCGCCTAACGCTCACGCCTTCGCAGCAGTTCTACACGTCCAAACGCCAAAACACGCTCATCAAGCAATGCGAAGGCAGAGAGTCCATCGAAGCTGTCGAGGAGCGGCCCCAGCGGCCGCTCTCGCAGCGCATCAGTTCCTGCGACCAGCGGATTCGACGACGGCATGACAATCAGCTTCGCGGTTCTCCGGCTGAACCGGTAGTCGCCGAGCAAGAAGCACTTGACCGTCTCGGTCCGGATCCCGTCCGTGATCGCCAGAGCCGGATGCTCGTGGCCCATGACGATGGTCGCGACCTTCTTCAGCCCATCCTGCCTGATCGCTCCCTCCTTCACGAGCTCATCGATGGTCTTGTCGCCATGGACGACAAGGATGTTCCGGTCCGCTTCCCTTCTTTTCCCCTTCTCTTCTCGCATCTTCCCTTTTCCCTTTCCCTCTCCTATCCCGTTCTTGCCGTGCCCGACGAGCTTCGCCGTGAGAAGGGGGACATCGAGCCTCCGCAGGATAGGGGCGATCAGCACGTCATGGTTGCCGCCGACGACAACGACGGAGGCGCCGCCTGCCCGGATAAACTCGACGAGGTCCTGGACGTCGCGCCACTCCTCGGCGGAGATCCTCGAGAACTCGTGCTTCACGTCCCCGGCGAGGATGACCTCCTTCACCTCATGCCTGCCGAGGAGCCGTGCGAGCTCTTCCTTGAGACGCGCCTGCTTCCCCTTCGGCAGGAGGACGCCGCGGCTGCGCCGCTCCTCCTCGTAGCCGAGATGGAGATCCGAGAGGATCAACGTCTTCGCCTCCGGGAGATAGAGTGCGGTGGAGTCGATGGCGATGCCCGGGAGGAGCTCCATGGGCCTGAGTGCGTGTCCGACGTTTATTGATGTTTGCTTTCCGAGCCGTCACTGCGGCGCTTACCGCTTGTCCTCTCGATTGTCCACCGAGCCTTCACGGTATCGCGAGATGATTGCTAGCTGCTCCAAGGCAGTGGCGGCGACGGATGAGCAGAAACGGAAATGGGTTTACGCGACGAGCTTCTTCAGCTCGTCGATCCGCTGCTTCAGGAACTCTATGGTGCGCGTATTGTCCTGCTGGCTCATGAGGCCGCCGCACTCGGGGCATTTGAACTGGAACTCCATCGCCTTGTCGAAGTCCATCCGGCTGCACGCGTTGCCGCAGAGGAAGAAGATGCCCTCCAGCTCGCGGGCGAGCCGCTCCTCCATCTTCTCCAGCTTCTGGCTGTTCATCTTCCGCTGGAGCTGGGGCATCATGTGCTCGTTCAGGTCCCAGTAGCAGATGTACCAGCCCTTGATCCGGTCCTTCTTCCGGAGGAAGGTGACGATGTTGTGCTCGAGCAGCTTGTAGAGGATGTTTCGCGTCTCGTTGATCTCCAGCTCGAGCTCCTCTGCGATGATGAACTCGCTGATCTTCGTCTTGCCGCGGAGGAAGTCGACGATCGGGAGGGCGTGTTCGCCGACCAGCTCCGTGACGACCTCTTCAGTCATCTTCTTCGTGGGTTTCGTGAGTTTCAGCTTCTGGTTCATGGTGATCTCCTCTGCCTTCTTGCGCCAGCGCGCGCCGCCTGTGCCGTTCATGTCATACAGTGACTGATGCAGACCGCTCCCGGATCCGGGCGCGTATGCATTCCCCCAGCATACTCTCCTGGGTTTTACCCTTTTTAATCCTTTCGGTCGTTATTCCGCTTTTTTCTATACTAGTAGAAGTGATATATAAATTTTTCGTTTTGTAACCACTAAACAGGAGTTAAACTTTCTGGATCGATTCGCAGGGATACTTCGCCACGACGTCAGCGCCGCTGCACGCCGCCTCGCACGCGTTCGGATAGGTGACGAGCCGGTTGTTCAGCTTCGCGCAGACCGGCGCGTAGCCGGAGCAGGAATCGCACGACTGCTGCGACGCCACCACGTTGCCCGTCAACGCGTCGCCGCCGATCGCATCGGCCGAGCCGAAATCATACGAGGAGAAGATGCCGACGACCGCCACAAGCGCGACGATCACCGTGATCCCGAGGATAGCCCGTTCCATCACATCACCTGAACTCGCCTCAAGGACGGGAAATATATAAAACTTTGGGTCTTCCGGCTCAGTAGATAAGTTCACTCCGCTCGCTCTGTGCCGCGCTTCGAGGCGGAGTGTGTGCACCATAGTGGGGGCTCCTTCCCGGATGGGGCAACCCCCTCGTCGCCCTTCACTCTCCGAATCGGAACGCCTCGACCTTACGCGCGGCACTCACTTTTCTACTGAGCCGGTCTTCCACCCCGTGATCTTCTCAGCGATATGATCTGCGTGTCTCTATCGTTCTCGGACGCTCTCGTTCTCGGACGCTCTCCGTCTCGCACGCCGCAACCTTTATTAAGGAGTTATACTGTATAACTACCGTGATTGAGATCGAGACGAGTCTGCGGCGCTGGGGGAACTCCTTCGGCGTCATCATCCCGAAAGAGCAGGTACGGCGAGCAGGCCTCGTTCCCGACGAGTCGCTCATACTTTACCTCAAGCCGCGGAAGAGCCTCCGCGCACGTGACCTCTATGGCAAGCTTTCCGGATGGAACGGGACGACTGAGGCGGTCATGCGTGCAGCGGACGAGGAGCTCGGTTCAAAGCTCGGGCGAGAATGATGGCTTACTTCTTCGACACCTACGCTCTGATCGAGCTCATCCGGAAGAGTCCCGCCTATGAACGGTTCCTCGACGAGCCGATCCTCACCTCTGAGCTGAACCTCGCCGAGCTCCATCACGTCCTGCTCCGTCAGTTCGGCAAGAAGACGGCCCGTTACTGGACGAAACGGCTCCAGGAACGGGCCATGCCTGTCCGTCTCTCGACGATGCTCGCAGCCATGGAGTTCCGCGCTGAACACAAGTCGCTCTCCTTCTTCGATGCCACGGGGTACCTCCTCGCCAAAGAGCTCGGGCTCCGGTTCCTTACCGGCGACAAGGGTTTCCTCGGGCTCCCTGACGCGGAGATTGTCGCGGAGAACAGCAACATTTATAAATGATGCTCTTCGGGGAGAACCCATCAAGCTGGTGAGGTGTCTTATGCGTACCGCTCGGAACAAGCGAGGTTCTCTCGAGATAGGCGTCAACACGATCGTCATCCTCGTCATCGCGATGATGCTCTTGGGATTAGGGATTGGGTTCGTGAAAGGGCTCTTCGGCAAGATCAACAAGCTCCCGGACACGATCCCCATCGAGACGATTGGGAAGGAACCGACCAGCCACGAGCCGTTCGTTGTCGGCCAGCCTGAAATCGTTGTCAAGGCCGGGAAGAATTTTGAGCAGATAAAGGCCGGGATCTACAACAAATGGCCGACCAAAAACTATTTCACGGTCAGACTGACCAGTTGCACCGGCGGATTGACTGCCTCTAAGCTTCCGTACCTGGATGTTGATGAACTGAAGATTGAACCCGGGACGCCCAAGGGGATTCCGATGAACATCTATGGTTATAATCAAGCGTCGCCACCTGTGAACTTGGAGCCTGGCAAGGTCTATATCTGTACGCTCACTGCATATGGTAGCGCTGTTGCGTTCGGTGCCAATACACCGACTCCTAGTGACGAAGTTGATAGCATACAGTTCACGCTGAAAGTGACGAGCTGAGAGGTGATTCCTATGACCAAGATCAAACGGCACTTGACGCGGCAGGAGGAGTTCGACATCCTCAAGCTGATCCTGGACAAGTTCCTCTGGCTCGGCGTCTTCATCATGGCGTACGGGTTCTACCGGATCATCAGCTTCAGCACCGATATCTGGTTCGGGCTCTCCGTCCTCCTCGGGGGAGCGGTGCTCCTCCTCATCTTCATGACGATCCTCGTCCGCGAGTACCACTTCATGAAGAGCTAACGTCTTTCTTTTCTCTCTGCAGTGCGAGGCACGCGTATGGAACGACTCGTCCGGGGCAGGCGCGGCATGGAACTGGCAGTCAATACGCTCGTCGTCCTGATCCTCGGACTCATCATCGTCGGGAGCGGCATCGCCCTGATCTATGGCATCTTCGACAAGGCGAAGGCGATGCCGGAACAGGTGAGCCATGCGCTGGAATCCCAGCTCTTCGACATCCTCCTGAGCAGCAATGACCGGGTGGCGACGCTCCAGAACGTGAAAGCCGGGGCGCGGAAGGAGATGCTCATCTTTCCCGTCGCGGTCTCGAACCAGCTCGAAGGAGTCCAGGCGACGTTCAAGGCGGTGAAAGCGATCAAGGCGCAGACTGCGCCGACAGGATCGAATTGTGATTCTTCTTCTCCTCCTCCTTCATGTCCCACCATGGAGCTGATCGATGAGCCGTTCACCTTGAAACGGTACGACCGGAAGGCCTTCCCTGTCGGGATCCAGATCCCGAAGGACGCGGTGGCGGGGCAATACACCTACCGGTTGAACATCACGAATATCACGGGTTCCTCTTCGAGCTTCTACGCCGACCTCGACTTGAATATTGTGGTGAAGTGAACGGGTTCCGCGTCGCGGCGCTCATCGGACTGATTCTCGACGCCGTGTCCGAGCATTCTTCGCATCGAAGGCTCTTTGCTTTCCGCGCCAAGGCGACGAGCGTTCCTCGCCGCGGCGCTCATCGGACTGATTCTCGACGCCGTGTCCGAGCATTCTTCGCATCGAAGGCTCTTTGCTTTCCGCGCCAAGGCGACGCGGAACCGGTGGTTGGCGATGAAAATGACGACGGCAGGAACCTTCTGGAGAATTGGTGGCTCACTCCGTCAGCAGCGCAAGCAGCGCCTTCTTCGGGTCAGGCGCCTGGGTGACGCCGGAGGCGAGCAACACTCCCTTCGCGCCGAGCTTCAGCGCCACAGCGACGTCCTTCCCGGTGTGGATGCCGGCCCCGACGAGCAACGGCGCGGTGATCATCGCGACGGCCCGCGCGATCACCTCCGGTTTTGCCTCCGAGACCGAGACCTTCCCGGCGATCAGCTCCGGCGGCTCCACCGCCACGAACTCAGGGGAGAGCGTCGCGTAGGCCGCCCCTTCCTCTGGCGTCGCGGCGCAGATCACGACGGCCAGACCCGCTTCTTTCGCCTCCTTCACCGAGCGGAGCAGCGTCTCCGCGTCCAAGCGGTGCTCGCTGTGGTTTAGCAGCGTCCCGCGAGCCCCTTGCGCCTTCACCGCCTCTGGGAGGGTGAACCCGGTGTTCCTGCCCGGGTCAATGGGGTCGACGTGCTCCGCGTAGACCGGGATGCTCACTGCGCGGCTGATCCGATAGATGTCCGTTGCCTGGACCGCGACGCGGATGTCTGCTTTCTTCTTCTTCGCCACTTCGGCGCAGATCCGGGCGAGCCGCTCCGCTTTCGCGCCTGTCGCTTCCGCATAGGTCTTGAAATTGACGATGATGACGGGCGTCACGGCGTCTCCGCGTTCTCGACCCGATAAAAATGTTTCGTCTCGAGCGATTCTGAGGCGACTGAGCTCTTTGGCGCACGTGCCGCGTCCATGTTTCTCCCTGACGGGGAGGTCCTGCTGTTCACGGGACGACGCGCCGTGGGTACTCTGACCGTCATCCGTCGAAGAGCCGGCTAGAGCGTATGGATCCCTGTCGCTGCCGCCCGTTCCTTGATCGTCGCTGGAGAGAAGGCCATCGGCGTCAAGAATCTGCCCGTTGCCCGCTCATAGCCTTTCACCATCTCCTGGGTCGTGGTGAGGTGGACCGCGCCAGAGCCGTTCTTCCAGAAGGCGATGTCGTGGCCGTCGATCCTCCCGAGGTGGAGCGCGGAGTGCGGGCACTGGTACAGCAAGTATGACCATTTTTTGCACGTCGCACGCAGCTCCTCGTCAATCAGATGGATCAGCGCGGGCGTGTCGCCGGGTATTATCGGTTGTATCTCGAGGAGTTCGTAGAGTATCCCGATATAGATGGGCGCAACAGGTCTGAGCCGTTCCCTGATCCCCGCGGCGTACCACGCCACGTCATGGCAAATGAATCTCGCCGCTTGCTTCGGAAGGTCATCCTCTCGGGAATATCGTCGGAGCAGTTTTCCGACCCGGTCGCCGATCGTGCCTGCGAGGATGATGCTTTCAGGATGGCTTTCCGTCTCGGTCCACGTACAGGCGACGCGCGGGTATCTCTTCTCGTTTTCGAGGAAGATGAGGGGATTGCGCCCTCTGCGCGTATACGCGCGTCGTCGGTGGGCGGTGCTGCTTTCTCGTTCGGACTGGTTCATCGTGAGAGGTGACACCG
>JBBIPM010000032.1:0-11775 GCA_037442865.1 Candidatus Woesearchaeota archaeon
CGTGACGCAGCTGCGCGCATTCCACCGTGTAGTCGTGGTGGTCGCAGGCGAGGAGGAGCTCGCCCGGGCCGGGCTGCAGCTCGTGGATCTCGAGCGAGACCTTGTTCTCGAAATCGACGCTCTTGCGCAGGTGCTCTATCCGCCGCTTCGTCCCTTTGGGGCCGTAGATGTGGAGCGTCTCCTGGTAGTCGGAGTTGAAGATCGTCTGGATCAGGCCGATGAGGCCGCCGACGTGATCGCCGTGCCAATGCGTAAGGAAGACCTTCCGGATCTTGGCGCGGCTGTGGCCGGCGATGTTCATCTGGCGCTGCGTCCCTTCGCCGCAGTCGAAGAGGAGCAGCTCGCCTTCCCGTTCAAGGAGGATGGCCTGCACGTTCCGCTCCTTGGTGGGGACCATGGAGCTGGTGCCGAGGAAGGTGATCTCGAAAGGCATGGCGACGGGAAGATGGCGACGTTTTTAAATATGGCCTTCCCGAACAGTAAGATAACTATATAGACAATAAATTCAGGTAACTATATAAACGCTCCGGGAATCGTGACGCCATGCCGAAAAGGAAGGCCGAACCGAAAGAGCCGCCCGTCAGCGAGGAAGAGGAAGGCGAAGCCCCGACCAAGCCGAAGAAGGCGCGAGAGAAGGTGAACGCAATCCTTGGCGACGAGCAGGTCCTCACCGAAGACAGCGACGCTGCCCGCGACCTCTACGCCCAATCACGGTTCGGCGAGATCGACAAAGGCAGGGTGCAGCTCAGCCTGCTCGAAGCGCTCTACCTCATGGAGAAAGAGAAGCTGAACGTCACGCCTCCGCGCGGCAAGGCCTACACGACCGAAACGCTGATCCGGAAGGCAAAACAGCTCCAACCAGGGTTCTGGACCAAATATGTCGTCTTCCGGGACATGCGGAACCGGGGCTACATCGTCAAGACGGCGCTGAAATTCGGTGCCGACTTCCGGGTCTACGACCGGGGCGTCAAGCCGGGCGAGGACCATGCTCGCTGGGTCCTCTTCCCGATCCACGAGAGCCAGGCATTGACCTGGCACGACTTCGCCGCCAAGAACCGGGTGGCGCACAGCACGAAGAAACGCTTGCTCATCGGCATCGTCGACGAGGAAGGAGATACCACCTATTACGAGATAGTCTGGAAACGGCCGTGAAGGCTGAAGTAGAAATGAGTGGCGCCGTCACGTTGAGTCGTTCGCCCCGTGGTCGGCAAAGGATCGTCGCGTCTCACTCTCAGGACGAAAGGAACTCCCCACAGATACTCGGTTGTATGTCGTCCTCCGCGTGGAATGGCGACCGCTGCGGCGCTACGTTCAGACCTTGACGGAAACAAATCCTTAAATACGCCTTCGCTCTGGATTCTCACCATGGTGATGCAGCCGATCAGCCGGGAGGAGGTGCTCCGCGTCGTCAGGATGCGCGGGCCGATCATCCCGAACGAGCTGAAGAAGGCGCTAAAGCAAGGGGATACCATCCTCCTCGGAGCGATGCTGAGCGAGCTGAGCAACAAGGGGCAGGTGGCGATCAGCAAGACGAAGCTCGGCGGCAGCCCGTTCTACTACGACCCGAGCCAGCCGGGGGTGCTCGAGAAGATAGCGCAGCACCTGAACGAGAAGGACAGGCGCACCCATGCGCTCCTCAGGGAGAAGAAGGTCCTCAGAGACACGGCGCATGAGGCGCTCACCCGCGTCTCGCTCCGGAACATCAAGGACTTCGCCATCCCGCTCACCGTCAACGCACCGGAGGGCGAGCAGCTCTGGTGGAAATACTACCTCGTCAGCGACGCGGAAGCGGAGCAGTTGATCAAGCGGGCGCTCGGAATGCTCGCGGAGCCGAGAGTGGAACCGGCACCCGCGCCGCCGGAACCGATGCCGCAACCCGCGCGCTGGGGGATCGAGCCGCACCTGGAGAAGGAGGAGAAGCGGGAAGCGGAACCGGAGACCACCGCGACGCCGCAACCGACCTCATCTTCACTCGCCGCGCAGCAACCGACGAGAGAGACGGAGAAGCGGGAACGCGAGAAGCCGAAACCCGAGACGAGAAGACGGGAACCTCGGAGCCAGAAGGAGACGCCGCCTCCCGAGCAGCAACTCCTCCCCGTCGGAATCGAAGACGAGTTCTATGACGAGGTGCAACGCTTCTTCAAGAAGCATGACATCACGGTGAAGGATGCGACGCTGATCCGGAAGAGGAGCGAGCTCGACCTGATCATCCTCCTCCCGACGCCGGTGGGGAAGGTCGAATACTTCTGCAAAGCGAAGAAGAAGGCGCGGAGCAACGATGGCGACCTCGCAAGCGCGAAGCTCCAGGGACAGGCGAAGAACCTCCCGGCGCTCTACCTGACGACCGGCGAGATTACGAAGAAGGCGAAGGGGATGCTCGCCCACGAGTTCAAGGGGCTCGTCGTGAAGGAGCTCTGACGCGATACCGGGATTCACCGACGAGAAAAGAGAGCGCGAAGAAGAGTTTCGCCAACGTCGCATCGGGGAGTGGCCGCTCGATAACACCGCCGGACAAGGTCGAGCAGATCGTCACCCCGCCCCATACAATCCTCGAACCATTCCAGCCGTAGCTCAATGAAGCAACAGCATCTCCGTGCGGATCGAGAACCGCGCCGGTATCGAGATCCACGCGTCAGATGATGGTGCCGTTGGCGGTGACAGCCCCTTTATTCTCAATAACCACCAGAATAATCTCATCGTTCTGAGCAGCGATGACGGCCGCCTTATGACGATACGAACGCCAGACAAAAAATCATGGACCATGATCTCGCAGTCAACCCCCGTCGCGACAGGCAACGCTTCTCCTTCGAGGCGGATCCGAAACTCACGGGCGCGAGTGAAGAGGCCGAACCCCCCCACGAACGGAGAACGTTTCGTCCTCAACCGCTCGACCGCTGACCAGGGATCGCTCCGAGAAAGGAGTGCGCGGTCAGCGGCCCGGGCCGCGGCCCGCGATAACGTATCCACGCGCTCGCCCGACGCGAGACGGCGAGCGAACAGGACTGCGTTCTTCCGAAGAAGACGGAGAACGAGAAAGAAGAGAAGCGGAGAACGAGAAAGAAGAGAAGAAATCCGAGGAAGAGAGAACCGAGACCGAACCACCAATACACGGGCGGAACGAGAAGGAATATGCTGAGATCACCGATGAAAAGAAAGGTCAAAAGAGAGAGCGAGAAGAAAAGCGCCACGAGCGGCGTCGATTGGCGGGTATCCGCTCCGTAATCCGGAGCAAAGAGTTTTAAATAGGTTTCGAGACTGCGGAAGGACATGGGCGTTGCCATCGCGGAGCTGCTGGAAGGGAAGAGTATCCGGATCGAGGAGCTGAAAGGGAAGGTCCTCGCGGTCGACGCCTTCAACCTCCTCTACCAGTTCCTCACCACGATCAGGATGCCGGATGGGACGCCGCTGAAGGACAGCAAGGGAAACGTGACGAGCCACCTCATCGGCCTCTTCTCGCGCTCCACGACGCTGATGGCGCACGGGCTGAAGCTCGCCTTCGTCTTCGACGGGCAGCCGCCGGAGCTGAAGCGGCAGGAGCGAGAACGGAGGAGTGACGCCAAGGCCGCGGCGCTCTTCAAGCTCCGCGAGGCGGAAGCCCGGCAGGACGTCGCGGAGATGAAGAAGTATGCGGGCAGGACGAGCCGGCTCACGACCGAAATGGTCGCGGAGGCGAAGCTCCTCCTCGATGCGTTGGGCCTCCCCGTCATTCAGGCGCCGAGCGAGGGGGAGGCGCAAGCCGCCCACCTCGTCAAGCGCGGCGACGCCTACGCCGTGGTGAGCCAGGACGTGGACAGCTTCCTTTTCGGCGCGCACCGCGTCGTGAAGAACCTGAACCTCACCGGGAAACGGAAACGGCCGGGCACGCTCGCCTACGAGACGACCGGCCCGGAGCTGCTCATCCTCGACTGCTCACTGCAACGGCTCGGCCTGAGCCAGGAGCGGCTCATCCTCCTCGCACTCCTCGTCGGCACGGACTACAACCGGGCGGGCATCACCGGGATCGGCCCGAAGAAGGCGCTGAAGCTCCTCGCGGCGCATAGCGACGACGACGCGCTCTTCGCCGCAGTAGGCTGGGACGAGCAGTACCCCGAACTCCCGTGGCGCTCCCTCCGCGACACATTCACCGGGATGCCGGTGACCGACGACTACACCCTCGCCTGGCGCCCCATCGACGAAGAGCGACTCCGCGCGCTCCTCGTCGAGAAGCACCAGTTCAGCGAGGAGCGGATTACGAGCGCACTCGAACGGCTCCGGACAGGGGCGAACAGGCAACGCGGCCTGGGAGAGTTTCTCTAGAGGCTTTCTCTAGAGGCGGACCATGGCGGGCTGGATGGTCTATGCGGGGATGGACTCGCTCCTCACCGGCATGGCGAGCATCCTCCAGAAGAAAGGGCTCGAGGAATCGCACGCGCTCGAATATAGCGCGATGGTAAGCATCATCGCCGCACTCCTCGCCCTGCCGCTCTTCTTCGTCACCGACCTCTCGCTCCTCACCCCTGTCGTGCTGGGGCTCATCCTCCTCATGGCGGCAATCAACGCCCTCGCCTTCGTCCTCTACGCGAAAGCGATGCGCCACCTCCCGCTCAGCGTCGCGGGGCCTGTGCTCCTCCTCAGCCCGGTCCTCGCCACGCTCTTCGCCTTCATCTTCCTCGGCGAGCGGCTCACTCTGCTCCAGACGACCGGCATCATCAGCGTCGTCCTCGGCGCCTACCTCCTCGAAGGATGGCCGCTCCTACGCCGACACCCTCGAACTCATCGACGCGGCGAGGATTGGCCGACCGGAACGGCGCGGCATCCCCGATGGGGCGACGCTCTTCGAGGCGAACAAGGTGCTCATCGAACGCGACGAGCACGCCCTCCTCGTCCTCGCGGGGAGCGAGCTCCGCGGCATCCTCACCGAAGGGGTGTTCCTCGGCGCGCTACTCGACTACCTTGACGCACTCGTCGACGCGGACGCAGCGGCAAGGAATATAAAACCCTGAAGGTTCCTCCCCGCATGGTCCTCTGCGCACGGGCCCTGCTCAGGGACGCGGAACGGGTCAAGCGACGGCTCCAGACCGAGGGACGGTTCCACGAAGAGTATCTCGCCGAGAAAGAGGGAGGGAGCATCTGGTTCCCGGTCACGGAGCGATTCGCGACGACGCTGCCAATCGCGTTCGAAGAGCGGACGCTCCGGGCGACGAAGCGGCACGGCACCCTGAAAGCGGTGCTCGCCGGGACGCTGACCGAGGAGGAGCGCGGACGCCTCACCGCCTCGTACGATGTCGTAGGAAGCATCGCGATCATCGAGGTGGATGACACGCTGCGGGAGAAGGAGCGGCTCATCGCCGCCGCCATCCTCTCCTCCCAGAAAGGGGTCCGGACCGTGCTGAAGAGGCTCGGCGGCCACGAGGGAGAGTTGCGGCTGCAACGGTACGCGCTCCTCGCGGGCGAAGACACGCGAACAACAGTTCTCCGGGAGAACAGGACGCTCCTCACCATCGACGTGGAAAAGGTCTACTACTCTGTCCGGTCCGCGACGGAGCGGAAGCGGATCGCGTCGCTGGTGAAGCCGGGGGAGCGGGTGCTCGTCATGTTCTCCGGAGCGGCACCCTATCCTTGCGTCATCGCGAAGAGCACGGAGGCGTCCGAAGTTGTGGGGATCGAGCTGAACGAGGAGGGGCACGAGCTCGGCCTCGAGAATATCCGGCTGAACAAGTTGACGAACGTCGTCCTGATCCAAGGGGATGTCCGCGACGTGGCTCCGCTTCTCGCCGAGAAGAAGATATTCTTTGAACGGATCGTGATGCCCCTCCCGCACACCGGACACGACTTCCTCGATGAGGCGTTCCTGCTGGCGAAGAAAGGAACAGTTATCCACCTGTATGATTTCGAAAAGGAAGGGGGGTTCGACCAGGCGGCGGAGAAAGCGGAGGCAGGAGCGGCGCGGAACAGGCGAAGGATAAGAGTCCTCGGGATCACTCCGTCGGGCCAGCACTCGCCGCGCCTGTTTCGGGTCTGCGTCGACTTCAGGGTCCTATGAGGTACCTATGAGGTAACGGCGGAGCGGCGAGCCATGCCGACGCCGTGAAAGAGAGTCGCCCCGCTCCGCAGTTACTCCACCAGCCATCGCCGAAGCCTGGCTCGGGTGTTCACCTCGTCATCGCGGGGCGGAAGAGGGGAAGAAGGGATAAGTATAAAAATCGTCGCATCGGTGATAGTCGATGCTTACCGACCAAGAGCGAGAGCTGTACTACCTCGCCCAACACGGGTGTGCGACCAGGGATGTCCCTGTTCCGCTCCTGCTCGGCACCTCTCACATGACGCTCCTCCAGCTCATCGGGACGCTGAGCAGACGAGAGCAGCGGCTGAGACTGTATGGTTCGACCCTCTACGTGCCAGGGGTGGCTGACGAGTATCCGTGCGGTTTCACCATCCTGTTGCAACGAGGGGAGAGGCGGCAGCGTTCCGCCTATCCCGCGTGGAGTGGTGATGCGTTCTATCCTCTCGCGTTCGGTGCGAAAGAGAGTCGGTGTCTGGGGATTGGTGAGCTCTGGCCGTCTGTCCGGCGCGCGGCGCTCGACGGGTGGTGGCTTGACGCGGAGGATTGGCTCACCATCACGACGCCGGACGAGCAAGAGAGGGTTCTTGTCAACCTCCCCGTCAGGACGTTATCGGCTTACGCGCTGGCAAAGCACTCCTTACGGTCTGAGCAGAGCATCCGTGACGCGGAGCGGTGGCAGTGAGGATGAGAGAGCAGTGCCGAGGATGAGCGGAAGAGGTCCTGCCGGCCGGACCTCGCTCGTTGCGCGACGCCCATCGATCACGATTGGCGCGGGGCGAGGAGCGGAGACCGACAGAGCGTTCCGTTCAGCCCGCCAGGCCTCATCGCACGTCCGTTCCGGCTCAAACCTACAGAACAACCTGTTGCGAAGCGGTTGCGGAGCTTCCGGATGCGCGGTATGCTCCACCCAACCGTGCTCCGTTTAGAGGTCCGCCTCGTCCGGATCAGCCGAACATCCCCATATAGTCGCCGCCTTCGCGGGATTCGTTCCGCTTCACCTTGATGATTGCCTTGAAAAGGTCCGCCTCCTTGACAATTGTCCGGTTCGCCCGGATGGCGAAGTAGCCGGCTTCGGTGACGACCGCCTTGATCTCCGCGCCTGAGAATCCTTCCATCTTCTTCAGGACCTTCTCGAGGTCGGCACGCTTCTCGATCCGCATCAGCTTCGTGTGGATCCGGAAGATCTCGCGCAGCCCGTCGATGGTCGGATTCGGCACCTCTATGAGGCGGTCCAGCCGTCCCGGGCGGACGACGGCCTCGTCCAGGATATCCTTCCGGTTCGTGGCGCCGATGATCTTGACGTTCCCCAGGTTCTTGAAGCCGTCAATCTCGGCGAGGAGCTGCATGAAGGTCCGTTGCACCTCGCGCTCACCCGAGGTGCCCATATCGATCCGTTTCGACGCCAACGCATCGATCTCGTCGATGAAGACGATGGAGGGCGCCTTCTCCCGGGCCAGCTCGAAGATTTCCTTCACGAGCTTCGCCCCTTCGCCGATGAACTTCTGGACGAGCTCCGAGCCGACCACCTCGATGAAGGTTGATCTCGTCGAGTTGGCCACCGCTTTGGCGAGGAGGGTTTTTCCCGTGCCCGGAGGTCCGTAGAGAAGAATCCCTTTCGGCGGCGTAATACCAACCTTCCGGAAGAGCTCCGGCTTGATGAGGGGGAGCTCAATCACCTCCTTGATCTCCTCAATCTGCTGCTGCAGGCCGCCGATCTCCTGCCAGGTGATGATCGGCCTCTCCAGGATGACGAACTGCTCGACGGCGAACTTCTTCGGGGAGCTCACCTTCTCGACGACGGTGAGGTTCTTCTGCTCGACCAGGACGGTGTCGCCGGGTATCAGCTCCGGCACATCGCTGCCGATCTCGACGAAGAACTGGTTACCATTCGGCACCTTGATCACCGCGTAGCGACGCTGCCGCTTCCAGATGATGTCACCTACCTCGGCGAGGAGGAGTGCGGGGGCCTTGAAGCGGTCCAGCTCGGTCCGGAGCTGTTCGACCGTCTCCTTGAGGAGCCTGTTCTCTTCCTCGAGCTCGTGGCCGGGGCTGGAGGTGGTGTAGGAGAAGACCGCCTTGTCGAGATCGTTCTTCATACGAGATGCACAGAACAGTGCGAAGGAAGCGGTATATATAAAGGTTTGCTCGTCGGGGCCAACGAAAAGATTTATATATCTCGCGCGCGTCAGCGGTTTCATCAGGTTTATGTGGTGATGGCCCCATGGCGGACGAAGAGAAGAAGTTATCCCGGCAGATCATCGGCAAGACCGTTGTCTCCAAGACGGGGAAGCGGTTCGGCGAAGTGGGCGATGTCGTCTTCGAGACGAGCAGCGGCGAGCTGATCCATATCGTGCTCCGGAACCAGACGCCGTATTCGGACAAGCTCGAGCTGGAGAAGAACAAGGAGGGAGAGTCCTTGATCCCTTTCTCCGCAGTCATTGCCATGGGGGACTTCATCGTCGTCGCGGAGGAGGATATCGTCTAGTCCTTTTTTTATCGCAAAAATATTTTCTATATAGAATGGATTTTATCGACCGAGGCGCGGCGGTGATAATCATGAGAAGAGGGCGACGAGCGAGCGCGCCGTTCCGACGGGGAAGAACCATCGTCCATACCACTGCCAGCCCATCATCAGCCGCCCTCACCACTATGCCCCCAGAATAATGCAGCAATTATACTACTGTTAAATGGTAATAAAACGAAAGATTTAAATAGATAAGAACACTAACGGGTGACAACAAAACGAGGTATCCACCATGAAGCTGCTCAATAAGATAAGCCTTATCGTCGTCGGCGCCTTGATGGCGCTCGCCACCCTGATGAGCGCCCACGCGTACGTCTACCCCGTCGAGTATGGACAACCGCGCATCGGCGCCTACACCAGCACCTTCCCCTCCGCGCAAGGTATGTATGACTATCTCAGCCCACCGGTAGCGCTCACCCGCTACGGCGCAGACTACCACCTCAGCAACATCCGCCAAGCGGTCTACCCACGCTACCCGGTCACCTATATCCCGAACATGCACCGCCCCTACTACGGCTACCCGTACGGCTTCGGGTCCCCGAACATCCATTGGCGGAGCAGCCGCATCTACAACGGCGGAGGCGGCTTCACCCCCCTCCCCAACCAATACCCGTAGATGCGTCGCGGAGCGGATAAACCCCTTCCTCCTTCTCCATCCCTCTCTCCCCCCTTCCCTGAGATCGACGCGACTCCGGGAAGAGAAGAAAGAAAAGGAAGAGCGAGAAGGGAGGAGGACCGGCAACGACGGACCGGGAGAAAAAGAACTCACCGCAACGTGAGCATGAACGCGGCGAGGAGCGCCTCAAGCTGGAGATATGCGTCGCTCCCTTCCACCATCCGGAACTCGGCCTCGCCGCAGAGCTTCACCAACTCCAGCTTCCGACGGTCATCCACGCCCTCCAGCTTCCAGACCGCCTGCTGGAGCTGCTTAATCACGTCGAAGCCGGAGAGGCCGTAGTCGAGCATGATGGTGAGGAGCCGCTTCCGGGCGGCGAGGAAATCGCCGCTCGTCGCCAGCGCGAGCAACGAGGAGATCTCGGCCGGCTTCGCGTAGGAGGCGATGGAGAAGACGCTCTCCTCAGTCACCTCCTTCCCCAAGGCGGCGCACGCCTGGAGCAGGTTCTCGACACGCCGGGCATCGCCGCCCGACAACTCGACGAGCGCATCCTCGGCCTCGGCATCCAGCGTCAAGGATTCGGCTCCCGCCACCGTCCGGATGATGGCGACGAGCTCCTCCTTCGGGAGCGGCTTGAACCGGAAGAGCGTACACCGGCTCTGGATCGGGTCGATGATCTTGCTGCTGTAGTTGCAGCTCAGGATGAACCGGCACGTCTGGGTGAAGATCTCCATAGTGCGGCGCAACGCCTGCTGCGCCTCCTTCGTCAAGGCGTCGCACTCATCGAGATAGATGATCTTGAACGGAACGTCGCCAATCGCCTTGGTCCGCGCGAAATCCTTCACCTTGACCCGGACGACATCGATGCCCCGCTCATCCGAGGCGTTCAACTCCAGGAAGTTGCCGCGCCACTCCTCGCCGTAGAGGGCGCGGGCAACGATGAGCGACAAGGTCGTCTTCCCCACCCCGGCGGGGCCGGCGAAGAGGAGGTGCGGCATGTTCCGCTGCGCCACGAACGCCTCCACCTTAGCGACGATGTTGCGCTGCCCCTTCACCTCAGCGAAGGTCTTGGGACGGTACTTCTCCGTCCAGATCGCTCCCTCATCCATGGGTCGGCGGAACGGAGGGGCGTTTAAAAAAGTATCCGAAGATTGGTTAAGTCAGATTAGATTGGTTAAGTCAGATTAGATTGGTTAAGTCAGATTAAGTGGGAATCTTCTTATTTGGACATTTAAAAGGTTGTATCCGGAGCGCGCGTAGCGCTGGCGCGCCGCCTTTACTGGCGCTCCGAGACACAACCATGAAACAGACGGACTTGAGTAGCTCGTATTGTTCAATCCGTAGATGTTAACCGTCGGCTGTTAAGAATTCGGCTGTTTTCTTTATAAACTTAGAATTTCCAGCCCTCAGTCCTGAACATTTCGACAATGTCGATGCATTCGACCGCTTTCTGATTGCAGACATACGGTATTTTGACACGGTTTCCTCGTATTTTCTCCTCAGTCACAACTATTCTCTTGATTTGAATTAATGTCTGCCGTGATTGGCTTGCTAATTCAATAGCTAGGGCTATAACCCAAGGATCTGCCGAGTGCTTAGCACTAACATCTACAAGAGAAGGATAATTCTTCAGAATCTCTTGGACAACCTGGACTTGTTTTGCAGTTGGTGCTTTAAACAGCTTTTTCTGCTTTTTAGCCCAATTCGCCAGAGTATCATCATAGTCTTTAATTTCATTGAGTACTTCTCTTGGAGCGATTAACCTGTCATTTTGTATCAGTTCACCTATATTCTTCCAGACGCTAACATAAACATCCATTGCGTTATGATTGTTTAGTTCTATGAGGGAAGAACTGTCAATGATGTAAACATTAGTAGTCATTTTTTCGCCTTTGAGAGTACCTTGTTGAAGCTCTTGGATTTTATGGAGAGATAGCTGAGTGCATCTGTGTAGGTGATGTAGTTCTTGTCGTAATTGTTGGCGACCAGCGAAACAAACTTGTTTCCGACTTCAGAAAGACATTTTACGTCAGGGGCAACACCTCCGCCTTTGGTCGCCTTGCTTTTTTTAGGCAGGATTTCTGCCTTATACTGGCTTAATTTGTCGTCATAAACCTCTTTGCTGATATACTTTAGTTTCAGCATGTTGAGAAGAAGCATAGCCTTGCTTACTTTATACATGTTCGACATTGACTTCAAAGCGTCTCTCTGGAGAAGATTGGTTTTGTTTTGCTCAAACACTTCTTTCGCAAGACCTTTAGGCAGCAAGAATCCTGACGCAAACTCATTGCACCATCTTTCGACATCATCTTTGTAGATTGAAGTTACATCTGGCAACGGATTCTCCGAGAAGAATGTGCCCAAATTCGTGCATGATAGAGAAAATCCTTGCTTCAATGGTGTCTTTGATGCTGACGACTATCACGTTTGGTGTCTCATCAACAAATACGAAGCCCCTTGCGTCCTCTATAGGCATCGAGAATTGGAACAAGTAAATGTTATGCTCTTCTAAAACGTCCCTTAAGTAATTCAAAAGCTCACGAGCGGACTTGAGTTTTCTTTGCTTCTCATCAGTCAAGCCGAATAATTGCC
>JBBIPM010000032.1:11785-12470 GCA_037442865.1 Candidatus Woesearchaeota archaeon
TGATGCAATAGCTTCTGGGCTTTCGGTGATTTTCACTCTTTTTATTTTCGAGGCAGTATCATAGGCGATATTTCTAGAAAGCTCTTTGCCTAATTCCTGCAATTTTCTCGTCTTCCTCATAACTAGAATGGTCTTTTTGTTGAAGATATTTGTCTTATTAGGAAGCATCCTGTAGTCTTTTGGCTTTGGCTTCTCAGGAATCGGCTTGCTTAATAGAAAAGATGCAATAGGCCTCTTGAAAATAATGGATAATTCTTCCAACTGCCTGTACGTCGGCTTTTTCTCATTGCTTATGAATTTTTGGACAGTTTGAGGGCCTGTCTTGAGCCTTTTGGCTACCTCTTCCCCAGTCCACCCCGAGCTTTCAATAAGCCACTTCAGGACAGACGGTTCAATATCCACGAGGATTTGCGATTTAGCCATGTTTATCTGTGCATCACCAATTTTATTATGAATATTCCTGCGCCAGTGCCGAAAATACTAAAGACTAATCCACTAACATAAAACCTGCCGGGAAATTCAGGCAATGAAAGCGAACCTATGATACCGCCAATAATAAAAAACACAACAAAGACAATAGCGTATAGTACTATTTCTCCTCCTTGAGCCTTCTTGTTTGACATAATCTGTTTCATTTTAGACTCTCCTCTATGATTTGAATCTCATTATCAGTCAAGTTGTACAA
>JBBIPM010000033.1:0-5290 GCA_037442865.1 Candidatus Woesearchaeota archaeon
AGACGAGAACGCGCATAATGGCCAGGAGACCATAGCCCGGCGCCCCGCGCCGGGGGCGTTGCACGGATTCGACAAGTTTAAGATTAATCGCTGTCGTCACCACTGTTGCCGCTGTTGTCATAACTCCTCACCACAGCGTTATCGACGTCAGCGTTTATAAGGGGTGCGGCGACGCACCCCTTATCTTAGAATTATCTTAGAATTCTACCCCACTCTAGAGGTTTCTACTTCTTAGCGCCGCCGATGCGGAACATCCCGGTGCTGCACGTCGGGCACTTCCCCTTTGTCGCCGGCCGGCCGTTCGCCAGCGTCGTCGCTTTTGGGTCCTTCATCTGCTTCTTCGCCTTGCATTTCACGCAATACGCTTCCACCATGAGCTCATCTCCGGATGCTTGTGGTCTAGGACGAATCATCAGGGTTCTTAAATGTATCGTCGATACTGATTTAAAAACGAATGGTCTGTTCTGGCTGCGGTTCAATAATGGCTGCCGCCGGGGAATCAGAGCCGGAGCGGTGCCGAGTCGAAGCCCTTGGGCTTCGGGCAAGTGAGGCACCGCGACGGTCAGAACGATGAGCAGAGGCTCATCGTCATGTTTCCGCGGCAGCCTACGAGGTAGTGTTGACCGCGTTTCTGTCGTCGTTTGTCGTTACTCCGTTCGTACCCAGAGTGAGAGGTCGTGCTCTGGAGCATACGAGATGTACAAGAGTTGCCGGACGTTATACGCGACCACCCGGAAGAAGAGCTTACGCCTTCTCGAGGACAACGTCGTCGCGCGAAGCGTACTGCCATACGCCGTTTCATGGCGCTAAAGACGCTCTCGATCTTGCTGCGCTGATGGTAGTAGCTGCTCTTCCACACCCACCATAACGGGCAGAACCGGAAGCGCACCTCCGTGGCTCAGAGGCTCAGCCCCTTCATGCTCGCGTTCTTCTTGAACGCGAGAAACGGACTGCCTCCATGCTCGACGATCATCCTGAGCGTCTCTTTGCAGCTGTGCCCTTTGTCGCCGAAAACGAGGCCCAGCTGTCTGATCTTTCGCCGGAACTCCGCCGCCCTCATCTGGAATCGTCCGGAATCCGTCGGCTCTGATCCTCGAAACACTCTTCCAAGCTGAAGAAACAGTCATCTTTATAAATCAAGTCCCGTTCGCCACACCATTGCCCGAGTGAAGAGCGTGGAGGGCAGCGATTGTTTCCCGACGGGGAACGACGGTTTCTCTACGCACCTCTACCTTGGTACCGAGGCAGACCATGACCGAATTCAAGCACATCATCCGCATCGCCAATACCGACCTGAAAGGAGAGAAGCGGCTCGTCATCGCGCTCCAGAAGATCAAGGGTATCGGCTACAGCCTCGCGGCGGGGCTCTGCCACATCGCGGGCATCCCGAAGGAGAAGCGGACTGGCGAACTGACCGACGCGGAAGAGAAACGGCTGAACGACGTCGTCCAGCACCCCGCGAAGCACGGCATCCCCTCGTGGATGCTCAACCGCCGCAAGGACTACGAGACTGGCGAGGATAAGCACCTCCTCCTCGGCGACATCACCTACACGCTCGATAATGATAAGAAACGCGAGATGAAGCTCCGGAGCTATAAGGGCGTCCGGTACCCGCTTCGCCTCACGGTCCGTGGCCAACGGACCCAGAGCAATTTCCGGCTCAACAAAGGGAAGGTCACCTTGAAGAAGAAGGTGAACGTCATCAGGAAATGAGTGACTCATCATGGGCGATCCGCGGAAGATCAGGAAGAAATACCAGACCCCGATGCACCCCTGGGTAGGGAGCCGCATTGAGGAGGAGCGGGCGCTCCGCGCCGAGTACGGGCTCGGCAACAAGAAGGAGATCTGGAAGATGGTGAGCACCCTCACCGGATTCAAGGACCGTGCGAAGAAACTCCTTGCCCGGACCGATAAGCAGGCGGAGCGCGAACGGGAACAGCTCCTCGCCCGGTTGGCGCGGCTCGGCCTGATCAAGCGCGACGCGACGTTCGACGAGATTCTCGGCCTCAGCGTCAAGAACGTCCTCGAGAGGAGGCTCCAGAGCATCCTCGTCAGGAAGCACCTGGCACGGACGCATCGGCAGGCGCGCCAGATGGTGACCCACCGCCACATCATGATCACTGGCAAGGTCGTCACGAGCCCCGGCCTCCTCGTCACCGTCGAGGAAGAGCCGACGATCCTCTTCGCGCCGCGGAGCTCCTTCTCGGACGAGCAGCACCCTGAGCGGTTCAGCGAGGAGGAGCTTGTCCAGCAGCGCGTCAAGGACGAGGCGAAGAAGAAAAAGACGACGAAGCAGGAGGAGGAGGTCCTCGCCTATGACGAGAAGGCGATCGAGGAGGCGGAGGAGCTCGCCGGCGAGAAGAAACGGAAGGTGAAGGACGAGCCTGAGAAGGCCGCCCCGGTCGTCTCCGACGCTCCTGCCCAGACCCCTGAGACGCCGGTTGTTCCTGTCGAGGACGGTACGACGTGGTTCGCCGAGCACGCCCATGAGAAGCGAGGTGAAGAGTGATGGCGGAACGGGAACGGCGCGGACGCCCGCCGATGGAGCGGCCTCGCCTGGAGGGGATTCGCTGGGGCGTCGCCCACATCCTCGCGAGCTACAACAACACAATCATCCATGTCACGGACATCACGGGGAGCGAGACTGTCGGGCTCGTCAGCGGCGGCCAGATGGTGAAGAGTGACCGGCTCGAGAGCAGCCCCACCACTGCGATGTCGGCGGCTGCGAGAGTGGCAGAGATCTGTCACGATAAAGGGATTGGCGGCCTCCACATCAAGATCCGCGCCCCTGGCGGCCACAATGGTCCCATGAATCCCGGCCCGGGCGCGCAGGCGGCGGTCCGCGCCCTTTCTCGGCGAGGGCTCCGCATCGGATTCATCGAGGATGTCACCCCGGTGGCGCACGGCGGCTGCCGGAAGAAAGGCGGCAAGCGCGGCCGCAGGGTCTGAGGATCGCATCATGAAAATCACCAAGCTGACAGGGGGGAAGGGGAATGAGGCGACCTACGAACTGGCAGGATTTACCCCGGCGAACGCCAACACCCTGCGACGCCTCATGATGAACGAGGTGCCGGTGATGGCGATCGATCTCGTGGAGTTCAAGCGGAACAATAGCGTCCTCTACGACGAGGTCCTTGCCCTCCGCCTCGGCCTCGTCCCGCTCACCTCTGACCTCGAGGGCTACACGCTTCCCGCGGAGTGCACTTGCGAAGGGGCCGGCTGCGCGAAGTGCCAGCTTCCCCTCGCGCTCCAGGCGAAAGGGCCGTGCGTCGTCTTCGCGAAGGACCTCAAAGGGAGGGACTCGAAGGTGAAGCCGGTCTTCCCCGACATCCCGCTCGTCAAGCTCCTCGAAGGGCAGGAGATCGAGCTCGTCGCCACGGCGCAGCTCGGCCTCGGGAAGGATCACGCGAAGTGGAGCCCCGCCCTGGTCTACTACCGGCAGAAGCCGACCCTCGTCATCGGGAAGGAGGCGGACGCGAAAGCGATTGCCGCAACGGCGAAGGAGACAGTCCTCGACGCCGTCACCGAGAAAGGGGGCAAGCTCGTCGTCGACGAGAAAAAGCTGGCGCTCGCCGAGTCGCCAGACGCGTACGAGGACCTTGGTAAAGGACTCACCGTCACGTATAGCGACGACACGTTCCTCTTCACCATCGAGAGCTGGGGACAGCTTGGTCCGCAGCAGATCATCGCCGCCGCCTTAGAGCGGATGCAGCTCACGCTGAAGGAGCTGGAGAAGCTGGTCAAGGCGGCATAAGTACGCAAATAGTTAGGCATTCCGTTGAGGGGGTGCCGCAGTGGTCAACCGGGCACGGTTGAGGGCCGTGTGGCTTAGTGCCTGCGCGGGTTCGAACCCCGTCCCCCTCATCAGAGGAGACGGTCCCGAGCGTCGCGAGGCGCGAGGAGACCGTCCACCCTCACCCCGCGAATCAGGTCTCCGCGTCCCGTGACGCGCGGAGCCTCCGTGAACAGGAAATGCCCAGAAGGAAATCACGATGAAGAACAAGCAGACGACGGCGCTCATCAGAGAGCTGAAACGGCTCGCCATCGAGCAGCAGCGGCCGCTCTGGAAACGTGTCGCGTCCGACCTCGCGAAACCGACAAGGCAGCGGCGCGTCCTCAACCTGTGGCGCCTCGAGCAGCACGTCACGGACGGGGAGACGGTCATCGTCCCCGGCAAGCTCCTCGGCGACGGCATCCTCACCAAGAAGGTGACTGTGGCGGCCGCCTCCTTCAGCGATGAGGCGCGCCGGAAAGTCCGGGCGTCTGGCGGGGCGGTCCTCACCATCGAGGAGCTCCTCCAGCAGCGCCCTGACGGCAAGGACCTGAAGATACTCGGGTAAGCAATGGTCGGCGACGACGCCGATCAGAAATGAACGACGTGAATCAACATGGCCACACTCATTATCGACGCCAGGAACGCAATCGTCGGGCGGCTCGCCGCCCATGTCGCGAAGCGCGCACTCATGGGCGACACCATCACGGTGGTGAACGCGCAATACGCGGTGATCAGCGGCGCGAAACCGTGGCTCCTCGCCGAGGCGAAACGGAAGAAGGCGATGGGCGTGCCGATGAAGGGACCGTACCGGAGCAAGCTCCCTGACCGGTACCTGCGGCGCATGATCCGAGGGATGCTCCCCTACAAGCAGCCCCGCGGTCGCGCCGCGTACGAGCGGATCCTCTGTTACATCGGCGTCCCTGCCGAGTTCGCGGACGCGCAGCTCCTCACCGTCCCCGGCGCGGACGCGAAGAAGTTGCCGAACCTGAAACGGCTCACCATCGGCCAGATCTGCGAAGAGCTCGGAGGCAAGCACTATGGCTAAGAAGAGCGACGTGATTCATCTGAGCGGCAAGCGGAAGCGGGCCGTGGCGCGGGCCACGCTGAAGAGGAACGGCACCGGCCGCATCACCATCAACAACCTCCTCCTCGATCACTATGGCACCGCCTTGACGCGCGCCCGGATCCTCGAGCCGATCAAGCTCGCGGGGAAGAGCGCGGCAGGCGTCGATGTCCAGGTCCGTGTCCAGGGCGGCGGCGTTATCGGTCAGGCAGACGCAATAAGGCTCGCCCTCGGCCGCGCCTTCGTCACGCTCGAGCCGGCGCTCCGCCAAGTCTATCTCGACTATGACCGGCAGCTCCTCGTCGCCGACGTGCGACGCAAAGAGGCGGGTAAACCAAACCACCATGGGAATGCTCGTGCGGCCAGGCAGAAGAGCTACCGGTAGCTCCTCCTAACTCTCATGTTTTTGCTCATGTTTTTGCTCATGTTTTTGCTCATGTTTTTGATTCGCG
>JBBIPM010000033.1:5390-12238 GCA_037442865.1 Candidatus Woesearchaeota archaeon
CTCATGTTTTTGCTCATGTTTTTGCTCATGTTTTTGCTCATGTTTTTGATTCGCGTGACGGCGGTCGTGGCCGTAATCTTTATAAAAGCGTGAAAAATTCTTCACCTATCTTGGTCACGAACCATCGGATCCAAGTCGACGTCGAGCAGCACGGGTACTGCCTCGAGACGCTCGCCAACCAACTCCGCCTCGACATCCTCCGTATCCTCGACGAGCGAGGCAGGATGAACGTGACGGAGCTCGCCGCCGAGACAGGGGTGGAACGCTCCCGTGTCAGCCACGCTCTCGCGAACCTGAAGCAGTGCCATCTCATTACCGCTGTGAAGGAAGGACGGATGATTCGCTACGCTCTCGACGAAAAGACGCCGATCTTCCAGCGGCGGAACGGAAACCTCTTCGACGCCATCGAACAGCATGCCCGGACGCGGTGCCCGAGCTGCGCGAAATACCGGGAACGGGTCCGCGCGAAACGGTGACGCCATGATCTATCTCGACAACGGCGCCACGACGAAGGTCGATCCTGCTGTCCTGGAGGCGATGCTCCCCTACTTCACCGAGAAGTACGGGAACGCCTCGTCGCTCCACGCACAAGGATACTCATCCAAAGCGGCGCTTGACGCCGCACGCGACACCATCGCATCCTCGCTCAACGCGCAGCCCCGCGATATCGTCTTCACCAGCGGCGGCACCGAGTCGAACAACATGGCCTTGAAAGGGATGGCCTTCGCGAACCGCGCCCGAGGGAACCACCTCATAACGACGCGCATCGAGCACAAATGCATCCTGAAGAGCTGCGCGTGGCTCGCCACCCACGGCTTCGAGATCACCTACCTCGACGTCGACAAGGAGGGTTTCGTCGACCCTCGAGCGCTCGCGGCGGCGATCACGCCCCGGACCATCCTCGTCAGCATCATCCACGCCAACAACGAGATTGGCACGATCCAGGACCTCGAAGCGCTCGGCGCCGTCTGCGCGAAACGGAAGGTGCCGTTCCATACGGATGCGTGCCAGAGCTACATGAAAGCGCCTCTTGACGTCCAACGGATGCGCCTCTCGCTCGTCACGATTAATAGCCACAAAATCAACGGGCCGAAAGGCGTGGGGGCGCTCTACATCCGCGGCGGGATCAGGCTGACGCCTCTCCTCCATGGCGGAGAGCAGGAGCGCCGCTTGCGTGCCGGCACGGAGAACGTGCCGGGCATCGTCGGCTTCGCAGCCGCCGTCGAGCTGGCGAAGAAGAATGACCACGAGCGGATGACGCGCCTCCGCGACAGGCTCATCAACGGTATACTCACGATACCCGGGACGCGGCTCAACGGCCCGCGCACGAACCGGCTGTGCACCAACGTCAACGTCTCCTTCACCGCGATCGAAGGCGAGGCGACTGAAGGGCTCCTCGACCAGGCGGGAATCTGCAGCTCGACCGGAAGCGCCTGCAGCGAAGCGAGTCTCGAGCCGAGCTATGTCCTCAAGGCGATCGGGCTGACCGACGAAGAGGCGAACGGCAGCCTCCGTCTCACCCTCGGCAAGGAGACGACAGACTCGGATGTGGACTGGGTCCTGGCAACGCTCCCTGGCGTCGTGGAACGGCTCCGGAGCATCTCCCCCATCGGCAGATGACTACGAGGTGAAATTCCATGTACAACGACGCAGTGATTGAACGGTTCCGGAACCCCCAGAACGCAGGCGAGATGGCCGACGCGGACGCGGTCGGCGAAGAGGGGAACGTCAAATGCGGCGACATGATGCGGATCTATCTCAAGGTGAAAGCAGGTAGGATCGAGAAGGCGCGATTCCTCACCTACGGCTGCGTCGCCGCCATCGCCACCACGGACGCGCTCTGCGATCTCGTCACCGGCATGACCCTCGATGAAGCTGAACGGGTAGAGCCAAAAGATATCATCAACCACATCGGCGACGTCCCCCCCATCAAGTTCCACTGCAGCGTGCTCGGCGACAAGGCGCTCCGGAACGCGATCAAGAACTACCGGAAACGAGCAGCCCCTTAACCCCTTGCGCGCAGATCGTGTCGCGCCACCGGAACCTTTATCTCCTGTCTGTGCCGCTCCTCCTTCGAGGCGAGACGGTGACTGAGAAGAAGACCGGACAGGACGCGCCGGAACTGAAGACCGCAGATCCGAGGCCGATCCCTGTCGTTCGGCAACCGGGGCGCAGGAAACCCGCGGTGCCGCCGGACGTCCCCTCTTCCTCGGCGGAAGCGGCCGATTCTCCCTTCCCCGTCGCCGCCGCCTCAGTCGCCGCCGCCTCAGTCGCCGCCGCCTCAGTCGCCGCCGCCTCAGTCGCCGCCAAGCCATCGGTCGTCGATCTGGACGGATCTTCGCTTCCCGAGGACCGACGACGGCGCGCTCTTGGGATCAGCGTCTGGGACGGCTCGTTCGACGCGGTGAAGCTCGGCTTCGGCCAGAACTACTTCGGGGCGTACGGCGTCTTTCTCGGCGCGAGCAGCCTCCTCCTCGGCCTCCTCGGCTCCCTTCCACACGCGCTCGGCGCCGCGTCTCAGCTCCTCACCGATACGCTGCTCCGCCGCTTCAGGAGCAGGAAGCGGCTCGTCATCACGATGGTGACGTTCGAGGCGCTCCTCTACCTCCCCATCGCCTTCGCTTTCCTGTATGGTGAGCCGAAGGCGTGGCTCCTCCTCCTTCTCGTCAGCCTCAACCTCCTCTTCGGCGTGATCGCCAGCCCCGCCTGGGGGAGCTGGATGGGCGACCTCGTCGCATCACGGGAGCGCGGCAACTACTTCGGACGGAGGAACCAGGTGACGGGCTTCGCACTCTTCCTCAGCTTCCTCGTCGCCGGGATGATCCTGCAACGGTTTGGCGACGCGGGCGCGGAGGGTTTCCTCATCATCTTCCTCATCGCTTTCGCGGCGAAGGCAATCAGCATCCTCCTCCTTGCGAAGCAGGACGAGCCGCCCTTCTCCCCCGACGAGACTCCGCGGATCAGCCTCTTCACCTTCCTCCACGAGGCGCAGCGGACGAACAGCGGCCGGCTCGTCCTCTATCTTGCGGCGATGAACTTCGCGGTCTACCTCGCCGCACCCCTCTTCTCCGCGTATATGCTTCTCAGCCTCGGCTATGACTGGATTATCTTCACCGTCGTCACCGGAGCCTCGATGCTCGTCAAGTACCTCGCCATGCCGCTCTGGGGAGGCGCCTCCGACCGGTACGGGACGCGGAAGACGCTCGTCCTGGCGAGCCTCCTCGTCAGTCTCGTTCCGTTCTTCTGGCTCTTCAGGACGGAGCTCTGGTATCTCCTCCTCGTCCAGGCCTTCTCCGGTTTTGTTTGGGCCGGCTACGAATTGGCCAGCTTCAACTACCTGCTTGACGTCACGACGCCGAAGACGCGTGCAACGTTCCTCGCGTTCAACAACGTCGTGAACGGCGTCGCCATCCTTCTCGGCGGCCTTCTCGGCGGCCTCCTCGCCAAGAGCAACGCCGCGTTCTGGAGCCCTTTCCTCCTCGTCTTCCTCGTCAGCGGGCTGGTCCGCTACCTCGTCGTCGCCCTCTTCTCGCCGCGGCTCCGGGAGGTCCGCGAGGTGGAGCACATCACGTACGAGGAGCTCCTCTTCCGGCTCGCGGCGGTGGGACCGACGATGGGGCTTGTGCAGAGCGTGATGTCCTCTACCCATGCCATGGCGCACGCCACCACTTTGGTGGTACGGACGGTGAAGGATGAGTTCTACGCGGTCGAGGACCACATGGAACGCCTCGGCGACCTGACGCGACGGCTCTTCGGCGGGAAGAAAGATTTATAAGTTACTGGTATGGGTGCAGGGTCGAGGGTTCCCCATCGCAGCGACTCCGTCTGCTCACTTCATACCTTCTTCGTATGGTCTCCAAGGCAGCGTTATCCCGTATCTCGGGGATCTTGGAGAGGTGGCGCTGAGTTCCTGCGCCGATGTCGTCGCAGCTTTCTGGGCGTTCGGTTCGCTCTCCTCGACGCGTCCTGATGGCGTGACTGAGATCTTCTCTCAATCGAAGCCGATCCATAGCGTCAACACCGCCCGTTTCCTCCTCAAGGCACATGAAGGGTTCTCAGGCATCGAGGAGGCGTTGCAGCGCGTCATGGAACTGAATCCCTGGCTTACGCCCCTGGTGCCGACGTGTTCGTTCGTCGCCGAAGGTCATCTCCTCTCAGCGTTCATCGAACGAGAAGGGATGCATCGGCATCCGCTCGTCGGCACCCTCTACTTCGACCTGTTCCTCGGCAAGACCTATTTCCCCGACGCGGTGCTGAAGGTGGAGCCCTTCTCGCTCGTCCCTGGCCGTGTCGCCTATGCACCTGGCGCGATGCTGCTCCGTGAACGGCGGTACTGACGCAAAGCATATATATGCTGTCCCTCGCCGCCGTTACGTCATGGTGGATCTTCTCCTCGGTGAAAGTCGGATTAGTGGCACGGGGTGCTATGCGGGACGCGCCTTCGCGAAGGGCGAGATCGTCGCGGAGTACACGGGCGAGCGGCTCACGGAAGCGGAAGCGGACGCGCGCTACCCGGTCCAGGTTGCCACCTATCTCTTCGTCACGGATGATCGCACCGTGATTGACGCGACGGACGATCCCAACCCGGCAAAGTATATCAACCACAGCTGCGACCCGAACTGCGAGACGATCGAGCGGGATGGAAGGATCTTTATCCGGGCGCTCCGGGAGATCGCTGAGGGCGAGGAGCTGAGCTATGACTATAACTTGGAAAGCGAGGACGAGGAGCCCTGTAGCTGCGGCTCGCTCAATTGCCGGGGCACGATGAAAGAGCTGGAGTGAGGCCTCACAGGGTTGAACTGAAAAAATTTTCTTTATAGAAAATAATTCTGAGTTACTTTTATAAATCGTTCGCGGTTCTCGCATCGCATGATCATCCCGGTACGCTGCTTCACCTGCGGCAAACCCGTCGCGCACCTCCGCAAGGAGTACGAGGAGCGGACAAAGAAGGGCGAAGAGGCCGGCAAGGTGATGACCGGCCTCGGCCTGAAACGCTCCTGTTGCCGCGCACTCTTCCTCGGACACGTCGACCTGATCGACACCGCCGCGGCGTTCAAGCGGTTCTAGAACCGACCCGTATTCTCAAGGGTCTGGAACTGTTCACTCACTCTTCGCCTCTGCGTGACCATCTCGTCGCTTAATCCCAAGGATGAGACGCGAGGGAGAAGCGCGAGAGTCACGAACGCGCGACTCGCGGGAGCCGAAGAAGTACGGCAACCGACGTTCGACCGATTTCAATCGGCGGACGGCCGCGATTCACCGTCGCCGCCGCGCCCGTGCCCCCGTCGAGATGATGCCGTCGAGCGGTTTGCTCTTCTCATAGGTGTCGAAAAGATCCTCCTCAGCGCGGCGCTCCTCCTCTTCCCCTCGGCGGCGCTCTTCCTCCCCTCGCTCCTCTTCCTGACAGCGCTGCTCCGCCTTCTCGCGCTCTTTCCGGTCTCGCTCCTCGCGCTTCGCCAACTCCTCCTTCTCCCGTCGCTCCTCTTCGCGTCTCTCTTCTTTGGCCAATTCCTGCCGCTCCTCCCGTCTTTTCTGTTCCTGCTCTTTCTCGCGCCGTTCCCCCTCGCGCTTCTTCAGCCGCGCCTCTCCTTCGAGCCGCTTCTCCGCCTTCGCCCGCTCCTTTGCGATCGCGTCGAGCTCGCACTTCTTCCGCGCTCTCTTCTCGCGGTCCGCCGCTTCACGCGCTCTCCGTTCCTGCTCGCGACGCTCCTCGCGTCGCTCCCGATCCGTTCGTCCCGTCACGAACCCACGCTCCTCCGAGCCGTCCGCACCGACCCGTCGGACGACGAAGAAAGCGCTGACCGCGATAATCAGGACGGCGAGGAGCGCCACGATCCAGGCGAAGGACGACGCCTCCTCGGCATCCGGCCCTTCCGTCGGCTCCGCGTAGATCCTCTCGCTCAGATCGTCAAAATCGCCAGTTCCCTCCAATCTCCGCGGTACCGTCGTCTCAGTCGGTTCCGTTTCCGGCGCCCGGTCGACAGGTTTCGCTAATCCCGGAACCGCCGTCCCGACTGATCCACCCCGGACTTCCTCGTTGACGGGAGGTTCGTCCTTGTCCATCGCGGCCTCCACCTCTGTCGCCTCTCTCCGCGGAACCGTCACCATCGTGAAGATGCCCTTGCTGATATTGAGGGCGGTGAACTCCATGACGAGCTCCGGCTCGCCGTCACCGTCAAGATCGATCGGCGCGCTCTCCCGGAGAGTGATGCGGAGCCCCTTCTGGCCGCGCAAATACTCATAATCCCACCACTCGCTCGTCCGGGTCTTCAGGAAAAGCTCCGTCTTTGCGTCGCCGGGGCCGAGGATCCTGATCACGTCGTTCGGCATCAGCCTGGCGAGGATCAACCGTTCCATGGCGGGATCATAGGTGAACGTGAAGGCGATGCTTCCCGGCGCGATGCCGCTCGCGCTCTCAGTGATTTCCGTCGCTGAGACGAGGGTTATCAGGGCGATGAGTGCTATCAGGGCGATGAGTGTATTAATCAGGTTGTTTCTCCTCTTCCGGAACTCCATCCGTCCCCGTGAATAAGACTTATACTTAAAGCTTCTTGACGCAAGTTTCCCGATGGGCGTGAAACTCTTCGCGAGTGATGATGTCTCGACGGGCTCAGTAGAATGAGATTTTGATTCTCAAGGAAATTGATTCTCAAGGAAATGTTGTGGAGTATGAGTCTCGTGAAGAGTTCTGCTCGCACGGTGCGGGCGGTGCGGCCACGGACGTGGCCGCCATAGAGCGCCTTGAGGCGCTTGAACACGCGCTCCACGATGCTGCGCTGCGCGTACTCCTCGTCGGGGAAACGGTCGCGCAGCGCCCGTCGGTGCCGCCCGTGGCGGCACCCTCGCCG
>JBBIPM010000034.1:0-12110 GCA_037442865.1 Candidatus Woesearchaeota archaeon
TTCTTTGCTGCGGGGATTCTCCCTGATCTGTTGCTCGGCTGCGACGAATTCGTCGTCACAGAAGAGCCAATCCCACCGCCGACGGGGAGCGGCTGCCACCCGAAGATCAGCTACGTCAACGAATCAGGCGTCTTCCCCGTCACCTGCCTCGACAAGCTCACCGAATACAAATGCGACATCCTCCAAGGAACCTGGAACGGAGAAGAGAGCTGCGCAGAGAGCGACTGCGAACCATTCGGAGCATGCTGCGACGCGACGGGCGGCTGCGCAATCGGCACCGAGAACGCCTGCAAAGGAACATGGCACGAAGCGAAAAACTGTGAAGCGATCACCTGCGCAGAACCAACCCCGAAACTTGACCCGACAGGTGCGTGCTGCTCACAGTCCGGCGAGAAGTGGGTCTGTGCTGAGAGGAGCGAGCGGGACTGCGTGAAGCTCAAGGGGACGTACGCTGCAGGCAAGGCGTGCTCCTCCGTTGCCTGCCCTGCATTGAAGCTGCCACCTATCATCCTGAGGTAGAGAGAAAGCAGACGAGCCGAGTGGGCGTGGGAGAAGCTACGGGTAGGAGCGGTAGTAGACCCGATAGTTGTACGGCCAGTAGGCTGCGTAGTAGGGGGCTCCCCACCAGCCGTTGTAGCCGCCGTAGGAGCCGTAGCCCCAGCCGCGGTAGTAGTAGCCAGGGGTCGAGACCGGGTAGTAATAGTAGCGGTACGCGTAGGGCGCGTAGTAGCCGTAGGCGTACCAGCTCGCACCGTAGCTCCAGCCGCCGGGTCCGTACGCGTAGGGGTGGCCGTCGTAGGCGGGATAGCCGCCTGCGCCGTAGAGATAGCCGTAGTACGGATACGCGTTTGCCGCTGTCGCGAACGCGACCAGTGCGAGGAGCGCGCCGAGCGCGAATGTGAGGAAACGAGCAGGATTCATTTTTCACCTTAAAGTAGTGATTATTCTTATTTAAAGATTCCGGTCTGGTCAGAATAGTTTCTATAAAGAAAAAATACGAGGAGATCCTCCTGGGAGAACAGAGAGAGAGAGAGAGAGAAGAAAGTGGACGGGGCGAAACCGACTCACTTGTTGACGTTGAAGATGCTCGACAGATCGATGCCGTGCTTCTTCCCGAGATCCACGCGATGCGGCCGTGCACCCTCGTCAAGAAACTCAGACTCATCCGCCTCCCGCTCTTCCGTCGTCTCATCGAGCAGCTCCTGGGCGGAAGGCGTCTCGGACGACTCGACAACACGGACGCGCACGTCCCTGTCACCGACATACTCTTCGAGATCCGCTTCGCCATACGGCTCCACCCGAGGAACGGACCCCTCGGCAACATCCCGCGCAGCATCCGAACCGGTCGGCGTGCCTTCAGAGGTCGGCGTCTCCCCCTCATCGACCGAGACGGTATACGCCAAAGCGCCATCATCGTCGTCCAAGGAGGATTCAGCCTCCAGCGAATCTCCTGAGAGCGAGTCAGAGTCCTCGTCCGTGAACGGTTCCGTCCCCGGAGACGCTTCCGTCAGCCGCGAAATGGGCTGTTTGTCAACGCGGAGAGGATCGACACCGGCCGCTTCTGCTACGGTCATCTTCGGCTTCAGCTCGATGAAGTCCTCGTCACGGAGCTCCTCGCGCGGAGAAGCGACGCCTGCCCACGGCACATCATACTCCGTCTGGACCGCCACCGGACGAGGATTGAGCGCCCGGTCGCGGAACTCGTCGACCTTGCTCTTCCGGAAAGAGGATTGTTCCGCGTCACGGTAATCACGATGGAGCTCTTTGAGAGAGGGATCCGACGTGCGAGATTGCTGGACCGGCTTGTCCGCCTCATTGTAGTACCGGCCACCGAGCAGCCCATTGCGAGGACCAGAACCGTAACGCGTCGCTCCTTCCTTCCGTTCCGCGAACTGGCGCTGCACCCGCTCTTCTGTCTCGATCATGCTTTGCGCCAGGTTCCGCGCAGAGTCCTTTGTCATGGCAAGGCCGCGGCGCAGGAGCGTCTCCGCCAACTCCTTGATCCGTCGTTCTGGATCGGCGCTTTCCCGTTTCAGCTCCATGATAGTCACCCTCTTGCCGAGAAGAAAGGGAGGGGGCTTTTATAGTTTGCGACGGGAGAAGGAAACTAAGAGGAAAAAGAAGCAAATATGGGTGGGAACGGAATGAATTCGTGAGGAAAGAAGAAGAACGGGATTGGAACGGGAAAGACGAAGAACAGAGATGCGAAGGCGCGTCCGCGTTCAGCGGCGTTGTTTCCGCGGCCGTTCCTCCACCGCGTATTCGCGTTCCCCAACAAGAGCCAACCCGATAGCGAAGAAGAGGAGGAAGAGAAGCGGACCGAGCCACCAGCCCCACCGGAACGGGAGGAGGAGCCAGGCGATGAGCAACGGCGTGGAGGAGAAGAGGCTCACTTTGAGCGCCGTGGAGAACGGGAGGAGATGGCGCCAGACCCGGGGGACCACCCCTCCGAGGAAACCGAAGAGAAGGACGAAAGCGAGCGTCCCGAGGAGCGTGACGAGACCGAGCCAGAAGAGGATGCTCGGTGCCAGGAAAAGAAGGAGCGAGAGGAGGAGGCCTCGTGACGCTCCGGCGAGATCGCGCCGCTCCTCCCACGTGCCGGAGAGGGGAGAGAAGAGCCAGCGCCCGGTGATCCCTTGCCGGGTGAGGATGACGCTCCCTGACGAGAGGTCGGGCTCGTCCCGGAGATCGGCGATGATATGGGGATGCGCTAACAGCGTGATTGGCTGCGTTGAAGAGTAGTTGCCGCCCAGTTCGAGGGTGTCGAACGAGGAGAGCCGCCCCTGGAGTTTCGGTACCTCGAGGAACGCCGCAGGGATGCTGAGAAGGATGGCGACGAGGAAGAGGAGGCCGAACGTAAAGAGGAACTGGCTCCACGTCTGTCGGAGCGTCAAGTCGCGGCAGAGCCCTTCATACTGATCGGGGTTGAGCGTCTTGGCTGCGAAGAGGAGGCGTTGCGTTAGCTTCATCAGAGCGACACAGCGGAAGAACTATTTAAGGTTTTAGCTGAGGCGGACGTCCACCGGTATTTTCGGCCGTATAGACAGTTCAGAAGAACCGGTATCGTAGTGTGTGGGTTCGAAGCCCTGGCGATAATGGCAATGGAGACGCTGAAGGTCTGAGGGAGAACGGACCGAGAACCTTTCCCTGATCCGCCAGATGCCCCCCTCGGAGAGCCCGAATCCTTCCTCAAGATGTCTGAAAAAGTTGTTCGTAGCCAACTCGTGCAGTCCGCCAATGGTGAGGACCTGGAGAATGATCCGGCAATACATCTCGCGTTGTCCTCGTCCAGAGTAGCCGAAACAGGCCTTGAACCAGAGGGGTCCTTCGTCAAACTCTGCGTAGAGCTTGTAGAGCAACGGCAAAGCGGGAGGCAAGGGGACGTTCACAATGGGCTCCTTACGCTCGAGCCGTATCTCGAGAAGGTTCGCGTCGTCGAAAAGACGTCGTCGCGTCCGTTCTCCAGCTGGACGTCTCCCAGTCAGTTCGAAGCATGCGGCAACAAGACGCTCATCGACAGGGTCCGCGATCATTCCGGAGGAAAAGAGCCACTCGGATAAAAATGTTACTATTCAAGAAGAAGTACGTAGGAGATAGATCCTATCATGCGGATCTTCGTCGAGCACCTCCTTAACGGTAAAGAGCGACCGGATGAGCCGGTCAATCTGGGCGAGCTTCGCACTCTTCTTCAAGACAGAGAATGCGAACCGTTTCCGTCCGACCCGCCGCATCTCCTTCAACCCGTCCTCGATACCGGCGAAGTTGTGGATGGCAGTGACCGAGACGACGACGTCAAATTCGTGGTCCCCAAAGATGCTTAAATCCTCCGCCCGGACCTGGAAGATGCGCCGTCTGAGCGCGAGAGGGGCCTCTCCGATCATCGCCGCGCTCGGCTCGGCGCCATACGCTTCCGTCGTCGGCCATAACGACAACGAGAAACCCGTGCCGCAGCCGACGTCAAGCAACCGCTCGTCTTTCCGGATCGGGAAGTGCTCGAGGATCAACCGAATCTTCCGTTCCTGCTCCTCTCGATGGAGCGCATCGTAGCCGGGTGCCAGCTCGGCGTAGTAATCATCCTCGTGCTTGTTGAGGCAGTTTGCCATCAGTCCATCTTCATCTGAGAGAACCATGGGCCCGGCCGGACTCGAACCGGCGACATCCGCCATTTCGCCACCTCGATTCCGAGATACCCTCGGAGCCTCAGGTATGTCAAGGCGGCATCATAGCCACTAGACCACGGGCCCTGAATACGGAAGAGGGGCAAAGGGATGTTTTTAAGGATTCCGATGAACGACCAGCTCAACACCAGTATAACCGGACCGAAGCTCCATCGACGGCAGCTCCCGTCGCGTGAAGGGCGTCACCGGGAGGGCGAGCTGCTCGACGGGGAGATCAAAATGTTGACGGAAGATCCCGGGCGTATACGGAGATGGAGGAGGGAGCGCACGCATCGTGCTGCCGAGTTGCGTCAGGACATAGCTCTCGTCCGTTCGCTGCTCGAGAAAACCCCAGTACGAGGCATAATCGCGAAGCGAGCGAATCAACTCCCTCGCGATAAATCCCGTTTCGGCAAAAGGAGAATTCTCGCCGACCAAAGCCGCCAGCTCTGTCTGTTGCTTCATCGACCGGAACGCGTCCGCGAACCGATGCGCAGCATCAGAGCGGGCGAATGCGAGGGCGTGGTCCTCGACATCTTGCCGCGTCAAAGGCCCTGCATCGGAGAGATAGGCGGCGAGGGAGAAGACCGCTTGGTCAAAGAGGGCCTCCGAAAGAGGAGCCAGCCGTCTGGAACGGAGCGCTCCAAGGCCGATCGCAGGGGTCCAGATAGTGGTCGCAGATCCCATAGTCGTAGATAGGGTGTTCATCGTCATCTCCTCCTCCACCTCTCTAAGGAAAAAAGGCGCTAGTCGTCATCTTTCTTAATCATCTCCTCAACAATAGCGGCGAAGGCCGGCCGCGTGATGAAGACGCCGATGCTCACCCCGACGATGGTGGTGAGGGCGAACCCGCGGAGCATGCCGGCGCCGGCGAACCAGAGCGGGAGCATCGCGGCCACAACGGTCAAGTAGCTGGCGGTGATGATGAAAAAGGCGCGCGTGAGCCGCTCCTTCCACGTGCTCGCCTCATCCGAGGACTCTCCGCGGAGCGTCTCGTCGGCGATCACGATCTGGTGGTCCACCCCGGTGCCTATGGCGATGATGATGGCCGCGATGGCGGCGAGGTCGAGGTTCCAGCCGACGAGGGCGGCGAACCCGAGGATGAGGATGGCCTCGCTCGCCATGGTAATCACCGTGGGGAGGCTGAGGCGGAGCTCGCCGTACCGCACGAAGATGATGACGCCGACGGCGAGGATAGCAAGGAGCCCGACGAGGATGGCATTCTTCACGAACCCGTGTCCGAGGACAGGACTGACCGAATCGCTCTTGACGATGTCGAGCTGGACCGGGAGGCTGCCAGTCACCATGACGGTCTGGAGCTTCTTCATGTTCGCGAGGCTCTCCTGGATCGCTTCCTGCTGCGTCCGTCCGGAGCCGCTCCCAGAGATCTCAATGTCGGTGAGCGCGCGCCCTTTCAGGTCGGCCGCTATCTGGAGGCTGTCGACGAACTCGTCGTCGAGGAAGAGATCGAGCGGCTGGCTCAGGTAGCCACCGCGCTGGTCGACGACGACGGAAAGCCCGCTCGTCACTGCGGCCTGTCGCTGCGCCGCGGAGGGGCTGAGGCTGATGCTGAACCGGAAGCGGCACGACCAGCCGTCCATCGACGGGGCGCACCCCACGGTGGGGTCGATGCCGCTGCACTGCGCAGTCCGGCAGACATAGGTGACATCCTTGTCGCCACCGCGGAAGACTGTGTCGTTGCCGATCCGCGCCTCGAACTTCCCTTGCTGCGCGAGGAGCTCCCACACCTCATCCTTGTTCGCGCCAGCTATCTCAACGATGATGAACTCCTGGCCGCTCAGGTCCTTCGCCGTCCTGACGAGGATGTCGCTCAGCCCGAAGACGTTGAGGCGTTGCTTGATGTTCTCGACGATGAGCTCCAGGTCGACCGCGTCGACGCGCTCGCGAGGCTGGAGAATGACGCGGCTCCCGCCGCTCAGGTCGAGCCCCTGCCGGATGTTCGTCGTCGGCGCGTCGTAGACGGTGAGGCCGATCCCCTGCACCCCGACGAACCGCTGCTCACTCTTGTTCCGCTCTTCGGTGGTCGTGACGTTCACCGTCTCGTTCGTCTCCTCGTCGAAGATCGGCACTGTGACGTTGACGAGCTCGAGCTCGTCCAGGATGATTGTCTCGTACTCGGCGCGCGTCGTGACGCTGTAGAGATTCTTGTTCGTCTGAAGAGTGAAGCTCCGGTTGACGCCGAGGGCGACGATGGCGTCGACCGCCGCGTAATAATCGGCCGCATCACTGATCGGCTGGTTGTTGATCGCGATGACGCGTTCCCGCGCGACGGGCTGGATCTTCGCCGTCGGTGACGGTATCCCTGAGAGCTCCGCAGCACTCCCTTTCGCGACCGCCCTGATGGCCGCACCTTCGTTCCACGGATGCGGGCTGATCGCGACGAGGGCGAAGAGCAGAGAGAGGAGGAGGAGGAGGACGCGGAGATTGGTGAAGAGGCGTTTGACGTTCATCGGTTCATCCTCGTCTTTCGAGCCGTTCTGCGTAGAGACGGATCAGCCCAGTGTTCTGGATCCAGGTGGCGATCATGTCGACAATCAGCCCGATCAGGATGATGAGCATGATCTGCTTAATGGTATCGGAGGAGCTGACGAAATAGCCGATCAGTGCGGCCGCCGCCGAGGTGAGGCTCATCGTCATCCCGGTCTTGAGGGAGGAGACCACTCGGTCGTAGACGCTCCCTTTCGTGTGCTTCAGCACCCGCGTGCTGAGGAGGATGTCGGTGTCGACGCTATACCCGATCAGCATGAGGAAAGCGGCGATCCCGGCCGCGCTCACCTTGATGCCGAGCACGTTGATGACTGCGAGTGTGACGACGATGTCGGTGAAGGCGCAGAGGATGACCGCCGCGCTGGGGAGGCTATACTGGAGGTAGAAGTAGGTGAGCACCAGCAGGAGGATGACCACTGCAGCGATGCTGACGCCGCCCGAGGCGTGGAAGATGAGGAAGCTAGTGAGGAAGCTGAGGATGCTGACCGCGACTTTCTGCCAAGTGCCGTCGCCGAAATAGAGGAAGACGACAGCCCCCATCAGGATGAGGGCGATGATGAGCGCCCGGATCGTCTGGGCGAAGAATGCGGCTCCGAGGCTCGGGCCGAACACCTCGACGCTATACTCGTCGCGTGCCGCGGGAAGCTCGGCGGCGACCGCGGAGAGGATCTCCTGCTCGAGGGCGCGGAGCTTCTCCTGGTCTTCGATCGCAGTCTCTACCTCAATCATGACGCCTTGGAGCTGGCCGAACTCGGAGACGCCCCGGACGAGGATGTCTGTGCCCGGGTAGGCTGTCCGGAGCTGCGTCTCGAGGGTGTTGATGATGTTGGCGTCTCCCGTTGCGGGGACGTTGATGATGAGGCCACCTTTGAGGCTCACCCCTTTGTTGAGGAAATCGCCTGTCTCGGCCACTTGGAACCCAATCTGGATGAAGGCGAGGAAGAGGAGGATGAAGGGCAAGAAGAGGAGCGTCTTGTACTGGTCACGGTAGAGCCGGGTGAAGAGACCATCCCGGTGCCGCTGCGGCACCGCAACGGGCTGTGGCTCTGGCTTCCGCGCCTCTCGCTTGATGCGTTGCGCGCGCCGTTCCCTCCGGGATGCCATCGAGCAGCGTGGACCGGGAACAATTTAAATAACTTTTGGCGATCCGGGCCAGGATGAGCAAGCCGAGGAGAGGCGCCAGGGCGCCGGAGAAGAAGTTCACCACGGCCGGCTATCCGCTTCGAGAGAGCTGGTCCTCGCCGTCATCGCATGGATCGTGACGCACATCGCGACGCGACTCATTCCTCGCAGGCCATCACCTGTTCATCGGAGCAAACGAATCTGCGCGACGCGTTCCATGACAAAAACATCAGCGATCAGGGAGAGGAGCGCGTGGCGAGCGATCCGAAAGGGGCGTTTGACCCGGGCGTAGAGACGACCGTTCCGAACCTGCGCACGGGGATGAGACTCCCGGAACCGCGTCGCGTCCTTCTTCGCGGAGAGGGGCGGCCCTTCCCGTTCCGATGTGGAGGAAAGGGTCCCCCTCTTGAGGACGATGGCGTGGAGCCCGCGTCCAGTTCCTGACGCGTATCGCTTGTCGTACGCGAACCGCTCCGCGAGGACCGTGAAGCCAAGGAGACGGAGATGCGTGACGAGGTGCTCATGCGCCTTGAGGAGCTTCGTCGCCACGACATCAGTCTTGCCGTCGAGCGGCCTGCTCTCGAGGAGGAACGTCTGCATTGCGTCCAGAGCGGGAGCGCGCGTCACGGCGCTGTCGCTTCTCGAAGCGACTCCTGCCGTCTCGTCTCTCACGGCCTCATCCTCGGACGCTCCTCGCATGACGAGTGCCAGGCACTCTTTCTTGATCCATTGCGGCGTCAGGGGCGCCAGGGTAAAGGCGGCGAGTGTCGGCCCGGCGAGGAACCGCTTCGCCGCCTCGGTGAACTGGCGATAGCGGTCGAACGAGAGCGCCGCAGCGGCGTTCCGTGCGGGCTGGAGAGGGTCGACAAGGATCATGGGACCGAGCCGTTTCGCGGGGTCGAGTGCGAACTCGGGCTTCGCGTGGTGCCGCTCGGGGTCCAGCACGATCCGTTCCGGCCAGCGCGACGCCGCCGCGAGGAGACGAAGGAACGAGCCGTACCGGAGGACGAGCAGGTCGATGACGTGGCCGCTGAAGCCGTTCAGGTAGCTCTCCGCTCCGTAAACGCCAGCAGCCTTGCAGAACTGCTTGGCGAGCCGGATCTCGTCAACGAGGTGCGGCTCCTTCCGGACTCGTTCGACGACGTAGCGGACGTGGAGCGGACTGACATCCATGACGTTCAGCGCCCGGGCCGCATCCCTCACCGCGAGGACCGGGACAATCTCGAAGAGCAGCCCGCCATGACGGAGCTGGAAGTAGTCCCTGCTGCCATGGAGCCGTTCCGCTCCGTCGGGGAGCGTCGGCTCGAGGAGGTCGCTCAGCGTGTCGCTGAGGTGGGCGTAGGCGCGCCGGTTGAACCGGACGAAGACGTCCACGTCGTGGTCGCCCTTGAGGAACGTCCCTTTCGCGGCGCTGCCGCCGAGGAGAGCGCGCGCCAGCAGGTTGTGGCGTTCCAGAGACGCGTTCAGCGCGTCGAGGAACGGCCGCACAGAGTCCAGCGCGCCCGGAGCCGGGGTGATCCGCGCAAGCGCTTTCGCAAGAATAGAATCGCACGTCTCAGGAGCCGAACGTCGTCCCCGCGGATGAATCGTCGTTCCTACCTTTGGCCGCTTCACGGGTGCCATGCGGGCGAAGGGGAAGGAAGACCTTAAAAAGTTTTATAAATCGCCGCAGGGGAGGGAGAGGGGACGGAGCCTGAGAGGGGGATGTCAAAGAAAAAGAGAGTGCATGGACGCGATCACCTACCTGATGGGACTGGCGCTCATCCTCTTCATCGGTATCGCCGCCTCCATCGCCGCGCGGAAGTTGAGGATGAACAACATCCTCCTCCTCGTCCTGGTCGGGATCCTCCTCGCGAACACCGGCTTCGTCTCGGTCGACCTCTTCTCGTTCCCGAGCCAGTTCATGGTGAGCCTCGCGATCCTCACCCTCGCAATGGTTGTCTTCGACGGCTCCTCCCGGTTCACGCTCCAGGAGCTCGACAAGCGGAGCGACAAGGCGCTGGAGCTCGTCATCCTCTTCATCATCTGCAACGTCCTCCTCCTCGGCGGAGCCGCCTCGTGGCTCTTCTTCGGGTGGACGCTGCAAGGCATCCTCTTCTCGCTGATCTTCGCAGTCGTCATGTCCGGCACCGACCCAGGAAGCATCTTCATCATGCTCGGCGACGTGAAGCACAAGACGCTCGACTTCCTCCGCCTCGAAGCGGTGCTCAACACGCCCGCGATTGTCATCATCCCGTTCCTCCTTCTCGGCCTGCTCCGCGACGTGAAGAGCTTCACCGTCACCACCACGTTCACCAGCTTCCTCGTCCCGTTCCTCCAGCAAGTGATTGTCGGGATTGGCGCCGGGATGCTCTTCGGCATCATCGTCTTCCGGCTGATGCGGAAGCACTATTCGCAGCAGCTCAGCCCCGTCGTGGTGATTGCGGCAACCATCCTCTCCTACGTCGTCGCAGAACAACTCGGCGGCAACGGCGTCCTCTCGGTGGCGACGCTCGGCCTCATCTTCGGGAACACCTACGTGAAGCGGCGCGAGCGGCTCATGGAGTTCAGCGGGCTCCTTGCCAACAGCCTCGAGATCCTCGTCTTCATCCTGGTCGGCATGCTCGTCGTCATCGATTTCCCCGTCAGTTTCCTCGTCAAGAGCATCCTCCTCTTCCTCGTCGCCGTCGCGGCGCGCCATCTCGCGGTGATGATTACCCTCCGCGGCACGGAGTACAAGCCGACGGAGAAGGTGTTCATTGCGCTCAATATGCCGAAAGGGATCGCAGTCTCGGTTGTCGCCCTCGCGTTCAGCGTCCTCGACGTCGAACTCGATGGAGTGGTCCCCCTGATGATCCTCTTCATCGTCTACAGCCTCATCCTCGGCAGTGTCATCGACCGGTTCAGCAGGTTCTTCATCAAGAAGGAGATTCTTCCCGAGCCGGAAGCGCAGCCGAAAACGGTACCGGCCGTCACCGCGAAGGCCGAGAAGAAGTGAACTCACGCGCAACCATCCACTGACGCGTTACGCGCTCGGCTCCGCACGGACCGCTTCTTCGTACCTCACGCTCGCGCTAAAGCGACAAGACATCCTCACGCGAAGCGGAAGTGAACGCGGCCCAGAGCTCCTTCACAGCTACGGCAACGGGGCGAGAGGAGGACCGGCACGAGAGCGCCACCGGTAAAGCGTCAGCCCAGGTAGCTGAGGTTCTTCTTTTCCGCCTCGGAGGTCGCCTTCTGGGTTTGCTGGAGGATGAGCTTCAGCTTCTGCTCGAACTCCTCCGCCTGCTTCAGCAGCGGCGCGGGGTCGACGGCGATCCCCAAGTACTTGTCGAGGACAGCGATGATGGCCGCAGCCGCCTTACTATCCGGCAAGCCTGAGTGCGTCTCGGCGAAGAGACAACTCGTGGTACTCGTCTTGAGGAGGAGCGCGGCCGAGACCCCCATGATGATGCTCTCCTTCATCGCCTGGGCGCCGAACGCTTCGAGCCGCTTGTTGCCGTAGCTGAAGACCTGCGTCTCAGGGCCGGGCACCATGGCGTTGACGCCTTCGAGGCAGATGATCTCCTTCGCGTGGAGCTTCTGCGCGAACTTCACCACCTCCGCTGCCGCCTTCCATTCGTAGCCCTTGACGCTGAGGATGGTGTGGAAGATGAGGAGGTTGTGCTTGTCGCTGTAGTGGATCGCCATGGGGCGGACGACCTGGCCGTTGTGGATCGCCGTCGTGGCGGGCAGCTCCTCATACTGGAACTCGCCCACAATCCGCGTCTTGAGATGGTCGATGAGGAACTCCGTCGCGATTGTACCGACCAGGCCGAAGCCCGGGAACCCTTCGATGATGATCGGCCCTTTCTTGATCCGCGCGTCCTTGTGCAAGAGCAGCTTCATTCGTCCACCTCTTTCCTCTCCCCAGTCAACCGTTTTATAACTGTTTCGGAGGGAGGGGCTCTTCGGCGAAGAGCGCTCCCGTGGCGCAACGACGCAGTCCTGCGCGGGAATGAAATAAGCGCGCTGAAGCGAGTATCTCTCCACCGTCACGGATATGCGGTTGGCCGTCGGAGAGTAACGCGGAGAGCGCGGTCACGATCCTCTCGCACACGGGCGAGCGCCCATTGCGCCGGAGCGCGACCCATCTGCGTAAGAGCTGGAGAGAGAAAGAAAAGGGGGATCGGCGATACCGCCGCCTTGGCGCGGTTAGCGATAGCCCATCTACTTCATGAATGCTCGGTGCAGAAGCGAGGATACCAGGGATAAGCGCCGCGGCGGTGTCGCCTGAGAAGAGGCCACCACCAGTAGTTCCGATTGAAGCGTTTTCTCGTCGTTGAGTTTATAAAGAATAATGCA
>JBBIPM010000035.1:0-12090 GCA_037442865.1 Candidatus Woesearchaeota archaeon
CTCGGAAACCCTGAGACAATCCTAGAACGATACAGGTTCCGGGACAAACATCACTGATTCGACGAGTTTCCGCGCAAAGCCCCCGCAGAAGGAATATTTATAAATGGTCGTGCGGATAATCCGTGAATGACACTTCCCGCGCCGCGTCGCATGACGAAGATCCTGCCCCTCGTCCCGGGCTTGGATGCCCTCTTCCACGAAGGGATTCCGCTCGGCAACTCCGTCCTGGTGGAAGGCGGCCCGGGGAGCGGGAAGACGCTTCTCTGCCTCCAGATTGCGTATGAGCACGCGAAACGCGGCCGGAAGGTCCTGATGATGTCGTTCGAGGAGCCGGAGGAGCAGCTCAGGAGCCACATGGAAAGCTTCGGCTGGGACCCTGTTTCGTTGGAGAAGAGAGGGGTCCTCCGGATCAAGCGGTTCAACGCGCTCGACATCAGCCGGAGCGTCGAAGCGCTGCTGAGCGAAGCGAAGAAGGAGCTGCTAATTGACATCCAGCCGGTGCTGATCCCAAAGGATTTCACGCCGGAGCTCGTCATGGTGGACAGCTTGAGCGCCATCGCGAGCGCGTTCAGCGGCGAGGAATCCCGTTTCCGGGTCTACATGGAGCAGTTCTTCCGGTACATGGAGCGGGAGCGCGTCTCCTCCTTCCTCATCCGGGAGGTGGCGAACCCGACGCATACGGGCGGGGCCTACGTGGAGCATGGCGAAGCGATCAGCTTCCTCAGCGACGGGATCATCGTGATCTACAACGTCCTCTACGCCGGAGGGCAGCGGGGGCGCGCCGTGGAGCTCCTCAAGATGCGCGGTGATGACATCCAACGCGGCATCTTCCAGGGCGAGATCGTCAGGGGGAAGGGGTGGCAGGTCTCGACGAAGCCCGTCACGGGCTCTTTCGTCTTGACCTAGTCATCACCAGCCGTTCCTGAAGCAGAGGGAATTGTCGGTTCAGGTCTCGGAGCATCTCCCCATACTTCCTCGTCCTGATCCGGTACTCGCCTTCGCTCAGGGTCTGCTCGTCGAAGTAGGCGCGCTGCGTCTCCTCAAGGAGGCGTTGGAGCGCCGTCCGTTCCCGTTCGAGGTGACGGAGTCTCCGCCCAATCCTGAAGCGGGCGAGAGCCTGCCGGAAGAGGAGGAAGAGGAGGAAGAGGAACGCGCCAACGACGAGGACGGGCTTCCAGACGGCGCGGATGATCGCTTCGAGCGTCTTCGTGGTGGCGTCATAGAACGCCTTGGCTTTCGTCGAAGCAGCATGGAGCTCGTTCACCGCCTCGTAGCTCCGATCGATGAGCGGCTTCGTCGACGAGAACCGTTCCGCCGCGTACTCCTTCGTCGCTTCGTCGCGGAGCGCCCGGGGGACGGTGAGGTCGATCCCTTCCTGCTCCGCCAAGTAGGCGTCCAGCGCCTTCAGCTCGTCGTGGAGCGAGAAGGCGGCGATCCGCGTCTCGCGGAGCTGCGCGATGAGCCGCTCCGTCTTGGTGAAGTCCGGGGTGCCCCCGTTGGCCGCGATGATCCGTTGCGCCTCGGCGTACTCCGTCGCTTCGAGGAGCAAGTCCTCCACCTTCAAGGCGGGCAGCCCTGCCGCCTGGAGTTCGGCGAGAATCGCCTCCCCTTCCGCGAGGAGCGTAGACGCGGCATCAACCGCGGATGGCCCGCCAGGCATCGGACTGACGATGAAAGGGGCCAGGAGAAGCAACCCGGATACGAGGAGCGGCAAGAAGCGCGAGGGAAGGGCGGGCCGGGGTGAACGCCCCGGAGGCTTGTTCGTGGGGGTGAGCGCAGTCATCGCCCCCACCTCACGCGGCGCAGGGCGCGTTTCGCCTCCATCGTCGCCTGCTCTTCATCGATCTCCGCGACGCGTTCCCCGAGGCGCCGCATCCTCGTCTCGTAGATTCTCGTCTCGACGAGGCCGTGCGTCAAGTACTGGTCCTGGAGCCGCTTGATCCGGTCGAGGAGCTCAGCCCGTTCCCGGACGAGACGCTTCTTCCGCGTCCGGAAGGAGAGCATCGCCGACTTCCTGTGCTCCATCTCGAGCTGGCGCGTCAGCGTCGCGGCGAGCTTCTCCTCGTACTGGAGAAGCGCCGACTGGTACTCGTCGAGACTCAGCCGTTTCCGTTCGAAGCAGTCGCGCTGCGTCTCCTTGATGAGCCCGAGGAGTATCTCCTCTTCCCGGTTGCACCGCTTGATCTCGTGGACGAGGTAGGCGCGGCGCGAGGAGAAGGTGAACAAGACGAGAAGGAACGCCGTGACGACAAGGCCGATGAGGAGTTCCCCCTGGTACTGGCGCCAGTACCACGCCCAGGGAATCTCGCCTTTCATTTCGGCGGCGAAGATCAGCTCCGCTTCGCTCATCCGCGAGGCGGCGAGTCCGTAGTCTCCGCGCGCGAAGGCCGCCTGCGCGAGCCGGAGGGCTCTCGTGGTCTGCGTCGTCTTCAGCCCTTTCCCCGCCGCCTCGCCGATCCTGGTGAGGAGGTCGTCAAGCCGTCGGTGCGTGGCGAGCGCCACGTCACGCGTTGCCCGGAGCTCTTCGAGCAGCCCGGGAAGCGGGCCGAACCGTTCCGCGCCGTGAAGCGTGCGCATCTCGTCGAGGAGCGGCTGGAGCGTCGCTGTGGCGAATCCGGTGCGACGCATCTCGTCGATGATTCCCGTCGCGTCATCGAGCATCACTCCGGCTTCTGCTCTGCCAAGAGCGAGAATCATCAGTTCGACGAAGCGCGTGTCGATGAGGCTGCTCATCGTGGTGATTGTCGCGTTTCGCATATTTTCGGTGTGGACGAGGTTCCCTGCGATGTCGAAGCGGAGGGCATGGACCCCTTCCTCGAAGTAGCTCGGAGCCGCTATCCGGACGGTGAACTTCGCTCTTTCACCGGGGAGGAGCTGCGCGATGTTGCGCGGCGTGATGACGAGATAGCGTCCGAGAAGGCCTGAGACGGTGATGGTGATGTCGCGAAGCGGATCCCCGAACGGGTTCTCCATCGTGATGGTGAACGAGTCGTTCGCGCCGCGGATGAGCTCGTACCGCTCAGTGGTGCTGAAAATCCGGTCCCGCTCCTCAGTGGAGAGAGTGACGGTGCTGCCGCCCGCACGTCCGCTGAAGGAGCCGCTGCCGCCGCTTCCCCGGGGCGTCGAGGGGGCGTTGTCCGGGTCGAGGGCACCGCACGCGGGAACAGGGACGCTGTCACTCGTCTCAAAGCAGGTGAGCGCGACGTTCGTGCTCTGCGTCACCGTTGTCCGGCCCTCGCTGTGGATGATCGGGTCGCCGCTGCTGTTCACGCCGCTCACAGAATAGGCGATGATCGCGGTTCCCGGCGACGCAGTAGCGAGCGAGGAGACGGTGAACGACACGTTCAGGTCATGGCGGAGAGGCAGACTGTCCGTGACGTTCTCCGCGGTGAGTTCGGTCCCGGCGGCCTGGAATCCGGCGGGGAGGCTCCATGACGCCGTGACGTTGTACGCGGTCGTCTCCTCGGCGCCATCCCCCATGATGTTCCGGAGGTAACTGCCAAGGGAGAAGCTCTGCGGCGTCAACGCCAACGTCGTCGGCGCGTCGTCGATCCGGGCGTAGAGGTACGGGCCGCCCGTCGTGCTGATCAGGACGAGGGTACTGTTCCGCTGCGGCGTCGCGGAGCGTCCTTGGAGCTCATTCACTGTGATGATCGCCTCATCCTCCTGTATCTCACTGAGGAACGTTGCGCTCAGGTTGATCGTCCGGTTCGCTTTAGCCGCGATGGTGTGGGTGTCGCTCGGTTTGTATGCTGCGCCGTCGAAGAGGATCCGCCCTTCGTTTAGGGTGTGGGTAAGGCGGAAGTTGAGGGTGCAGTTGCTGTTCGCATGCTGCGAGTCACCGGTGTTCCTAATCGTGAGGTTGAAGAGGCCGCGCGTCTCGTCATACCCGACGTATTCGCCGAAGTACTCGTCGACCGTCCAGGTGCAGTCCCAATCGGTAGTGATGTTTGCTTCTGTGCTCGTGACGCTGATGCCGGTGCTGTCATTCGCCCAGACGCGATACTGATGGCTCCCTTCCGCTCCTGTCACGAACTGTCCGGTAAAGCTCGTCTCTGCACTGAGCGGCGTCGTGTTCGTCATCGTTTCGTTATTCCATTCGTTTGTGGCGTTCCGCCATTGGAGAAGGACTGTGTCGAAGTCTGCCTGCGGGTCCGTGATGGTCGCGGTGACGGTGATTGTAGTGTCAGGGTCGAGGTCGTCAGCCGCGGTCGGCGTATGGTTGTATGATTCGATGATGGGACCGCTGCTCCCCTCGACAGTGTACACGCCGCTCGTCCCGTTGTTGCCGGCGAGGTCGTCGGCGCGGACGCTGTAGTTGTACGCGGTGTTCGGCGCCACGTTCGTCTGGTTGACAACCAGCTCCCACTTGTCGATGTCGTACTTACGAATGTTGGAGCGATAGAGGAATTCCACCTCCTCAGAGGAGATTGAGCGGTTGTAGACCCTTACTTCGTCGATGGAGCCGTTCATGGCCGTGATCGTCTCGGTGTTCTGCCGCATGCCGATGATATACGGCAGGGTGTTGCTGATATGCGTGAGGTTCTCGGTCGAGTAGTTCGCGATATGCGCTCCGTTGCGGTAGAACCTCAGTCCCGTCGTGCTGTTCGGCGCATAGGTGATTACGTAATGATACCAGGTGCCGATGCTCATCAATGCGCTTGGCGCCCTGTTCACCGTGGCGCCGGATCCTTTTGCTATCGCCTGTATGTACGGATTCGAGTTCACCCAGATATAGAACCCTTGCGACGTTGCTGAGTAATCATGGGTCGCGAATACTCCCTTGGCCGTCCCGGTGGGGGTGGAATTGAGACGGATCCAGAACGCGACGCTCAAGGAGCCGTCCTCGATAGGTATCGTGTCCGTCAGGATGTAGTCGTTCACGCCGTCGAAGTAGTATGCGCCGTCATATCTGCCGTCGGCGCTCCATGCCGCGCCCGTCACGTTGCCGTCGTTCCCGTACCTGCTCGCATCCTTGATGACGTTGCTGTTCTCGCCGAGCGCAGAGACGTTGTCGAAGTTGTACATCAGGATGAGCGAATCGTCGTAGAGCGTGTTGCGCAGGTGCGGGTCAGTATAGTTGAACAGGAACGGAAGATCCGAGACTGAAGATGGAGTGAATGTCGAACCGTTGTTTGTTGTGAAGAACAGTATGGCATCGTTACCGAAGAACGAGAGTGCTGCTTCCGATGAAGAAGCGCCCATTATCAGGGTGTAATTCGTTGAATTGCATGTGCCATTGACACCCCTGAAAATGAGCGAATAGTTCTCTCCTTGTCCGAGGAGAACGCTCTGGTTCAGGGTGCACGAGTACACGCGTGTGGTCGTCAATCCGGTGTAGATGCAGCTCGCGAGGCGCCGCGACGACCAGGTAGCATCCGGTGCACCGGAGATGATGACCGATTCGTAGCTGCACAGCAACGTAGGGTCATACAGTACTTGCGACACGCTCGTGACATTCATGGAAATGGTCGGCTGGAAGAGCTGAGCGGCGAAGCGTGCGCCATATACCGCATAGTTATTAGTACTGGTTATACTGCCGCCATACGGGTTGTCACCGTGGAGCCAAAGCGCATATCTGGTGTGCGTCTTTGTATAGGCGACGCCGTTCTCGGAATGCATATTGCTGACGTTCCGGTACGTACCGTCATAAGGATAGAAGTTACCGAGGGTTTGGCCGCCGGCAGCAGGATACATGGCTCGAACGTTTCCGTAGATGGTGCTGTTGATGGCGCCGCCGCATCCCTTGATGACGAGATGATATGTCTCCCCTTGTTGGAGGGTCACCGGCGAAGGGAGTGTGTAGGTATTCGTCGAGGCGCTCCCGGTCAGGAAGGTGCTGTTCGCGTAGTTGTTCTCGCCGCCAACCCACGTCCCGTTCGGGAAGAGCGAGCCGTTATCGTACTGGACACCGATGCAGTAGTAGCTCTCGTTCGCTCCGCTGTACCACGTCACGGCTTTGAGACTGGAGAAGGTCATGGTCTGGTTCATCCATAAACTCGTTGCCATCGCCCGTGTCGGCGTGTTGAGCGCGTAGTGGGCTGTCCCGCCACCAATCCATGCGGGGAATCCCCACGTGCCGCTCTCCTCAGTCCCGTTCCAGATGTACGTGACGTTCCCAAGGTTCCGCTCCGTGATGGTGGCGTTGATGATAAAGTCGCTCCGCACCGGGCTGTTGTGCGCCGGGCTGTTGATAGTGACGACGGGCAGCGTGAGATCGATGACGAATTCATGAAGCTCGTTCTTGGTGAGTCCATTGATGTCATGAACAGTCCAGTTCTGGGCGTAAATTCCTTCTGTCAGCGTGGTGTTCGTCAGCGCTGTCGCGTTCTGCGTCCTGCCGGTGAATGATTGGTTGTACTGGTGGACAATGCTTCCTGTCTCGTTCGTGACTAGCAGCGTGGCGTTGAGCAGTCCCCCCTCATCGAAAAGTGTGGCTGAGAGGTTGGTGTTTCCTGTTCTGATGTGCGTCCCATTCGGGGTTACTGGCGTGATGCTCGGCGGCGTCTCATCAGTTATGAAAAGAGTGTTCGAGCACGCCTCTCCGCTCGCGCCTTCTGTGTTGGTGCTGATGAAACAAGCGCTCCACGTGTCGCCCTCTTGCGTCATGTCAGCGACGAGTGCATGCTTCTCGTATGAGCGGTTGAAGAGGAGTAAGACCTCAGAATCGTCCAGCGACCTGTTGTAAATGCGTACTTCATCTATTGTCCCGTTGAAGTACTCTGAGCCGGCGTCAGAGCCGATGCGGAGACTGGACGGGGTCAAGGGCATCGTGTTGGCGTGTGTGTTGGAACCTTGAGAGACGCCATTCACGTATAATGCTACCGTCGTGCTGTTGAAGACGCCGACGACATGATACCAGCTTTCGACGCCGTACTCGCTGGCACCATATACTCCTGATGAACCGCTCCCGGCGTAGAAGTTTGAGCCGTTGGCGTAGAGGCGCATGGCGCCGTCACTTGAATTCGAGAGGAGCACGATGTTTCCTCCGCCATTCGGCCTCGCCCACGCGGAGAACGTGCCGTTGGTAAGCGTCAAAGCGGACGGAGAACTCATGGTGACGGGCATCGTGCTGGATGCGCCGTTGAAGATCAGCGCGCCACGGCCCTTGCCGTCGGCGGTGAACAGAGCATTCGAGGCGACGCCTGTGTTGTTATAGGCGCTCGTGTCCTCTTGCGTCGTGCTGTTCTCGTCGAACGTCCATTCGGCGACGAGGCCGTCGCGGACGTCTTTCTTCTCCCAATAGAGCGCTTCGATCTGCTCGTCCGTGAGCGAGATGTTGAAGATCTTGACGTCGTCGATCGAGCCGTTGAAAAGTGTCGAGTAGTCGCTCGCGAGACTGCCGATCGCAGTATCCTTGTTCGCGCTGAGGCTTGAGAGCGTCGCCGAGTCAAAGGTGGCGATAGCGACTATCGCTCCATCCACCCAGAGGTGGGCGTTCTCGCCGTCGCCCTCAACAACGATATGGTGCCAGGTGTCTGCGGTCACGATGTTCGACTTTCCGAGCGAAATCCGCGGCGAGCTGCCATTGGAGACCCAGAAGCTGATGTTCTCTCCGCTCAAGAGGAGATAAAAACCCCTGTCGCTTATGAGGTATGCGTTGCCCATAATCGGGTTGTAGCCGCTCGTCACCAGCGGCTTCACCCAGAGACTGATCGTGAAGACCCCTGTCGTGTGGATCCCTTGACGGACGCCGTCCTCATCGAAGGAATGGATGATTCCCGTCCCGTCGAACTCATACGCGCCGGTGCCGTCGACGCCGCCCGTCTGGTTGTACGTCGCGTTGACGACGGTGCCGTTCGCGCCGCGCCAGTTCCGCGCAAACGTGCTGTTGTCGCCATAGGCGAACGGCATCGCGAGTAGAAGCTGCTCCCGACCGTCTTTCGTGAACGAAGTGAGCGTCTCAAAGTGGGCCAGCTCGCCCTCCTCGTCCTCGCTCGTCACATTGAAGACGAAAAGAGCGTTCTCCGAGGAGCGGTTCGCGCCGGAGAGCGAGGAGAGCGTGACGCTCGTCAGGTTGGGCAGGTGGCGCACGAGGGCGAGCGGCAGGTAATCGACGTTCGTGCCGTCGATACTATAAGGAGAGTCGCAGATGCCGTTATAATCAAGGTCGGCGCACGTCTCGCTGTAGCCGGTGCCGGTGCTGTTCGCATAGTAATTGCCGCCGAGATATGGGCCATTGACGATGTTTGTTCCGGCCTGGAGTGAGCCGTTCCACGCGTGCGTATCGTTAGTTTCGAGCAGTCCGCCAGCATAGAGGTAGTTATTCCTAATAGTATTATTCGCGCCGCTTGGGAAGTAGAGAAGTGGGTTGCTGCCTGATAACGAGCGGAGGGTGTTGTTCTCGATGAGCGAGTTGCCGCCCGAGTGGTGAATCGCGTGGCCGGAGGTGACGGTGACGTTATTGCCGGCTATGAGATCGCTTCCATACTCGCTAAGTTGGATTCCATCGAAATTGGAGATGATCGTGTTGTTGCTCACCGCAGAGGTGCTGCTGTTGAAGAGCCTGACCGGTCCGTACGAGTTTCCTGTTGCCGAAGTAGTGATGCGGTTATTCGTGACGTGGACGCGACGTCCGCTAAAGGCGACGGGGTACCCTTGGATTCCGCTCTTGGTGAGGTTGTTCCCCTCGATAAGGGCGGAGTGCCACGAGATGAGGTTGCTATGCCGTCCGTCGATATTGTGTCGATAGCTCCTCGTCTCGTTGATGCTGTTCCCCGTTATCGTGTAGTTCCCGTACCTGACCACGATGGTGGCGTCGGTGAAGTTGGTGATCGTCACGTTCCTGCTCTCAGCCACCCAGATGAGGTCAGTCTCGTTGTCGCCCAGGATAGTGGTGTTTGCCAGCGCGTAATAGAAGAGGACTTTCTTCCCGTTGTTCGTGTTCCCCGTCACGGTCTGGTTATACTGAGTACCGTCTGCTAAATAATGTACTTCAAAGGGGTAGTGGTTCGTGGCGAGTGTGTTGTTCGTCACCCGGTTCAAGTAGGAATAACGACTGATGTAGATGCCGGAGGCGGACGCACCAGTCGTCAGTATCGTATTATTATTGATGGTGCTCTCGTTCGCCACGTTGATAATGACGCCGTACGAGCTTGATGATTTCGTGGAGATGGTGTTCTTCTCGATGAGATGGCCGGAGCCGGAGAGAAAGATGCCGTACGCCGAGGCAACGCCCGAATCGCCCTTGATGATCGAGCAGTTCCTCACCGTGACGTTCGACACTGAAGAGATATTCACACCGTAGCCGAGCGACGATTGGCTGTAATTAATCGTGTGCCCCTGGCAGTCGAGCGTGACGTAGCTCGCGTTAATCATAAAGCACGTGCCGCTGCTGTTCACATTGTTCTGCACGAGGTGCGTCCCGGGGGCGTCGAGCGTTCCGCACGCGGTCGTCAACGCGACGACGTTGTTGCGCCAGTACCGCAGGCTCGCGTTCGCGCTCCCGTCAGCGTTCCTGCCGCTCGTGATGTTGTACCACGCGGTCATACTCTGGCTTGTCGCGTCGCTGCCATTGCTCGCGGGCAGCGGCCACCAGCCGACGTTGCCATGAGAAGAGGTGTTCGCCCCTGAAGTTGCGTCTGCGACGTACTTGAGCGTAGTGCCGTTGTAATCGACATCGTTGGAGTTGTTGATGAAGAGGGTGTTCGGAGAGGATGAGAGGTTGATGCCAGCGCCACTGGCTGAGGTGAACGTCACGGATACGAACGTGTTATTTTCGCTGGAGACGAGACTGGCCGCCTGCCCGGAGCTCGTCTGCGCCGTTGAACCGATCAACGTGTTCTGATGGCTATTCGAGAGCCTGATGCCGTTTCCACTCGTCGAGACGCCGGTGGAGTTGATGAGCGTGTTGTTTGAGTTCAATGAAAAGACGATGCCATAATTTGTGCCGTTCCCCAGCGAGTCGATGATCAGGTTTTGTGTCGAACCGGTGAAGAGTCGGATACCGCCGTTGACGCCGCGCCCCGTACAGTTTCTGATGGTGTTGTTGTTCGAACCGTAGAAGTCGAGGCCGACTCTCGAAGCGGTCGAGTTCGCGATCAGAGTGACATTCTCAACAACGCCGTGGTTGCTGTTGTAGAACCGCATCCCCATCCCGTACAGGGAGGTGAGTGTCGAGTTCGCCACGGTGAGGTAATTTGTGCTCGAGGGATAGATGGCCGATGCGTAGGGGCCGTCGATGTAGTTGTTCACGGTAGTGGTGATGTTCAACCCCGTGAGCGTGTTCCCCGAACCTTGGTGGATGTAGATGCCGACGTCGAATCCGGCGATGACGCAGCCGATCACGGTATAGTTGCTCTTCCCCGATGAGTAGATGCCATACGCGTACGCGGTGCTGTTCCCGCTGATTGTGTGGCCGGCACAGTCGATCGTGACGTTGTCCGCGTCGATGGTGAAGCATGTCCGGTCGCTGGTGAGGTTCGTGGTGAGGGTGCAGCTCTCCGTCACGTTCTGGCCGCAGGTGAAGTTCGTCGTGGCGCCGACGCACGACGGTCCGGAATTCACGATGCTGACCGTGTCGCTCACGTTCAGCGTCTCGTACCCAGAGGCGGAGCACGTGACGTTCCACGTCTTCGTGCCGCTCACGCTATAATTGTGCGTCGCGTTGTAAAGATCCGACCCTTCAGCCATGCTCTCTCCATCGCCGTCGCCATACGAGATGGAGCACGTCGCGCCGGTGATGAACGCTCCTGACGTCACGTTCGTGTAGTTCGCGGAGAAGACGACGTTCTCCGACGTGTTGGCGGAGCTCCCTTCAAAAGAGTCCCAGATCGTGAGGTTGGCGTTCGCGCCGGCCGAGTAGTTGGTGAAGTGTGGCACGTCGAAAATCAGCTCTCCGTCCGCGTAGGAGCGGATGACGCATTCGAGGCAGGGTTCTCCGTCCTGGTAGATGATGGGCGTCGCCCGGTAAGGAAGGTCGAAGAGAGTGATGAGCGCAAGGGTGTTGAGTGTGGGGAGCGCGTCGCCATCCACCCACGCCCATCCGCGTCCGATCCTGACGTGGGTATCGAAATCAAACCCTTCGACGTTGAACCGCCCTCCCCACTCCACTCGGCCATGGCCGCTCTGTTCGAGCAGCAGGATCGTCACGTTCCGCGCGTCCGTCACCGTGAAATCCGTGGTTCGTCCATCGAAGGAGGCGCGGCGCGGCTGCCGTTCCTCGTCGATGGTCGGGGTTCCTCCCGGGCCATTCTCTTGCTCCGTCGGTTCCACTTCGCCGGCGGGCGGCGGCTCATTCTCCGAGGCGCGATTCTCGTCGGCGGCTTCCGTGATGCCCTGCTCGTCCGTGGGCCCCGTCAGGTCGGCCCGGGTGCCGGAGCATGACCCATCGGGAGGAACGCAGGGCGCCGGAAGTCCGTCCAGAGCCGTCAAGGGGTGTTGTTCCTCTGTCCCCTCGGCATGGTTCTGTCTGTCCGGGGATTGTTCCGGGTCGTTCTCCGCGACGGGTGCGAGGACGAGCGTCGTGGCGAGGAGGAAGAGGAGAGCGAAGAGGACGCATCTCATCTCGCCATCCTCCAGAACGCTTCGTGGCCGGCGAGGAAGATGCTGCTGAGGCCGGCCCAAGCCTTGATTGTTTCGGGAGTGAGCCGGATCGTCCCTTTCAGCTCGTTCGACGCGTAGGTTTTCCCTTCTTTGAGGATGAGAATCGCGCCGGTCGGCGCCCGTGCCTGGAGAGCGTCATATTCTGACCGTTTTCTCTCTGACTGCTCCTCGAGGAATCGTGTCCGTTCGAGGAGTGATCGGTAGGTGAGGGCTGCGATGGTCGCTTCGTTCCAGACGAGCCGGCAGAGGCGCGCCTTCCCGATGGGGCGGGCCATGATTATCCCTTCCCTGATCGCGTCGTGAACGCGGTTGTTCACCGTCGCGTATGGCTTTCCGAGGCGGGCGCTGATCTCGTTGATCGTCAGCTCGTTTGCGGCGCTGTTGGCGAGGAGTCCAAAAATAGGGAGGAGGAGTGAGGGGACCACATTATCACTTTCGTGTTTATGATAAAACTATGTTTATTTAAATATTTTCATATCATATTTTAGGCTTTGCGCGGAAATGAGTCCTGTCGTGAGAAGTAGTCGATTCTTCGCCTGGTGTGGA
>JBBIPM010000036.1:0-11481 GCA_037442865.1 Candidatus Woesearchaeota archaeon
GACTATTTCAAGCTGAAAATCCTCCAAAGCTGCGGATTGGAGTCATCAAAATGAGAGAAGAACCATTTGTTTTTACTTTCAAATAGTAAAATATAGAAACATTTTTAAATATATTTATACTTCCCTTCCAAACAAACGGCGCGGTGCAACCCTTATGATTGTTCAGACGGAGTTCCTGAAAAAAATCAAGGATTTTGGTCTTAATAGCTATGAAGCAAAGATTTGGACGGCGCTGCTCAGCAGGGGGGTCTCCACTGCCGGCGAGCTGAGTGACATCGCGAACGTCCCGCGAAGCCGGTCGTACGACATCCTCGAGTCCCTGGAGAAGAAAGGGTTCATCATCATGAAGATCGGCAAGCCGATCAAATATATCGCGGTGCCGCCGGAAGAGGTCCTGGAACGGGTCAAGAAACAGATCAAAGAAGAGGCGAAGCGCCAAGAGGAGCGGCTCGAAGAGCTGAAGAAGACCGACATCCTCGAAGAGCTGAAGCTGCTTCATACGAAGGGGGTTGACCTCGTTGATCCGACGGAGTTGACTGGTGCCCTCAAAGGGCGTCAGAACGCCTATAATCAGCTTGACATGATGATTAAGGACGCGGAGGAGAGCATCATCCTCATCACCACTGAGGAGGGTCTGCCCCGCGAGGCCGACGTCCTCGGCCGCGCGCTGAAGAAAGCGGCGGAGCGGGGCGTCACGATCCAGATCGCGGCCCCGCTGACTGTGAAGAACAGTGCGGCGGCCCAGGCGCTCGCCGCGTACGCAGAGGTGAGAGACATGAAGCATGTCGCTGCCCGGTTCTGCGTCGCGGACGGCAAGGAGGTGCTCTTCATGCTCCTCGACGACGCGAATGTCCACCCCACCTATGATGTCGGGATCTGGCTCAACGCGCCCTACTTCGCCCAGGCGCTCACAGAGCTCTTCACCCTCGCGTGGAAAGAGCTGAAGGTGAAGAACGGAACAACAGCCATAACGCGACAATGACCCGTTCAGCATCTGGGCGCTTGAACCGCTCGGGAGCAGCGCTCTTGAGCCCATCGGCCTTCAACTAATTCTTGATGGGATGTTCTATACCGCACGCAACAACGTCTTTTCTCCGAAACACTCCGGTGATGCGCAGTTCTTCGCGGAGAAACTTTCTCCCCGCCCTGGCGAAGATTTCTTCGAGATAGGGGCGGGCACCAGCTGATACGTGTTGCGGCAGCGAACAGGGGAGCGCGGGTCGTCGCCACAGAGATCGATGCTCGCGCCGCATTCCTCATAAAGCTGGACGTCCGCTTTATGGCCTCAACGCCCCCCTTCGTCGGCGATCGCTCTGGCCCTCTCACGGACGGAATCAGATTTGACACCATCTTTTGGTATGTGCCGAAGGGGTTTGTCAGGACGGGGCGTCTTTCTCTACCGGAACGCTCGGTTTTTGTTATCAACTACGAATCCATACGCCCGTCCATTTTCGGCGGGGAGAAACATCTCAAACCACTCGGTCGCCCGCGCATCGGCTTCTCCCCCGCAACGGAACGATCTGATCGGCTGTTTCTTCTGCGCGTAGCCCTTCGCGCAGACCATCATCTCCTCTCGCGTGAATTTGACAGGGAACCCCCACTCGCCGCTCTGTTTTCAACTCATAGACGCGAGAAGAACCTAACGGAACGGGTTCTCCTCTTTCTTCAATCGTTCCATGAATCGCTTGTTCGCGGCCGTCTCCACGCCACGCGCGACCAGCGCGGCTCGTGCCGCCATCGCGGCGGCGTCGATGTCGATCCTGACGGGGCAGACGGCGGAACTCTTCCCGTTCAGCAGGAGGCCATAGACGTATGGCGTCGTTTCGCCGTCGAGGAGCGCACGGATGATGCCGCGGGGCGCTCGCCGCTCATCCTTGGCGACCGCGCCGTCGTCGGCCGCGTCGCAGAGGCCGCAGAGCGTGCAGGCGGCGAGCCCCTTCTCATTCATAACCGCACCCCCTCATATCAGTACCCCTTTGTTCAGGATCAGCTCATAGTCGCGCTCGTCCTTCAGCCGGAGGACCTCGCCGCGGAGCGCGGCGGGGACGAAGTCCCGTTTCACTCGCCCATAGCCATATTTCCCTCCTGGCACGGCCCCGAGCGCCACCACTGCTTTCCGGAACGCGTCGCACCGGTCGCGCGGCAGCTGCGTCTGGAGGATGCCAACGCCGAGATGGCCGTAGCACGGCGCCTTCAGGCGGGCGCAGAGCGCCAAGAACTTCGGGAGCTGTTCTCTCGTCACGGTCGCCTCCTCGGCACACGGCGCACCGCGGCCCATATGGGTGAATGGGAGCCGCTTCCGCGCGGCGAGGAGCCGGGCGACACGCTCCTGGTCCTTGTGGCTGCCCGTGTCGTTCGCATAGGCCGCGACGATGTGATTCTTAGCTGGCAGCCCGAGCAACGCCGAAGAGAGGGCGTCGCAATACTCGAGGAGGAGCAACCCTTTCCCGTGCTCGAGCCGCTCCGCATCCTCCACGACGCGGTCCGGCTCGGTGGGGAGCAGCTCCATCGTCAGCCGCCACGGCGCGGCCACGACCCTGAGCCAGAGCTTCGTCATGATCCCTGTTGCGCCTTCCTTGCCGATCACTTTGGCCACGTCCGTGCCGCCCAATGCTCCGAGGCGGCCAAGGCCGTCGAAACATTCAACGCGTTCCACGACGTCGGCCCAGTCGCCGAAGAGGAAGCTCTCTTCCGTCAGCTGGTTCCGGGCGGCGAGGCCGCCGAGCGTCGCGCCGAGGTGTTCGGGCACCAAGGGGAAGAGGAACCCCTGGTGGCCCAGGAAACGATTCAGCTCCCCGATCGTCACGCCCGCGCCGACCTCGACAATGCCGCGACGCGCGTCCAGCCGAACTATCCGGTCGAAACCGCGCATATCGAGGAGCACCGACCCGTCGGCGACGGAGCCGCCTCTGATCCCGGTTCCCGAGCCGCGAGGTACGATGACGAGCCGTGACTGTTTCGCCTCGATGAGGATGCGGCGTAGCTGCTCCTCGTCTCGGGGGCGGAGCACCGCCGCCGGGCGTCCTCGGAGACCTGAGGCGTCGAAGCCATAGGCGCGGAGGCTCTCCTCGTCGACGAGGAAATCCCCCGACCCGAGGATGCGGCGGAACGCGCGGACCATCAGGCGCCCTCCACGACGAGTTCCGCCACATCGACAACGCGCCTCCCCTGCCGCGCCAGCAGGGCGTTGCAGTATGGGCAGCAGGTCACGATGAGCGTCTCGCCGAGCTCCTCCGCGCGACGCTTCGCCACGAGCCCGGCCGCGCCGGGGTTGTTTCGCGCATAATCGTCGCCGACCGAACCGCAGCATCGGGTCGGTCGCTCCTCTACCTTCATCCCGAGGCGCCGGAGGAGCCGGACGACGCGCTTCTCGTCGACGCCGAGCCGGTTGAGGACGCAGGGGTGATGGTACACTACGCGCTTCCCTCTTCCCGGGCGGAGCCGCCCGTCGTGCTCGGCGAAGAGCTCGACGACGAGCGTCGCGGGGATGCCGTACCGTTCCCGGAACGTCAACGCCTCGTGCGGGTCATTCGTGATGATCCTCGTGACCCGTTCGTCGCGGAGCCACGACTCGTTCCGCTCCTTGAGCAGCGCGAACTCCGCCTCGTAGCCGGCGAACCAGGCATGATACCCTGACGTGACTATCCCCTCCCGCATTACGAAGTCGATGCCGAGGTCGAGGAGGGCCTCCCGCGTCGCCGCCACCACGTCCGGGAGCAGCGCGCTCGCGTAGGGGCCGGGGAAGTAGAGCGTCACGCCTTTCCTGAGGAGCACCATCTCGACGAAGCGGTCACGGAGCGTTATAAATACTTCGGTCGGGCGCCGCGCGGACGACGCAACCTTTAAATAACCCTGTTCTGCGGTTTGTTCCATGGTCTTGGAGAGTCTCATCTCGCCCGCGAACGCGGAGAAGCGGCCCTGGCAGATGGTTCTCCTCGGCTTCCTCTACGCGACAATCGGCGCGTTCCTCGCCCTCTGGGTCTTCAAGAGCGAGAGCAGCCTCGTCATGGTCTTCCTCACCTGCATGGCCGCCATCCCCTTGATGTACAACACCATCAACCTCGAGGAGGAGAAAGACCTTGAGGGGATGGAGGAGCGCTGGCTCCTGAAGGAGCACGGCAAGGCGCTGGAAGCGTTCATGTTCCTCTTCCTCGGCATGACGTTGGCCTATGCGCTCTGGTACGCGGTGCTGAGCCCAGCGACGATCTCGCTTCTCTTCAAGACCCAAGCCAGCACGATCAAGACGATCAATCCGCTCATGACGGGGCTCGCCACCGCCGGGTTCCCTGAATTCAGCAAGATCTTCCTCAATAACGTCCGGGTGCTGATCTTCTGCATCCTCTTTAGCTTCCTCTACGGCAGCGGCGCCATCTTTATCCTCGCCTGGAACGGCTCCGTCATCGGCGTGGCGATCGGCAACTTCATTCGGAACGGCCTCGGAGAAGCGGCCCACCTGATCGGCTTCGAGAAGATGAGCCACTACTTCGGCCACATCAGCTACGGTCTCCTCATGTACGCGATCCACGGCATCCCGGAGATCCTCGCCTATTTCATCGCCGGCCTCGCCGGCGGCATCATCTCCATCGCCGTCATCAGGCACGACTTCGGCACCCAGAAGTTCGAGCACATCCTGCTCGACAGCGCCGATCTCTTGCTCCTCAGCCTCATCATCCTCTTTATCGCCGGCGTCACCGAGGTCTGGGTGACGCCGCTCGTGTTCTGAGTAACGGCGCCACCTTTTTTAACCGCGAGGTGATTCTATTGCCATGAACCTTAGCCACCGGTTCGGCCTCGGCATGGTCCGTTTTTTCCTCTGGTGGAGCGTCGACGGCCAGCCGACGGTGAGCGGTATCGAGCATCTGAGCAGCCACCCCCGGACCATCTACATCTCCAACCACGATGATATCGTCCGTGAGGGTGGTCTGCTCAACTATCTCCTCGACGAGGAGGGGCTCCCGATCGCCTCGCTCGGCATGGGGGGTAACCTCCACGACAACCTTCTTTTCCGCCTCCTCCGGACGCTGCAGCCGATCCACCCCTCGCCGCGGGGGAAGGGGGAGGGGAAAGCGATCGCTGAGATTAATGAAGGGGTCCTGGCCCGTCTCCGGCCGATTTGGACGCCGCAGAGCGGCGGACGGAGCAAGGACGGCTGGCACGCCGTTCACCCCCGCCTTTTTCCGAACCATGTCGCCGCCGCGAAGATACCCCTTAACCTCTACCTCTCCACGACCGCGGTGCAGCCCTTCACCGTCACGACTGAGTATGAGCCGACGGCGCGGCGCCTCGCGCGCGCCTACATCGCGGGGAAACGAAGAGGGGATGATTTTGCCAACATCTTCCAAGGGCTCTGGTTCTGGAAGGGTCGGGCGCATCTCTCCTTCGCGGCCCCGATCCGTGAGGCGAAGACCCTGGACGAGCTGACCGAGCGCGTCACGGAGGCGATCCGGGCAGGTCACCACCCTTATTGGACGCATCAGGAGGCGTATCAGGAACGGAGCCGTCACGCGGTCACGGAGTGGTCCACGGCGTCCGTGCGGCTCGATCTCCTCTCCGGCAGGCTGCGACGCCAGGCTGAGGGCGTCAGGGAAGAGTATCGGCCGGCCCTCATCGCGCGTTACGCGCTCGTCGTCCATGAGAAGCGTCTCGCGGAGCGGTCGCCTCGCGCTTCGCGCTGCTGCGTCGCGCGAGGCGGAGCCGAGTAAGGCCCCCGGCCGGTGGCCGCACGTGAGTTTATCGGCCGGGCGCGCTCTCCCGGTTCGGCGGCCACTACGGCGCAACCCCTTTCCTGTCGCGCGTGGCGAAGAGGATTATTCGAGCACCTTCACCCTGCCCGGCCGGATCTCGAAGATCTCGCCTTCCGCCATCAGCGCGGTGAGGACGCTCATCGCCTCTTTCTTCCCCGCCGCTTCGACGACCGCCTCGATCGCAGCCCCCTCCCCTCCGTCGAGCCGCCGGATGACGGCGAGGATCGCCTCCTGGGAGGGTGGCACCCCTTCACGCTCCTCCTCCTTCCCCACCATCTTCTTTTTCTCCGCTGGCGCTGTTCGCAGAGCCGTCTCACTCCGCGCAGTCATGGAAGCGGGAACTCCTTCCGCCTCAAGCTCCGCCCGTCGGAGCGCGAGCCACGTCGGCGTGCCGAGCCGCCGCGCGATCTCCGCGGCGAGGAACGACTGGCCATCATACCTCCTCGGCCGGCCGACGAGGAGGAGGATGTCGCCCACCTGGACGTTGGCGAAGAGGTCGGGCCGGTCGAAAGCGCGCGCCAGGATGGTACCGCTCCCGTCGTCCACGATCACAGTCGTCGGGGCGGGCCTCCCCACCACGGCCGCGATTAGGTTGGCGCGGCTCACGTCGCCGCGCCGAGTCCTGACGAAGCTCGGCGCCGTCCCTTCCTTGACGATGTACTCCCCCCCGATGAGGTCTCCCACTCCGCATTTCTTTGCCACCATCCGTTCGACCATGCTATCCACGCCCCTCCGCTGGCTAGATCCTCGAGACGAAGCCGTGCTTCGGGCTGAAGAGGTCGCCCGCGCGCTTCAGCTTCTCAATGGTCTCCGTCGCCTGCTCCTCGGAGAGGCCTTTGATCTCCGCTTCCCGGAGGATATCCTCGAGCGGAATTACCTTGCCGACGGCCTGCTCCAGCTCGGCGACGATCTCCTTCACCACGGCGATGACGCTCCGTTGCGCCGCCGTCACCCCTGTGGTGATCCGGTCGATGTCGAACTTCCCTGTGGTGGGGTCGAGACCGATGGCGGAGAGGCAATGATGGACGAGGTCAATCGCGATCTTCGCGTCCCGCTTCGTCGCTTCAGTCGCGAGCCGCGCTTTGGCGCTCGCCTCGGTGAGGCGGATGAGCGCTTCGAGCTGCCGGGCGCTGATCGGGATGGCCTTGATCGCCTCTTCCCCTGCGCCGCCGGAGCCGCGCATCTTGAGGTAGTAGGACTTGATCTCCTCCAACGCCTCGACGGAGAGGCGGGGCTTGCACCGTTGCTTCGCGTAGCTGATGTACTTACGGAGGAGCTCGGCGTCGACGCTCCCTTCCCGTTCCTTCGTGTCGCGGTGGAGCTGGAGGATGAAGGTGGCGAGCTGGTCGTCCTTCTCCCGGTTGGGGAGGTCGCGGATCGGGAAGATGAGGTCGAACCGGTTGATCAAGGTGCTCGGCAGGTCAATCTGCTTCGCGAGCAGCTCATACGGGTCGAAGCGCCCGAACTTCGGATTCGCCGCCGCGAGGACCGTCGTCTCGCTCCTGAGGGTCGCCTGGATGTTCGCCTTGCTGATCGTCACCGTCTGTTGTTCGAGCGCTTCATGCATCGCGGAGCGGTCCTCCGGGCTCATCTTGTCGAGCTCGTCGATGCACGCGATCCCCTTGTTGGCGAGGACCAGGGCGCCGGCTTCGAGCGCCCACCCTCTGAGGAACTCATCCTTCACCACGCTCGCCGTCAGGCCCGCGCCGGAGGCTCCTTTCCCGCTGATGAAGCGCGCCTTGGGCGCGACGAAGCTGACGCGCTTCAGTATTTGTGACTTTCCGGAACCCGGATCCCCGATGAGGAGGATGTGGATGTCGCCGCGCGACTTGACCCCGCCCTCGCCGCGCTGCTTCATCACGCCGCCGAGGAGCTGGAGGATCAGCGCCTCTTTCACTTTCTCGTGGCCGTAGATGGAGGGGGCGATCGACTCGGCGAGCTTGGCGAAGACGGCCGGGTCGGCCGCGAGGGCGAGGATCTTCGCCTCCTCCTCCTCGTTGATCTCGATCTGGCTGTAGTCTTCCTGGAGGGGCTCGACGTAGTTCGCCTCGAGCATCAAGTCATACCGGATGGATTGGCCTCCTTGGGCGAGGAGGATGGGGACCTCCTTGATGATGCCGACCACCCTGATCTTGGCTCCGGGGTTGGTCTGCTTCTCCGTCATGGGGGAGACGAGGTCGTTCTTCAGGAAGATGTTGAGCCGTTTCGGTTGTTCCCCGCCTTCCAGCTCTTCCGGCGCCTCTTCGAGGACGAGCTTCTGCGCGTCGACGAGGGTCTTGGAGAGGAGCCGGAACTTCCCCTTCCGGCCGCAGCCGCATCTGCTCGGCTCTTTGAACTTCTGGTCCAGTTGGAGGACGGGGATGATGTTGCCGCAGCTGGGACATTCGAAGCGCGCGTTCGTCACCTGGGGGCGGACGTCGCTCTTCTGCCGGACGATGCCGTCCAATTGGAGGAGCTTGTCGAGGTGTTCCGCGCGGATATCCCTGACCATGAGGCGTTGCGTCTCCGGGATGTCCTTGAACCGGATGAAGAACTCTTCCTTGAGCTGGAGATCGAACCCTTTGAGGCTCATCTCCGCCGCCTTGAGCACCTCTTCGGGCGCGTCGAGGAGGGCTGTGGCGAGGTCCGGGCTGAATTTTGCCAGCGAGGAGAACTCGACGACGAGGAACCGCTTCCCGGTCCGGACGCGCTCGAGGATCTCGTCGTAGCGCTCCGCCTGGAAGAAGTCCTGGAACGTCCTGATCTGGTCGGCGAGCTCCATATCGTCACGTCGCGCCTCTTCGCGTTCAGCCGTGCCGCCTTGGAGCCGGATCAAGGCCTGAGCACGGGGTGCCCGAAGGGTGGGTCCCCGTTCTGCGAGGGCCGGTTCACGCTGCGCGCACAGCGCGCAGAAGGACTCTGCGACACGGCGTCTTGGTCGTGGGGAACCCCGCCTGGTATAAAAGGAATGTGGTGAAGAATCCGCTAGGCCTCCATGATTTCCGGTGGAACGCCGGGTGGCTCGCTTCAGAGGATCTCCACGCCCTCGAGCCCTTGGAAATCCTTATCTTTTGTGACGAACAGGAGGCGGTTCTCCTTTGCCGTGAGATAGAGCATGGCATCGATGAGACTGAATGACCGCTTTGTTTTTCTCTGTTCGTTCCGGAACGTGCCGCTGCGCGCAGCGACCGAAGGGAGCACGGGAAGGATCGTTGTTTCCTGCTGCATGAACGTGGTCGCCTGTTTTGACTCCTTCTTCTCGGCGTTGAATTTCGAATCCACTTCCGCGAGCGATAGGGTACACGTGGCGGCGAGGTTCTCTTCGACGAGGCCGCGGACGTAGGATCCTTCTTCAGTCCCTTTGAGGTACTCGATCCATGCGGAGGAATCGAGGAGGTACTCGGCCATACTTAGAATCACCTCGGTCCGCCTTCGTCCATGGCTTGAGATCCTTGTACGCGCCGAACATCGACGACGGGCCGCCGAGTTTCTCCCCGGCGAGGCGGGAGACGATCTCGTCGTACGTCGAGGCGTTCATCCTCTCCTTGAGCAGGTCGAGGCGCTGCTTCGTCACTTCCCGGACTTGGATGGTGGTGGGCATCCTATAGTTATAGCCATAGTTATATTTATGGTTTTCGGTCTGCACGTCCGCAGCAGGGTCTGTCCAGAAGTCGGGATATGGGAGGAACGACTCGCGTCGCGAGAGCTGAAGAAAAAAGAGGAAGGAAAGATGTTCCGCTCACTTCACGTTCTTCAGCACGTCGACGAGCTTATCCACGGCCGCGTGGACTTCCTGCTCGCTCTTGGTGCCTGTGCAGACGATCTTGCCGTTGCTGAAGAGGAGGAAGGTGGCTTTCGCCTCCATCAGCTTGTAGACGAGACCGGGGAACTGCTCCGGCTCGTACTCGGTGTTGTCGAGCTTCATGGCGAGCTTGTTCAGGTTGAGGTCCATGCCGATGCTGCCGCTGGCGACGATGTTCTGCACCGTGATCTTCGGCTTCACCGTGATCTCGACGTTGATCTTCTTCAGGCTCTGGATGATCTGCTGGATCGACTCCTCCACCTTGTCGAGGCTCTTCGCGCCGGTGCAGACCACCTTTCCCGATGAGAAGATGAGGGCGCTCGTCTTCGGGTCCTTGATCCTGATCACGAGGCCGGGGAACTGCTCGGGGTTGTACTCGGTGTTGCTCAGCACCGCGGCCATCTTCTCGAGCGGGATGTCGTGCTCGAGACTCGTGGAGACGACGATGTTCACGACCTTGATGCTCCGGTCGCCACTCTTCACGTCCGTCTTCTTTGTTTCGGCTTTTACATTTTTCGCTGCCGTCATGGTATCCCTCCGGGATCAGGAGTACCCCCTATTTAAATCGGAAGCGTTTAGCAATTTATAAATGCTTTTATTTGAACAGGCCTTCGGAACCCTTTTTTTCTTTTCCATATCCAAACTAATCACGTTGACCTTTATTTCCTGTGGATCTGCGTATCCTCTCTCTTCAGCCGCTCAGAGCGCCCTCTCTTGATAATCAGTATACTCATTACCCCCCTCCATTTCTCGTGGAACTCGGTCAGGGGCCTTTTTCGACGGAATCCAGAAAATAATTTCAATAAAGAAAAATTTTTCATGCCTGCGCCCGGAGTGGCGACGGCAGCACGAACCGCCCCTCCATCGGTGCGAGGCCGAAGAGCACACGGAACTCAGGGATGAGCAGTGGCTGGACGCGCGCCAACCAGGCATCGACGTGTTCGGCGTAGCATCGCCCGCAGACCGTCATGACGCCCTTGCATTTGAAGCAGCGCATCGTGCCGCCGAAGGAGCCCAACTCCTCGCCCACATCCCGCAGGCGGAAGAGCAGCTCGGGCCGTTCCGGCACGCGCTCCTGCAGCCACGCCGCCACCTCCTCCTCGAGGCAGGCGGCGCAGAGCGGCTGCGTCATCACTTCCTCGCACACCACGCACTCCATCCCGTCACCTCACCCGTGCGTCCTTCGCCGCAGGACGGCTCCGCAGAAGCAGCGCGCGCGAGCCGTCCCTCCCCACACTCGCGGGCAGGTCTCAGCACGCACGCATATCGATGGCGCACCGCGTGCTGAGGTGATTGGTGAACCACAGCGTCTGCTTCTGCGCCATCATGACCGGCAACACGCAGACCACTATATAAATCTGATGACCGAATAGTAACGCGCGGCCAAGGAACTGGCCGAAAAAAGGGGGTGAGAAGATAGGCCGCGAGCATGGCTGAATGGGGCCGAACCACTTCGGACAGAAGGAGATAAAAAGCGGGGCCTTTTCCCTCCCCGCATGGTTAAGGTCTTCATCGAACGGGAGAGGCGGCGCGTCGAGCAGGCGCACGACGGCACGATTATGGAGCTTCTCGCACTGCTCGGCATCAACGCGGAGACGGTGGTCGTGGTGAAGAACGGCGCCATCGTCGCCGAGGATGAACGGTGCGCGGGTGACGACGAGGTGAAGCTCCTCAGCGTCATCAGTGGCGGCTGAGGCGCCACGTCGCCGCGCGTCCACGCCCTCTCCGAACCGAGCCGTCATCCCTCTTTTCTTCTCTTCGTTTCTCTTCCTGGCTTCTTCGCTCTTCCTCTCGTGCTTCCCGTTCTTTCTTGGTTCTCTTTGCTCTTCTTCTTTCGCTTCTCTCCGCTCCGTTCCGCTTCTCCGTTCTCTCTTCGTTTCTCTTCCTGCTCTTCCTCTTTTCTTCTCTCTGTATCTCCCGTTCCTCTTCTCTCCGCTCCGTTCCGCTTCTCCGTTC
>JBBIPM010000037.1:0-1449 GCA_037442865.1 Candidatus Woesearchaeota archaeon
ACACGACGAACATGACACGCACGACCCTCGACTGCACGGACCCGGACCCGAACAGGCGCCCCCTCGACTGCCTCAACCTGGAGGCGGAACGGTTCTTCGAAGAGAACCTCTTCCTCGAGAACGACGCGCGGGAGAAAGTGGCGCGGATCACCCCGATCGGGAACCTCCTGATCACCGGACGGGCCATCGAGGGATCGAGCGCTACGCCGGAGCCCGGCGCATTCACCATCGGGTACCGACGCGACTTCACTTACATCCCGACAATCTGGATCGACGCGAGCGGGAACATCCACCTCCGCGGCACCCTCATCGAAGAGAACGCGAACCTCGAACCGAGCCCGGGCAGCTACGCGCTGATGAACCGGCGAGGCATCTACCTCGCCTACGCCGAGACCGAAGAAGGAAACCTCTTCGTAAGAGGAAACATCATCCCGTATCGGGAGAGCATCATGGAGTAAAAGAGATGGGAACGAAGAACGGAGAGAGAAGGAGGTGCGAAGCGGGAGCAATGATCCACCCCGCCGCGCACAACCGAACGAGGATCGCGGCGACGATCCTCACACTCCTCGTGGCGATGCTCGGTCCCTCCGCGTTCGCCGCGAACGACCCTGGCCACGACACACTCTACGTCCTGAAGCTCGGCGACAGCAATGTGACGGGAAGCATCAACATCAGCGCGAACCTCAGCGCGAGCTACCTCAAGGCGGCGACGCTCATCTATGGGACCCTTCTCGACATCTGGGCGAACGGCTCAGTCTACACCCCCTCATCGCGGCCGGCAATCCAAGCCGACATCACCGACCTTTATCTCGACCCGAAGAGCGCCGGAACGCTCTGGCTCTCCTCCAAAGCGGGAGGCAACACCCTCGTCCAAGTCGGTCCCGCCGGGGGGAGCGGGATGACATTCAACGTCGCCGGAGCAATCTACCAACGCGGCGTCGCGGTCTGCCTCGCGAACGGCACGAACTGCGTCGGCGGGAACAACACAGGGAACGTCTCGAGCGTCACGGCGGGGAACGGCATCACGGTCAGCCCGACGACGGGAAACGTAGTGGTTTCGACGAACGCCGCGACGTGCGGCGCCGGCGAATACTCGTACTGGACAGGGAGCGCGTGGGCATGCGACACACCGGCGGCCGGATTGACGCCGACTCTCGCGCAAGTCCTCACAGCAGGGGCCGTCGCCTCCGCGTCGATCGATATGAACAACACGAACCTCATCACGAACATCGGGAACAGCGGCACGGATTTCACAAGCGGAGGCGGCTTGAACCTGGCGGGAACACTCGCCGTGACGGGGACGGGGAGCCACACCATCGCCGGCTCGCTGAATGTGGCGAACAACGGCTTATTCGTGAATAGCACGCACGCCGACATCGGCACCAGCGCATGGGCAAACACCATCCACGTGGGAGGAACAGGCGACAACACCATCAGGATAGGCAACAA
>JBBIPM010000037.1:1549-11174 GCA_037442865.1 Candidatus Woesearchaeota archaeon
AAACACCATCCACGTGGGAGGAACAGGCGCCAACACCATCAGGATAGGCAACAACCAAACAGGAGGCTCAGTCGAGATCGGCGCAGCGATGACAACAGGAACCATCACCATCGGAGGAACAGAATCACAAACAGGAGCCATCAGCATCGGCACAGGGACAGGAACGCAAACAATCAACCTCGGAACAGGAGGAACAGGAACAAAAACGATCAACCTCGGCACCGGCGCGGGGGCAAATATCGTGACGATCGGTTCGACGACAGGCACGGCGAGCACCGCACTCCGCTCCGGCACCGGCAACATCACCTTCTCGAACGCAACAACCGAGATGATGAGAATAACGAGCAGCGGCAACATCGGCATCGGCACCACCACTCCATCGACGATGCTCGAGATCTACGGCGGCGACGTCGTTGTCTACCGGAACTCCACAAATACCGGCTCGGCGGTGCTCTGGCTGCGGCAGATGAATCACTCGCAGGGGAACAACGGCAGCTGGGGCCTCGCCGCGAGGAACACCCCCGTCCTCGGCGTCTACAACCAGGGGTATGGTGGCGACCTGATGACGTTCTACCCCGCCGGCTACGTCCGGATCGGGAACAGCGGCACCCCCGGCAACGCGACGGGAGCCGGTGATCTCTACGTGGCGAGCGACATCGAGTATGACGGCGTCCTCTACGGGCCAGGGGCTGACGTGGCAGAGCGGATCACAGCAACCGAGGAGGGGCTCGGCCCGGGCACGGTCGTCGAACTGGACCCTGAGGCGCGGGAAGGGGTGCGGAGGAGCAGGGGCGCCTATTCAGTCCTCGTCGCCGGCGTCATCTCAACGGAGCCGGGCATCATCCTTGGCAAGGAGAGCGGAGGCGTCGCACTCGCGATCAGCGGACGCGTCCCTGTCAGAGCGAACACGGAGAACGGCGCGATTGCGGTCGGCGACCTCCTGACGACGAGCAGCGTGCCGGGCGAGGCGATGGCGTGCCGTGATCCGGAGCGGTGCTTCGGCGCGGTCCTCGGCAAGGCGATGGAGCCACTGACGGAAAGCGCGGGAACGATCGTGGCGCTGGTGGTGCTCGGATGAGGTGTTCCACGAAGAGCGCGGAGAAGGGGGCATTGAGAAGCGCGCCGCGCGTGGAGCGGCGAGCGGGCGGCGCGACGAACGGCCGCGTCCGGAGCTTTCTCGCGGGGTTCGTCGCCACGATGCTCCTCCTCATCGTCATAGGACTGGTCGCCGCGACATTCTACACCGGCACCGGCCAGATCATCAGCACCGTCGCGGCGGGCACCGCGCCGTTCATCATCAAAAGCACCACGATGGTGGCCAACCTCAACGCGAATTACCTGAATGGCGTGAACCGGACCGATCTCCTCGCAACGTGCAAGCCGCGCCTGGCATATCTTTCGACCGAGTGGTACAACACGTTCTGGCACGTCGTCGTCTCCTGCACGAACTGCAGAGGACAGATCACTCACCTGGGGCTCAACGGGAGGACGCCGAGCGACGACACGCCCGCCCATATGCGTGTCGTCATCGACGGGATCAACACGACGTTCACGACCCCGTACCGGGGCGACCGGCCCGAGGAAGGGAACTACAGCCAGCAATTCATCATCACCCGAAGCCGGTTCCTCAACAACATGAGCGTGCTGATTAGGGCGAACGCGGCCGGCGCCAGCGCGCGGGGATTCGTCGTCTACTGCTTGGAATGAGGAAGAGACATATGGATGCTCCACGACAGTTCTTCACCGGGTTCGTCGCCACGATGCTCCTCCTCATCGTCATAGGACTGGTCGCCGCGACATTCTACACCGGCACCGGCCAGATCATCAGCACCGTCGCGGCGGGCACCGCGCCGTTCATCATCAAAAGCACCACGATGGTGGCCAACCTCAACGCGGAGTTTCTCCAGGGGCTCCATGCGCACGAGGTGACGAAACGGACGTGCCGCCCCCTCTCCCCGGAGTTCAACACAACGAGCACCACCTGGGTAGTAGCATACAACTGCACAGCGTGCAGCGGCCACCTCGCGGGGATCTCCTTCCGAGGAGCACAATATGCGTATATCAACATCAGCGTGGACGACGAGACCCCCGTCACCTTCTCCACCTCAACTGTCGGGTTGCACAAGAGCCAGTGGGGCAGGATCCGGTTCGCCAAGAGCCTGACGATACGCCTCCGGTCGAGCAACAGCGCCTACACCGCGTATGTGCGCCCATACCTCTGCCTCGATGAGGTGCAGGCCTCAGGGGCGAAACCGTGCGTTCCGAAAGAAGTGAGCGGCTGGGCCAACTACGCGAACACCTCCTGGCAGCTCGTCTACAACTGCACCGGCTGCAGCGGCTACCTCACGTCGCTCTGGATGGTGGCTGACGACTATTACGATTATCCTTCAATCCGCGGCTGGACGCGCGTCACGGTCGACGGGACCAGCACCGAGGAGTTCACGTCCTACTCGCCGCTCTATGACGTCGCCAAAGGGCCGGCCCACTACTTCCTCGACTCACGGTTCAACACCAACCTCACCGTCGAGGTGAGAGCGCACTACAGGTGGAGCAGCACAGCGACGACGGAAGTGCGGTTCTGCCTGGAGGAATGAAGATGGAGCGGGCGACGATACTCGGCAGCGGCGCGGCGGGAATGCTCGTCCTCCTCGCGCTCCTCGTCACCGGCACGTTCTACGCGGGCCAGATCATCAGCACGGTGCCTGACGGCACCCCCCCGTTCGTCATCGCGAGCAACACCACGATAGGGAACCTGAGCGTCGAATACCTCGGCGGGGAGAACGCGACGAGGCTCCGATCGAGATGCCTCCCGGTCCAGGTCGCGAACAACACGACGTCAACGACCTACACGACGATCTACAACTGCACCGGCTGCAGCGGCCACTTCACCGGCTTCGTCCTCTGGCAAGCGACGAACACGACAACCGGCGGCCTCAACATCAGCCTCGACAACGGCTCCTTCGCGGTGAGCAGCTACGACAAAACAATGAACGCCTACAATCCACTCCACCTCTACCATACCCGCTTCAACCAGAACCTCACGATCCAGCTCAAGACGTCGAGCACCAATACGGCGTATGCCATCGTGTACCTCTGCCGCGAGGATATCACGACGTCGACATGAGCCCGTGGCAGCGGGGCGGCGAACAGGTGAGTGGGGGAGTGGTTCGCCAGAGCGGAGAAACCACCGACAAAAAAGTCGCTGTGAGAAACTGATCGAAGAGGCCGGGACTATCCCCGTGACGCAGAATCAATGGCTCTCCTCTTCTCCCGATACGCTCTCCTCATCGCTTTCTGCTCCTCAGTGAGACGTGCCCGCGGCCTCTTCCCGCCTTCAACAGGATCTGTGGCCGCCGCAAGTTCCGCCTTCAGTTTCGCGTACTGCGCAGGGTTCCTGATGCGCGAACAGAAGTTGTCGGGCATGCAGACGCGGAGGTCCTGGTAGAAGCTCCTGCAGTTCGGCGGCGGATAGACCTCGCGCTTCGTCTTCAGGGAGCGGAGATGGCCCTTCACGACGACGTCGCGCAGCTGCTCGGGATTCTTCTTATTCCACTCCTCAAGGCGCGCGCCAATCTGGTCGTGCCCCCAGCCGCAGGTGCGCAGGAAGTTGGTGAGGGCAAACATTGCGCGCTTCTTCCCGTCTTCCAAACCTCGGAGGATGTTTGTCATGCAGGGCGGGAAGAGCTCCTCCGGGATCGCCTCCTCAGGGAGGGCGTGCTCCTTCCGCTCCCGCTCCGTGAGCCGCTCCGCCGCGCCGTGGAAGTCGAGCGCGTTCCGGAGCAGCGCGGCGGCCTCGCCGGGACGGACGCCCCCCGGGTCGAGGAATCCAGGAAAGACTTTGACAGTCTCGGGCTTCGCCTCCTCCTTTTCGAACGACATGATCCGTTCCGGAGAGAGGACAATGCTCACCAACCCTGATTTCTCGTGGAGCGAATACGGGGTCCGGAAGAGGTGGCGCGACGCGAGGAGGACGGTGTCGACCTGGATGAGCGCCGCGACGTTGAACCGGGGCTCGAACTCGGTGGAACCGCAGCCGCGGCAACGGGACGCATCGCGCCGTGAGAGGGAGTGTGGCTCCATGACGCCGTTGCATCGCTCGCACCGGAGATAGTCGGGGGAACCGTCGCCGTTCATCGCGTGACCGCAGCTCACGCAGAGGAAGAGCGCCTTCGACGCATCGACACGCTCCTTCACAGAGGAGCAGGAACGGCACGTCTCGCTGATCAGCTCGTGCGCCTCCTTCCCCGTCATTTCCCGCAGCTTGGCGAACGAGATCCGGTACCGCTTGTCGAAGAGGATCGCATCCCCCTTCACGAGGATCAGGCCATGAGACGGGTCGGCGAGGTAGGCGAGCAAGTAGGAGGCAAGGGCGCGCGGCGCTTCGGGGAAGAGCGTCGCTGTCGGCCTCCCGTCCACCTCGGCGGGGAACGCCTCGAACGGCACGCCGATGTGAAACCCCTTGCCGCCAGAGAACTTGCACGACACCCCGGCCAGGCCGTGGGCACGGAGCGCCTGGACGAAGAGGTGCGCGGTCAACTTGGCGAAGAACCAGTACGGGCAATCGACGTCAAGCACCAAGTCCCAGCCGACGCGGAGGTCATCGAGCTCCTTCCGTGACGAGCCGGTGACGAGACGGAGGGGATCGCGCCACCGCTCCTCGCTGCAGTGGAACGAGGTGGCTTTCCTCGTCGCGAGGCTCAGCACGTCAGCAGGGTAGAACAACGCGTCCGGCCGCTTCCCGAAGCCCTGGCCGAACCGTGGCGAGACCTCGCGCTGCTCGCACGCCGCCAGGATCGCCTCCTGGACGTCGCGCCGCTTGTACCAAGAGAGTGATCTCGCCACGAAGAATGGGTCGTCCATCGCGAGCGTCGCCATGGGGACGAGAAGCGGAACAGGGTTAAAAAAGTGTTCGTCGGATCACCATCCGCGGCGCGGCTTCGCCCTCTTCATGACGATCCGCGACCCCCTCTTCCCAGTCCGTTGCTTCGCGCCCGTCGCCGGCTTCGCGCCCTTTGTCGCGCGAATCCGCTCCCTGACGCGTCTCGAGACATTCTTCCCCGCGGCTGCGGAGACCTTGACGAGCGCCGCGGCGGTCTTCTCGGTCCGCCGCGCCAGCTCCTTCACGTTCAGGGCGAGCTCGCGGAGATCCTGCTCGGGGACGAGCTTCTGCTCCTTGATCGCCTTCGCCACTTCCGCTTCAATCCGCGTCCTGATCCGCTCCGCGTTCTTCTGGCTCTCCTCGACAAGCTCCTCGATCATGCGCCGGCCATCCTTGATCTCGTCCGGGTAGATCGCGTCGAGCCGCGCGACGAGCCGCTCTGCCTGCTCCCGCGTCAGGTCGATGGCCCCAAGCCCCAGTTTGAAAGAATCCATGATAATATCCCGCATCTTCACCACCTCTTTAGTTTCAGCGCGTCCGGCCGGCGGCTCCGCCAACGATGGTCACACCCCCCTTATCGCCGCTCCACATATTTATGCGTTGCGCCGCTGAGCCGGATGAAGAGGAGGAGCGTGATGAGGAAGAGGAGGAACCCCCAGTAGTAGAGGGGGAAGCCGAGGAAGGAGAGGGTCGAGGCGAGGCCGGCGATGAGGGCGCTGCCGACGAAGAACCCCGCCGTGACGAGGGCGAGGCTCCGCTTCGACGTCTCAAGGTCGTAGAGGCGCTCGACGCGACGGAACTCCCCCTCATCAAGGGTGAGCGAGAGTTTCCCCTCCGCGATCTTCGCCATCAGCGTCTCCGCCGCGACAGGGAGGTCACGCGTCAGGTGATGGAGCTCCCGGAGATCGCGGAACGCCTCTGCCTTGAGCCGCGCAGGGGCGTAGCGCCGCGCGAAATACTCCGTGATGAACGGGGCCAACTCCCGGGTCAGGTTCAGTTCCGGGTCGAGCCAAGAGGCGCTCCCCTCCATGGTGACGAACGCCTTGGCGGTCAGCACCACGTTGGCAGGCAGAGGGATTCCGTTCAAGGAGCTCAGCTGGATGAGCCGGTAGATGAGCGAGCTGAGCCGCTCCTCGCCGAGCGTCGTGTCATGGTACTCGAGGATGAACGGCGAGAGAACCCGTTCCAAAGCTTCCAGGTCGCACCCCGGCTGCCGGGTCCCGATCCGGAGGAGGAGATGGCCGACGCCCCGGATATCCTTCCGGAAGAGGGCGTCGAAGAGCTCGAGGAACCGCGTCCGGGTCTCCTCGTCGATGAAGCCGACGATGCCGAAGTCGAGGAAGGCGAGCGCCTCCCGCCCCCCGCGCTTCACCGCGACGAGGTTGCCAGGGTGCGGGTCGCCGTGGAAGAAGCCGTGGGTGAAGACCTGGGCGACGATGCATCGGAGACCGATCCTGGCGAGGCCGGACAGCGAGAAACCATGGCGACGCAGCGCCTCCTTGTCGCTCAGCGGCGTCCCTTCGATCCGCTCCATGACGAGGAGGCGGCTCGTCGACAACGAGTCGAACGGCTCGGGGATGACCACCAGCGGATCATCCTTGAACGCGTCGCGGAACCGGTGGAGGTTCCGCCGTTCATGGGAGAAGTCCAGCTCCTTCTCGGCGTAGGACTTGAACTCCGCCACGATCTCCGGGAAGCGGAGCGCGGCGTGGTGACGGTCGAGACGAGCCACGATGTAGCTCATCAGGTCGATGTCGGCGGCCATCACGTCGCGGACGCCGGGGCGCTGCACCTTCACCACGACGCGACGCCCGTCATGAAGAACGGCGGCGTGGACTTGCGCGACGGAGGCGGCCGCGAGCGGCTCGTGGTCGAAGCTCTTGAAGAGTTTCGCGAGCGGGGCGCGCAGCTCCGATTCGATGACCCCCTTGATGACAGGGTAGGAGAGCGGCGGGAGATGGTCCTGGAGCAGCTTGAACTCCTCGCAGTACTCGTGCGGCACCAGGTCAGGACGCAGGGAGAGGATCTGGCCGAGCTTCACGAAGGTGGGTCCAAGAAGCTCAAGCGTCTCGCGCACCCGTTCAGGGGTTATTTCGCACTCCTTGGCGAGGTGCGCGTGGGGGTGCACGAATCGCTTCAGTTCCGCCCGGGCCATCGCCTGGTGGAACCCCTGCTTGACGAGGATCGTGACGATTTCGCGGAACCGCGCCGCATCCTTGATCTCGCGCCTGAGGGAGAAGAGGCCCATGATGACGGTCTGAGATGGTGCCCTTTTTAACTCTTATTTACTCTAGGGGCGGGGCTCCGCAGGGGATGCGGCTCCGGAGAGGTCTCGGATGAGCGGCGCCTCGTCTCCGATCTCTTCGACCACGCCGAACCGCTCGTCCCGGCGGGGTATTGCGAGGAGTGGCGGCTCGCCGGGTTGGAACGGCCGCCGGAAAGGGAAGCGGAACGGATCGCGGAAGTTGCGCGAAGGAGGCAGTGCCGAGCACCATTTCTTTTCTCGCCTTCGGGCGCAACAATCATTATAAACATCAGCCGCCGAAAAAAGGCGGAGGAGCGTGGGACCACTGCTGCCGAAGCTGATCATCGCAGCGACGACCGAAGCCGAGATGCGCTACGCCGCAGGCCTTTCTGTCCCTGACCCGTTCATCCTCCTCGACACGGGCCGGAAGCGGACTCTGCTCCTCAGCTCACTCGAGTACGGCCGGGTAAAGAGGCGTCTCACGAAACGGGCCGAAGCAGTCCTCCTCGACCCGTATTATGAGCGGATAAAGAAAGGGCTCGTGAAGCGGAGGCGGGGGAGAGAGATCCGGAAAGGAAGCGCCCTCGCCCTGATCGCTGCCGCGTACCTCAAGGAACGGGGCATCGCGAAAGTCGTGATGCCCGCGAGATCTTATGCGCTCCATGTTGAACAGCTCCGCCACGCGGGGATCGGAGTGACCGTCTCCTCGGCCCCGCTCTCCGACCGCACCGTCAAGACCTCGGAGGAGGTGCGCGCCATCCTCGGCGTCCGGAACGCGACGGAAACGGCGATGCGGCGCTGCATCAGGATCCTCCGGGACGCGAGCATTGGTGAGAGACGTGAACTGATCCACGACGGGAAAAGGGTGACGTCCGAGCTACTCCGGCGCGAGGCGCGTCGCATCCTCCTCGACCACGGCTGCGAAGCGAGTGAGCTGATCATCAGCCACGGCGCCCAGACCGCGTATCCACACGAGCACGGACGAGGGAGAATCAGGAAAGGCGAACCGGTCATCCTCGATTTCTTCCCGCGAAGCATGGCGTCGGGGTATTGGTTCGACATGACGCGGACCGTGATGCGCGGGAGGCCGAGCACAGCATATGCGAAGCTCTGGGCGGCCGTCCGGGAGGCGCAAGAGGCGGCGCTGAAGAGCGTGAAAGCCGGCGTGACGACGGGAACAGTCCATAAAGCGGCCGCGGAGGTCTTGAGGCGGCGCGGCTACGCCACGACGAGCGAAGAAGGGTACTTGCACTCGACGGGACACGGCCTCGGCCTGGAGATCCATGAGGCACCGTCGCTCCACGACGGCGGCACCGAGCGGCTCAGGGCGGGGATGATCATCACGGTTGAGCCGGGGCTCTACTACCGGCGACTCGGCGGCGCGCGACTCGAAGATACGGTGCTGGTGACAAGGACAGGGTGCACAAACCTGACACGGATGCGGAAGAGGTTGCGGCCATGAACCTGCAAGAAGAGCTCTGCGACGAGCTCGACAACAACCGGAACCTGCTCACCATCGTGGAAGGGAAGAACGACAAGCGCGCGCTCGAACGTTTCGGCTTCCGGAAGATCCGGACCCTGAACAAGCCGCTCTTCAAGATTGTCGAGGAGATCGACGAGGAGGAGGTAGTGATTCTCACCGACCTCGACGCGCACGGACGGAAGCTCTACAGCTACTTCTTCCGCGAATGTGCACGGCGCGGCATTCGGGTGAACAACCGGTTGCGCCAGCTCCTCCACTTCTCAGAATTGCGGCAGATAGAGGGCTTGCCGAGGTATCTGGAACGGCAGGAGGCGTCAGCGGAAACAGTCATCCATTGGTCAGGGCGCGAACAGGGCTAGAACGCCCGTTTCAACTCATCGAGCGCGCGAAGCACGTCATCCAACGCGACTGATACGTCGGTGTAGAGGTGTGTCATCTCGACGAGGTAGAGTATCTTCGTATTCTTCAGCGCGACCACCTTCACCGCGAAGGGGAGCTCGCTCCGCAGGACGGCGAGGACGAGCGCGTCATACTCAAAATCGGGAGGGAGACCGAAGAGCGTCGCATAAAGGCCGCGGAGCTTGCCGATTAACCCTGAGCGCAACGACGAAGCAGGGATGTGGCGGAGCGCGAGGAGCTCCGCCGCAGTGGCGCCGACGAGGTCGCTCAGCTCCCGGAGCCGGACGCGACGCAGATGCTTCGCCACGCTGTTCCCGAAGAGAAGCAGACGATAGGTGAACGCGTCCTCGTAGCAGAAATGGATCCCTTTCCCGTGGCGGAGGAGGAAGAGCATCCTGCTCGTCACCACGGAGCGCGCGAGGAGGAGGAGTCCGAGGAGAAGGAGAAGCGCCACGGACCAACGAGGGAGCGAGGAAGGGAGATGGTCCGCGAGGCGGCAGGGACGGCACGGGCCGCCGCAATCAACCCCCGCCTCGTCCTGGTTCTTCAGCCCGTCATCACAACGGGGACACGGCGGACAGGGACCGCCGCAATCGACCCCCGCCTCGTCCTGATTCCG
>JBBIPM010000038.1:0-11164 GCA_037442865.1 Candidatus Woesearchaeota archaeon
CAGGAGGGAGCAGAACGGGCAGGAGGGAGCAGAACGGGCAGGAGGAGGCAGAACGGGCAGGAGGAGGCAGAACGGGCAGGAGGGGTGAGAAGAGAGACGTTGAGGGAGAGGGGAGAAGAGGGTGGAAGAAAGGATGGATGATGAACGCGAAAAGAGGCAGAGGAGAAGAAGAGATGCGTGCCTGCGGGTGGAGCTTCTCGTGCCGGGGACGCTTTCTCGTGGTCCCTCCTCTGCGCGACCCCGAAGACACGCGGTGCACCCTTAAGGCTGCTCCGTTCCCGGCCTGACCTGGTTCAGCATGAGCCACGTCCGACGGGACGCAGGATCGACGGTCGCACGAGGGCGCCTGATCCGTCGCGACAGGCCCGCCCCGCAGGCTTCGGCCCCGCCCACATCCGTTTGCGGTGACAGGCGAGGATGAGCCGCCCGGCCTAGCGGAAAGAGGGAAGCAAGGACCATTTATAAATATACTTAACTAGTGGGCCGTATAGAACATTCTCGATAGATTGTTGAACCAACGCTGTCAGGAGGGAACCGGTTATGGAGGTTCTTCGATGACTACAGAACGACCACCCCTTGATAAAAAATCGGTGCGGGCGGAACTCTTCACGAGACTCATACTCCACAACATCAAAGCACGAAGAAAGAGCATGTTCTACTTACCGCACGTTCTACTTACCCCCCGAAGGCCGGCTCAGTAGAAAAGTTCGCTCCGCTCACTCTGTGCCGCGCTTCGAGGCGTAGTGTGTGCACCATGGTGGGGGCTCCTCCCCGGATGGGGCAACCCCCTCGTCGCCCTTCACTCTCCGAATCGCAACGCCTCGACCTTACGCGCGGCACTCACTTTTCTACTGAGCCTGAAGGCCGAAACCTTTAAAATCCTGGTTCTCCGACGCGCATGGACGCAGGGGGTGCTCTTCATGGATCGGCTCATCTTTCTCGGCACGGCGGGCGACATCGAGGTGATGGCGCGACAGCGGCGCGCGTCGGGAGGCATCATCCTCCTGCTTGAGGGGAGCCAGTTCCACCTCGACCCCGGACCGGGGAGCCTGCTCGGCGCGAAGCTCTTCGACGTCGCGGCGCGAGACACGGTCGGGGTAATCGCCACGAACGGCTCCATCCTGCGGAGCAACGACGTCAATGCCGTGGTCGCCGCCCTCACCCTCGGCGGCCTCGACCGGCACGGCATCCTCCTCGGCAGCGAGTCAGTGATTGAGGGCGCGGAAGCGGCCGCGACGCGGGAGACGAAACTCCTCGTTGAGGGCGTCGTCACGCTGGCGTCGCAAGGCAAGGTCGGCGTCAATCATGTCACGTTCTACCCGGTGAAGACGATGGGGGCGGACAAGACGGGGATCGGGCTGAAGATAGCCACTCACACCCTCCTGATTGGCTATACGGGCGACACGGCCTGGTACGAGACGATGGGCCATGACTATGAGGGGTGCGATCTCCTCATCCTCAATGTCCAGGACCCTGAGGGCGTGAAGCAGGAGCACCGGATGAGCATCGGGGATGCGGAGCGGCTCCTCACGGCGGTGAAGCCGAAGGCCGCGTTCCTCACCGGCTTCGGGAACAAGCTCCTCGACCAGGACGTCGTGGATGTTGCGCGGCAGCTCCAGCGGAAGACGAAGGTGGACATGACAGCGGCGACGGACGGGCTCGTCGTCGAGCTCGAAGGGTTCAAGAAGGCGATCTAGGCTCTACTCGACCGTCACTTTTTTCATGACGACATCAGTCACCGGCCTGTCGCCCGCCTTGGTGGGTGTCGTGCTAATCGCGTCGACCACGTCCATGCCCTCGATGACCCTCCCGAAAACCGGGTGCTTGGCGTCGAGGAAGCTGTTGTCGACGACGTTGATGAAGAACTGGCTGCCGCCGGTGTGGGGGCCGGCGTTCGCCATCGAGATGGTGCCGCGCGCGTTCCGGTTGTTCGGCGTGAACTCGTCGAGAATTTTGTAGCCCGGGCCCCCGGTGCCTGTCCCGGTGGGGTCACCCCCTTGGATCATGAAGCCGGGGATGACGCGGTGGAAGATGACGCCGTCGTAGAACCCTTCCTCTACGAGCTTCTTGAAGTTCCCCGCCGTAACGGGCATGGTGTCCATGAAGAGCTCGAACCTGAACGTTCCGAGTGTGGTCTCGATCGTGACGAGGGGGTTCATTCTGGCCTCGGGCGTTTGCGCCTGAGGCGTTCCCGCGTCTGTTCCGCACGCCGCCAGGAGAGCGAGCGCTGAGAAAAGCGGGAGTCCGAACAGGCGAAGCGAGACTCGTTTCATCCGGCCATTCAACGGGACGGAATTTAAAACTGTTGCGGTGCATGCTGATTGGTAGAAAGTAACGCGATCGCTTCGCGCGCGGAACCGGCACCCTCACTCGCGTTCGGGGCTCCTCGACTCGGAGAAAGGCCAGAAGGGAGGGAACGGCGTCCCGTATCATATCTACGATTCTGCGCTCTCAGTGATGAGCCTCCGTCTCGAAGCCGAGCGCCACGGGTTGCGCACCCACCGGATGGGTGGCTTCTTCGACGAGAAAGTGGCGAAGGCGGGTTCCCTGCAGCGGGTCAGCCTCTCGTCGTCGCGCTCGGCCACGAAGGGACGCCCAGGGGGTTGAAGGCGAAGCTCGGCAACGCGCTCTTCGCGAAGCTCCGTCAGAAGCTCGCCAAGCCGCGGACGCGGAAAGAGCCGGTGGGGAACCTCTTCTGGAGATGGGGAGCACGCCAGGATGCTCCTCACTCCCGGTTCCTCACCGATACGGGTCGTCATTCCCTTTGGTGTGAGGGCTCAACGCGGCGACGTGGTGAGGAGTTCAATAAGAGAAGTAAGAAGTAAAAAGTCTAAAATTTTGAATACGATTCAAATAAAATGATAAAATTTAAATATTATTTCTATTTTTCCAAAATTTGTGACCCAGACCATCATCCTCAACGAGATCAACCAACCATGCCAACGAGCGATTAACAGCGATATCGACTGGCTCTGCGACAGCCTCGGACTGACCCGCGGCAGAGACACCGAACGGATCAGTCCGCAAGTCGTCAAGATACTTCTCCACAGAAAAACCGACGCGGGAATCACGTCAGAGACGATCGCGGAGGAGCTGGAGATCGAGACGCAACGCGTCCTCTACCACCTCCGCAGTCTCATCGACGCGGGCCTCCTCATCAGGCAGAAGAGACACATCTTCATGCGCCAAGGGAGCATGACCGGCGCAATCTTCGAGATGCGTCGCGACGCCGACAGGATCTTCGAGAACCTGCTCCGCGTCGCCAAGGACATTGATGAGGACCTCGGACTGAAGAACCGATACGGAACCGGCGGCGTCAAGACCTGACATTCGATCAAAAATCGGAAGAATGGATAGGAGGTGGTACGATGAAGATAATTCCACTGGGAGAACGAGTCCTGCTCACGCAGGTGAAGGCAGAAGAGAAGACCGCTGGCGGCATCTACTTGCCGGAATCGGCGAAGAGCGAACGGAAAGAAGGGATTGTCGCCGCCGTGGGGAAGACGAAAGAAGGGAAGGAACTGCCCCTCGAGAAAGGGGAGCGAGTCCTCTATGGCGGGTACAGCAAAGAGACGATTGAAATCGACGGAGAGGAGCACCTGCTTATCGACTACAAAGATATCCTTGCGAAGATCAAGTGAGACAGGATGGGTGGAGAAACAGAAAGGGTGATACCATGACGAAGCAGATCATGTTCGACGAGCACGCACGACAGTCACTCCTCAAGGGGATCGACAAGGTGGCCAACACCGTCAAGGTGACGCTCGGCCCGAAAGGGCGGAACGTCGTCCTCGACAAGAGCAGCCACCCGCTGATAACGAACGACGGCGTCACGATCGCCAAGGAGATCGAGCTGAAGGACAAGTTCGAGAACATGGGGGCAAAACTCGTCAAAGAGGTCGCCACCAAGACGCAGGAGAAGGCGGGCGACGGCACGACGACTGCGACGCTGCTCGCGCAGGCGATGGTCACTGAGGGGTTGAAGAATATCACCGCAGGGGCCAACCCGATCGAGGTGAAGCGCGGCATAGAGAAAGCAACGGTCGTGGCGGTGAAGTACCTGCAGAGCAAGAGCGTCGCGGTGAAGGACCGGACAAAGATCGAGCAAGTCGCCACGATCTCGGCGAACAACGACGAGACGATCGGCAAGCTGATCGCGGACGCGATGGAACGGGTCGGCTACGACGGAGTGATCACCGTCGAAGACGGAAAGAGCATCGAGACGGAGCTCGAGGTCGTCGAGGGGATGCAGTTCGACAAAGGGTTCCTCAGCCCGTACATGGCGACCAACCGGGAGCGGATGCGCTGCGAGCTGGAAGAGCCGTTCATCCTCCTCACCGACAGGAAGATCGGCAACGTCCGCGACCTCGTTCCGGCGCTGGAGCACGCGGCGAGGAGCTCTCGACCGCTTCTGATTATCGCAGACGACGTGGAAGGAGAGGCGCAAGCAGCGATCATCCTCAACATCCTCCGGGGCAGCCTGAAGATCTGCGCAGTCAAGACGCCAGGCTTCGGGGATGAGAAGCGCGAGTTCCTCGAGGACATCGCCACCCTGACCGGAGCGACGGCCATCACGGATGAGCGAGGGCTGAAGCTCGAGCAGTTCAAGCCCGAATGGCTCGGACAGGCCCGCCGGATCCAGGCCGATGACGAGAAGACGATCATCGTCGAAGGGAAAGGCGCCAAGAAGGCGATCGACGAACGAAAAAGGCTCCTGGAGAGCCAGGCGAAGCTCGCAGAGGGGCAGCACCGGAAGACGGAGCTGAAGAAGCGGCTGGCGAAGCTCGGCGACGGCGTCGCCGTCATCAAGGTGGGCGCAGCGACAGAGACCGAGCTGAAAGAGAAGAAGATGCGGATCGACGATGCCCTGAACGCAACGAAAGCCGCGGTCGAGGAAGGGGTCATCCCCGGCGGCGGGCTTCTTCTCTTCAAGGCGCAAGTAGAGTTGGCGAACGAGCGGCTCGAAGGGGATGAGCGTGTCGGCCTCGAGATCGTGCAGCGATCCCTCGAGTACCCGGTGCGCCAGATCGCAAAGAACGCGGGCAAGGAGGGGGCGGAAGTGGTCGCACGGCTCAGGACCGAGAAGGAACCGATCGGGTACAACGCCAAGACCGACACATACGAAGACCTCTTGAAGGCCGGCGTCATCGACCCCACGAAAGTGGTGCGAACCGCGCTCCAGAACGCCGCAAGCATCAGCGGCATGGTCCTAACGACCGAAGCGCTGGTCACCGAGTACGACGACGAGAAGGACGAGCAACGCGCGACGATCATCCTTTAGGGAGAAACGTTTTTTCTTGTTCCAACTCCTCATCCTCGGAGTTCTCGTTCGGATACGAGGACTCGCGCGGATATGCGGTTCGTGCGGAGACGGAGGTTCGTCCGGGGAGGCCGGATTGTGCGAAGAGGAGTGACGGTTCAGACCAGCAGCGTCGCCAGCCAGCCGACGAGGCAGCCCGCGGTCAAGAACGGCATCGCGGGGTAGTAGTGGTCCTTCTTGGCGAACCAGAAGAGAGCGAAGAGCGCCAGCGTCGCGCCGAGGGTGACGAGGAGGCTCTCCGCGTACGCTGCTCCGCGCGGCACCCCGGAGAGGATAAGCCATTCAAGGAACGCGCCGGTGAAGAGGAGTGGAAAGGCGATGTCGCCGCCGCCGAGGATGGCGTGGCCACGCCGGGGAGGAGGAAGTGGCGGGTGTGCGGCCGCCCCCTTCTTCGCCGCGGTCGTCGTGACAGAAGCGGTTGTTGGAGCGATTAACGGTGCGGATCGCGTCGGAGGAGCCTTGCTCCGCGACATCCCGGGAGAGGCCGCGAGCGGTGTCGCCGCTGTCGGCGCAAAGGGGATGCTCTCCTCCCGTTTCGGAATCATCAGTCCGGCGAAGACCTCGCTACTCTTCTGGAACTCCGCCATCGCCACCATGTGCTTGCTCCGCCAGACCGCCCAGACGTCGTAGAGGCTGATGGTGAGGAGGAGGACGATCGCCCAGGAGACGTCGAGGATCGGGACAAGGAAGACGGCGATCCCCGCATACATGAGGATTTCGGTCAGGTTGTGGATCCACGGGTTCGGCTTGTAGATTTTCAGCGCCGCGAGGAGGAGAGCGAGGAGAAGGGCGAGGAGCTGCGGGAGGAGGACGCCGAACGCCATGGCTTGGGCGGCGAAGACGGCGAGGAAGAACCAGGCCTTCCAGAGCTTGATTTTCCGGAACCTGATTAGCAGGAGGAGGAGCGCGGTCCCGATGGCGATGGCGGAGACGAGGTAGATTACGCTCTGGTACCCGCTGAGCGCGGGGCGTTCGCCCAGCGCGGTCTCGCTGCGCTCCAGGGTCGGGACGCCGTTGGCCACGGTGACGGCGATGATGGACCGCTCCACGAGGAAGAGCCCCGTCGCCTGGGCCGCAACAAAGAGGAAGACGAGCAGGAGTGTGACGGTGAGCGGGTGCTTCATGCGGCTGCCTCCACGTCAGGGCTTATAACTGTTTCTGTACGCTCGGAGGAGTGCCCCCTTGGCGCGGGGTGGATGAACGGCCAGATACCACGAGGCTCGGTTGGCCATCAAAAGAGGCGGTGATGAGCGCCGGGGCGCGCTCTGCCTCGGCGCTTCTGCAAATATTTATTAAATGGCCTTCGCGAGAACCGAGGGTGCCGAAGCTGATCCATAACGTGACGATCGAGGCGTTCGCACGGCGCGACACCCTCGGGGAGATGGAGCGGGCAATCGACGCCCTCGTCCCGGTGCCGATGGTCATAGTCAGGGGGACGCAATGGAGACGCCATCCGGAGAAGGTCCGGACTCGCGTCTATGAGTTGCCGAAACGAGGCGTCAGGTTCGAGGAGAGCATCACAACTGGATCAGGAGATGAGATTATCATCCTCACGTATCGGTTCGCAAAAGGGCGGGATATGAGCGTATTTGGCGAACGGCTCAAAGGGCTTGAAGAGGCGGAGCGGAGGGCGATCCTGGACGATCCGGATGGCTGCCTGGATGAGGAAGGACGGCTCCTTCTCAGAGTCAGCAAACGGGGCTTACGGGAAGGGGTCCTCCGCTTGATGCGGCGCGAGGAGTTCCTCATGCTCAGGGTCAAGCTCGCTGCCTATCCGCGAAACGCGGAGACGTGCCGCGTCGTAGTCCGCTCGCTCGTGGAGGGCAGGAGATGAACGCGACGGCGGAGCTGATGGCGAACGCGACGGATGGCGCATCATCCTTGCTGAATGGCTTGCAGACGGTTCTGTTCGCCGAGACGGCGAACGCGTCAATCGAAGCGAGCGGCGGCCAATGGTTGACCGACATATTCTTTCCGACGCTCGTGGAGCGGACGACGCAGCTCGTCGCGGCGCCGTTCCAGCACCGTGAGATGATCTACATCCTGATGCCGATGCTGATCACGCTGGTGCTGATGGAGTTCTACTTCGGCCGTTACGAGGATGAGGAGCTCGGCTGGAACACCGCGGTGGGCCACGCCCTGGTGCTCGTCTTCGTTGGCATCGATCTGCTCAAGACGGTCCATCCCGGCGTCGCTCCGGGGGTGATGATGACGAAGGCGCTGGGCGCCCTCAGTCAGTTCTCGAGCGTGACGGGCGAGGCGCTCACCACGCTGATCGCGACGCTCATCCTGCTCTTCGGGCTTCTCCTCCTTATCGTCGATTTCTTCCACTGGCTCCCGAAAGGGCTGGCGTTCTTCGTGAGCGGCGGGCTCCAGATCGACATCGTCGCGTATCTCGGCATCGTGATCGTCTACAGCCATAACGCGAAGCTCGATCCGGTCCCGATCGACTGGTACACGTTGCTGGCAGCCATCATCCTCTTCCTCGGCCTCTGGGCCTTCTTCGGGTTCGTCCACCTCCTCGAGCCGAAGGTGTGGGAGAAGCGTAACTGGGAGAAGAGGACGCGAAAGCGGCGCGGGATCAGGGGACTCGATGACAACGAGAAGGGTGAACCTCTGGACGAGACAGGGGAAGGATCGCTCGGTGACCGGGCACCGAGACCTGAGCGATGACGGACCCAGGAAACGCGCATCAGTGCCACTGATGAGGAAGTGCACGGAACACTTATAAACTCATCCGCGGTACACTCCGCCAGAGCACGGAAGAGGGACGATGCGTACGCGACGAAGATTCATCGGAGAGTCCGGTCTCGCCCTTGCTGCCGCGACGCTGGGCTTAGAGACAGAAGCCGGGGCGGAAGGAGATCTTCCGAGAATGCGCCGAAGCGTCACGAGGCCATTGGTTGCCGAGCAGCCGTTTCCGCTCTGCGACCAGCGGCCCTTCCTCTATCAGAACATCGTCTCGGCCGATCCGGAAGTCCAGCTCTCGGTCGACGGGTTCTCGTTCGAGCGTCCGAGCGACTGGCGAGGCTATGAGCCGTTGGCGACGAAGGCGCACGAGCTTGCGAGAGGGGCTTCGGCCTTCGACGCGGCCCACGCCATCGGACATTGGGTCCGGAACTCGCGGCCGTACGGCGTGAATAGGAACAGCGTCTCGTCGGTTCCGCCAAGCGTGATCGAGATCTTTCACAGCGACCACGGCGTCTGTTGGGACGCGTCGGTCCTGCTGAGCGCGATGCTCACCCTCGCAGGAATCCCCGCATACTCGGTCATGACCATCAATCGCACGCATTTCGCCACCCGTTTCCACGCCGAGTCGAAGTGGCGGGTGATGGACGCCACGTTCTCCAAGCAGGGAGAGTGGCCGCCAGGGATCCATGATCCCGACGGGAGCTTGTATGATCCCGACGGGAGCTTCCCGTTGCCGACGCTCTATGCATACAGCCCGCGCTGGTTCGCAGGAGTTGTGAACCCCTCCCCCGACGACTCCGCCGCAGGGTGTCCTTCACCGATCATCTATGACGACCTGATCCTCCTCTCGACCCTCTCTGACCAGAACGCTCGCCGAGAGTTCGAACGGTTCGGAATCAGACTGGAACGACTCCGTTTCCCGGTCTCCGCGAAGACCTTGTGGACTGACCTTGGCCGAGGACTCCTCGGAACGAGTCCGCTCCCGGACGCGCAGAAGGATTGGGTCACTCCCCTGCTCGAGCCGATTGATCCGGCTATCCTCGCACACATCCCCTCATACGGGGAACCCTTGATGGTGACGGACCCCTTCATCCATTGGCGGGCGATACACAGGTGCGTGCCTGGAGGCATCGCGTGGGGCCAACGGCACGCCACAGGGTACCTTGAGCTGCTGCTGCCTGCGGGTGCCGAGTACCGCCTCTCGTATGCGCCGAGATTCTTCCCCAACGACGACTCCGAGCGGCGTCGCCTCTGCTGCGCCGAGTTCCGGCTCGACGCAGCCACCACGATCCGGCCCGGGATGCTGGAGAGACCGATCGGCGGCTGGCGCAACGCCCATAACCACGGAGTAATCCGGGACTCGCTTGATTCGTTTCCAGGACCTGAATATCTCCCTCTGCGTCTCGTCTGAAGCCCGAACGGAGGGAGAGAGCTCACGCGAGGTCCTCCGGACGCCTATTCCGCATCGTTCTCCACGATTCCGCCATGGGCTCTTCGGCAAAGAGCACTCCCGTGGCGCAACGACGCGGTCGTGCGCGGGAATGAGATGGCCGCGCTGAAGCGCGCATCTCTCCGCAGTCACGGGTACGCGGTTGGCTGTCGGAGAGTAACGCGGAGAGCGCGGTCACGATCCTCTCACGGACGGGCGAGGGCCCGTTGCGCCGGAGCGCGACCCAACTCCCGACGAGCCTCCGCCACGGGCTCAGGAGAAAAGTTCGCTCCGCCCACTCTGTGCCGCGCTTCGAGGCGTAGTGTGTGCACCATAGTGGGGGCTCTTCCCCGGAGGGGGCAACCCCCTCGTCGCCCTTCACTCTCCGAATCGGAACGCCTCGACCTTACGCGCGGCACTCACGTTTCTACTGAGCCCCGCCACGAAAACATTTTTATAACGAGGACGGTCCGTGAGGGGGATGGCTGAGAAGTTCGTCGTGACGCCCTGGAAGGTCTCCGGGAAGGTCGACTACGAGAAGCTCATCACGGAGTTCGGCACCCAGCGTCTCGACCCGAAACTCCTGAAGCGGCTCGAGGCCCGGACGGGGGAGCTCCACCATCTTCTCCGAAGGAAGGTCTTCTTCAGCCACCGCGACCTTGATTGGTTCCTGACTGAGTACGAGAAGGGGAACAGGGGCTTCCTCTACACGGGACGCGGCCCGAGCGGCCACACCCATCTGGGGCACCTCGTCCCCTGGATGCTGACGCGCTGGCTCCAGCAGCGGCTCGGCCTCACGCTCTACTTCCAGATGACGGACGACGAGAAGTTCCTCTTCAAGGACGACCTCGAGCTCGAAGAGGCGACCGCGTATGCGCTCGAGAACGCGCTGGACATCATCGCCCTCGGCTTCGAGCCGGACGAGCTCAGGATTATCATCGACACGAGGCTCGCCGGCGTCCTGTACCCGCAGGCGCTCAAGGTCGCGAAGAAGATAACATTCAGTACGACAAAGGCGGTCTTCGGGTTTGACAACAGCAACAACGTCGGCGAGATCTTCTACACGAGCATGCAGGCGGTGCCCGCCTTCCTGCCGAGCGTGGCCGCAGGGAAGAAGCTGCCCTGCCTGATTCCCCTGGCGATCGATCAGGATCCGCACTTCCGCGTCACGCGGGACGTGATCGGGAAGCTCGGCTACCCGAAGCCCGCGATCCTCCACGCGCGCTTCCTCCCCAGCCTCCAGGGAGGGGAGGGGAAGATGTCGACGAGCGCGGCCAATGCGGAGCAGAAGGTCATCTTCACGACGGACGACGCGAAGACCGTCAAGGCGAAGGTGAACAAGTATGCGTTCAGCGGCGGCAAGGAGACGGTCGAGGAGCACCGGACGCGCGGCGGCGACCCGGACGTGGACGTCGCCTACCAGTACCTGACGTTCTTCGAGGAGGACGACAGGAAGCTGCAGAGCATCCACGACGATTACACGTCCGGCAAGCTGCTGAGCGGCGAGCTGAAGGCGATTCTCATCGAGAAGCTCAACACCTTCCTCGCCGAGCACCAGAAGCGGCGCGAGGCGGCGCGGAGACGGTTGCACGAATATCTCTCGACCGAAACGGAGTTCCGGTAAGAGCTCGGAACGGAGTGGCTCAATCTGACGGGAGAGGGGCCCCGAGTAACCGTTACATTTATTAACTCTGTCGGAGTATCAACCGGTATGCCGGGATGGA
>JBBIPM010000039.1:0-11039 GCA_037442865.1 Candidatus Woesearchaeota archaeon
AACCTCGCGAAGCACGCGGCCGAGGTCAGAGAGTATCTCGTCGGTAATCTCAGCCCGTCACCTTACGAGGTTGACGGATTCTGGGTGACGGTTAAAAAAAATAAGAAAATGTTACGCTCGAAAGTCCGACGAGCGATCGCGACGGCGACGCATGGACGTATGCCTGTGTGAAACGAATATCGTACTTCTTCGCGGCGTTCTCCGTCGGCAAATGGAACGACCTCACCTGTGACTCGTTCTACGCGATGCGTGCATCGCGGCTCCGACTCCGACGAGGAAACGCCGTGTCACCATCTTCAGCGACGGCAACAAGCAAAACATCACCGGCATACGAACACACTTCCCGCAGGGAAGTGTGAACTACGGCATCCGAAAAAAGATTCGCCGAGGACAGAAAGCGATCGGCATCGTAGCAAAATCCTCCTCGGCAACCTCCAGCGCGATGAGATTGCGATTAATCACGTCGACGGATTCTGCAGCAAACTCCGAGAGAGAATCTCCTGCTTTGTCCGCGAAGCAGGGAGCTTTGCGAAACGCAAAGCCGGTCTTGAAGGCCGGCTCGAAATCTTCAGTGTCTCACAGAACTGGCTCGAGAAAAAACATGGAGAGACACCAGCTATGCGGGAAGGTTTTTGTACGCGAGCGTACACCTGGAGTGAGATTCTTCATCGACATTTAACAACATCAAACTAGGTCAGTTTGCTTTATATATTTTTCGTTTTTTATCACTTATGAGTGATATATAAAAACCGAAAACTTTAATAGTATATGTGAAGTATACTAATTTTTATGGCTGTTGTGAGCAAGGAAGACCAGCTCCTCCGGCTGCTCCTGGGGGAGAGCCCGTTGCGGGAGTGGCGTTTCGACGAGCTACGGCGGGGAGCAGGAATGACGCGGGCGACGTTGAACAAGTGGCTCAAGCGCTACCTGGCTGAGGGCCTCTTGACAAAAAGGAGAGATACGGGCCATTTCCCGGTCTACACCGCGGGCGCGAAGAATGCTGTGTATCTGGCCCGGAAGCGGCTCTACGCGCTCGAACAGCTGTACCGGAGTGGTCTGGTCCAGCATCTCCTTGGTCTCAAGACGGCGCAGACGGTCATCGTGTTCGGGAGCATGGCGAAAGGTGACTGGTACAGGGATTCCGACCTTGATCTCTTCATTCTGGGTGATGATGAGGGTTTTGACAAGAAACTTTATGAAGAACGACTCGGACGGAGCATCGAGGTGCACGTCTTCAAGAACGAGGAAGAGCTAAAGGCCGTGACGACCGGTTTGCTCCGGAACGTGCAGAACGGGTACCTCGTCAAGGGAGACCTGCAGGCGCTGACTGAGGCGATCACTTGAAGACAAAAGTCGATCCATTGGAGCCGACGTACAAACAATGCCTCACTACTGGCAAGTTCAAGGAGAAGCAGCCCGACTGGGAGCTCATCAAATCACTCATGAACGTCGCCGTACGAGGATTAGCATTCATCAACGACAAGGCAAAAGGCATCCCAAAAGAGAGCAGTGATTGGACGTTCGTCTTCCGTGACCATTACGAAGGTCTCCGTGGACTCATCGAAGCCTACTTGTTGCTCGAGGGCATCGAGGCGGAGAGCCACCAGTGCAAGAACGCCCATCTCTGCCACAAGCACCCAGAACTTGAGTTGGACTGGGAGTTCCTCGAGATGATACGCCTCAAACGGAACGCGATCAACTACCGCGGCCAGCTCCTCAACCACGAGGACTGGAAGACGTTCAAGCTCAAGTTCGACCTCCACATCGGCCTCCTCAAGGAGAAGATTGCGGAACGGCTCAACGGCTGAACCGCGAAGAACGTATAGACAACTGCGAGACAAAGGTTTTAAGTCATTCCGTCCCTTTTCCCTCGTCGGGGATCGCACCATGTGATCAAGTCAGGGAGAGGGGATTTTAGCTTTTCCTCAAGGAGCGATACCGCCGTCCAGAGTTCCACCTGGCGAAAACGCCACCGAAACGCTTTTAAAGAGGTCACAATTCTCGTCGCGGACGTGCGTGCCGGGCAGATCATGGGGAGCGAGCTATTCTAGGGTCGTCATATCCTAGGTGCCGTTAGCCATGCTTCTCTTCGGCGATGGGCCCCGATAGTGTAGTCGGACTATCATGCAGCCCTGTCGAGGCTGCGACCCGGGTTCGAATCCCGGTCGGGGCGTGTCGTACTGCAACGAGCGGGTGAACCCTGAGGGGCGCCCGACGACGGGCCGATAGCTCAGTTTGGTAGAGCAGCGGACTTTTAACCGTTGGGCGGAAATCCGAAGGTCGCGGGTTCGAATCCCGTTCGGCCCATGCGCAAAGGAGGCGGTTCATATGGCGAAGAAGAAGAGTTCTGGTTCCCCGTCACAAGGGTTTGTTGAGGAGCCGTCGGGATCCGTATTCGACCCGTTGCGCCACGTCCTGGTGCCGACGCACGAGAAGCTCGCCGAGAAGGAGGCAACGGCCGTCAAAGAGCGGTTCCACGCCTCCCTCCTGGAACTGCCGAAGATCTCGATAACTGATCCGGGGCTGCACGGTCTCAAGGTGAAGCAGGGAGATATCATCAAGATCGTGAGGAAGAGCCACACCGCCGGCGAGGCGGTCTTCTACAGGGGTGTTATCGATGGGTGAAGCATGGCTGGAGCACGGAACGAGGACCCTCATCAAGAACTATTTCGAGGAGAACGGCGTCAACAAGGCGGACATCGAGAGCTTCAACAACTTCATCGAGAAGGAACTCCAAGCGATTCTCGAGGAGAATCGGACAGTCGAGCCGACGATCATCCCGAGCAACGTGGACGATTTCAAGATTCGCCTCGACCGGATCTGGGTGACGAAGCCGGAAATCACCGAGGCGGACGGCTCGACGCGTCCCGTCTACCCCGTAGAGGCGCGGATGCGGAAGCTCTCCTACGCCGCGCCGATATTCCTCGAGGTGAGTGCCCATATCAACGGAGTCCAGCGCGAATCGTTCAAGACCCAGATCGGGAGCCTCCCGATCATGCTCAAGTCGAAGAACTGCCATCTCAGCACGCTCAGCCGCGACGAGCTGGTCCGGCTCGGCGAGGACCCTGACGACCCGGGTGGCTATTTCATCATCAACGGCACGGAGAAGGCAATCGTCGACATTGAGGACCTCGCCTCGAACCGGTTCATCGTCGAGAGGAACTCGACGGGGATCTCCGCCTACGGCGGCAAGATCTTCAGCGAGCGCGGCAGCTACAAGATTCCCCATGAGGTGGAGAAGCTGAAGGACGGCCTCTTCTACCTCAGCTTCACCCGGGTCAAGCGGATCCCGCTCATCGCGGTGGTCAAGGCCTTGGGGCTGACAAAGGACGAGGAGATCATGCGGATGATCGACCTGCCGGAGAGCAGCGAGGTGATCATCAACCTCTATGACTTCGTCGACATCAAGGACGAGGAGGAGGCGCTCGACTACATCTCCAAGAAGGTCGGCATCTCCCAGACGCGTGAGATCCGCCTAGAGCGGATGGCTGAGATCCTCGACAAGTACCTGCTCCCCCATGTCGGCATGGAGCCGGAGGACCGCGTGCTGAAGGCGTACAACCTTTGCAAGTACCTGAAGCACTTCATCCGGGTGAGCAACGGCGAGCTCACGGAGGATGACAAGGACCACTACTTGAACAAGCGGCTCAAGATGAGCGGCGAGCTCCTCGCGGACCTGTTCCGGGTCAACATCAAGGTGCTCATCGGGGACATGCTCTACAACTTCCAGCGGATCGTGAAACGCGGCAAGTTCCCGAGCATCCGGGTGATCATCCGGGAGAAGCTCCTCACCCAGAAGGTGTACAGCAGCCTCGCCACGGGCAACTGGGTCGGCGGCCGCACCGGGGTCTGCCAGCGCATGGAGCGGCTCAACTTCCTCCAGGCGGTGAGCCACCTCCAGCGCGTCGTCTCGCCCCTCAGCACGAGCCAGGAGAACTTCGAGGCGCGCACCCTCCACGCGACGCACCTCGGACGCCTCTGCCCCTCGGAGACGCCGGAAGGGACGAATATCGGGTTGCGGAAGAACCTCGCGCTCCTCTGCCACCCTACCGCAGCCATCGAGGAGGAGCCGCTTCTCAAAGAGATAAAGAAGCTCGGCCTGAGCCTCGCGAGGTGAATCCCCATGACAGACGTCTTCATGAACTCACGGTTTGTCGGCACCGTCAAGAACGGCAACGAGTTCCGGCAGCAGCTCATCGCGGAGCGACGCCTCGGACGGCTCCCGCGGGAGCTGAACCTCTACTTCGAGGAGCGGCGCGATGAGCTCTTCCTCGAGACGGCCCCGGGACGTCCGGTCCGGCCGCTCCTCGTTGTCAAGGACGGGAAGCCGGTGCTGACCGAGAAGCAGGCGGAGCAGCTCGCAAAGAAGGAGATCGCCTGGAGCGACCTCGTCCGGCAGGGCGTCATCGAGTACCTCGATGCGGCCGAGGAGGAGAACGCGTTCGTCGCCCTCACACCCGGAGACCTCACCCCGATGCACACCCACCTCGAGGTGAGCGCCGTCGACATCGTTGGCATCACGACCGGACTCGTGCCGTTCGCGCACCACAACCAGGGAGCGCGGCTGATGCAAGGGAGCAAGAACCAGAAGCAGGCCATCGGCTTCTACGCCGCGAACTATTACACACGGCTCGACATGGACGTGAACGTCCTCCATTACCCGCAGGAGCCGATCGTCAGGACCCTGATCAATGACGTCATCGAGACGCGGAAGCACCCGTTCGGCCAGAACGTGGTGGTGGCAATCATGTCGTACAAGGGGTACAACATGGAGGATGCCATCATCGTGAACAAGGCCTCAATCGAACGCGGCCTCGCCCGGAGCACGTACTACCGGCCCGTCAACACCGAGGAGCTCCGGTACAGCGGCGGCCTCGTCGACAAGATCGCGATCCCGGACAAGGACACGAAGGGCTACCGGACGGAGCACGATTACCGTCACCTCGAGGAGGACGGCATCATCTACCCGGAGGCGAAGGTGAAGGAAGGGGATGTCATCATCGGCAAGACCTCGCCGCCGCGGTTCCTCAACGCGATGGACGAGTATAACCTCGCCACGAACTACCGCCGCGAGAGCAGCATGAGCCTGAAGCATGGCGAGGAAGGCACGGTCGACTTCGTCGTCATCACGGAGAACGAGGAGGGGAACAAGCTCGTCCAGGTCCGCCTGCGCGACGAGCGGATTCCGATGATCGGGGACAAGTTCACCAGCCGCCACGGCCAGAAGGGGGTCATCTCCCTCATCGTCCCGGAGAATGACATGCCCTTCTCCGCCTCGGGGATGAAGCCCGACATCATCTTCAACCCGCACGGCATCCCGAGCCGTATGACGGTGAGCCACATGATCGAGATGATCGGGGGCAAGGTCGGCGCCCTCGCCGGACGCGCCGTCGACGGCACGATCTTCAGCTCCGAGAAGGAGGAGGACCTCCGACGACAGCTTCTCAGCTTCGGCTTCAAGGAGAACGGCGTCGAGACGATGTACAACGGCGAGACAGGGGAGCCGTTCCTCACTCGCATCTTCATCGGCAACCAATACTATCTCCGGCTCAAGCACATGGTGAAGAACAAGGTCCACAGCCGCGCGCGCGGCCCGATCCAGCTCCTCACCCGGCAGCCCACGGAAGGGAAGGCGAAGGAGGGAGGCCTCCGGCTCGGCGAGATGGAGAAGGACACCTTCGTCGCGCATGGCGCCAGCCTCCTCCTGAAGGAGCGGTTCGACAGCGATCAGGTGAAGGTACCGGTCTGCGAGCAGTGCGGCATGATCGCCGTCTACGACGCGCGCCGGGACAAGCACCATTGCACGATGTGCGGCGAGAATGCCGATGTGAGCGAGATCGAGATGAGCTATGCCTTCAAGCTCCTCCTCGACGAGCTGAAGAGCCTCACCGTCTATCCGAAGCTGCGGCTGACAGGCAAGTACTAGGAGCGTGAACCCCATGAGCATCCCCGTCTACAAGAAGGTGAACAGGATCGAGTTCGCCCTGATGGGCCCGAAGTTCCTGAAAGAGATGGCCGCGGCGAAGATCGTCACGCCGGAACTCTACGACAAGGAGGGCTACCCCGTCGACGGCGGCCTCATGGACATCCGTCTCGGCGTCATCGATCCGGGGCTCCGGTGCAAGACCTGCGGCAGCCGCCTCAAGGAGTGCACCGGCCATTTCGGGTACATCGAGCTGGCGCGTCCCGTCATCCACATACGGTTCGTCAAGCTCGTCCTCGACCTGCTCCGGAGCAGCTGCCGGGAGTGCGGCGGCATCCTGATCCCGAAGAACAAGGTGGCTGCCTATAAGGAGGAGCTCGACGCGATAGGAGCCACCCTGGGCGCGAACGACCGGCGGAACCGGATAGCGGAGATCGTGGCGGAGCTCCGCACCGTGAACAAGTGCCCCCACTGCAACGCGAAGCAGAAGAAGATCACGCTCGAGAAGCCGAGCACGCTGCTCGAGGAGGAGAAGCGGATCAGCCCGATCGAGATCAGGACGCGGCTCGAACGGATTAACGACCAGGATCTCGCCCTCTACGGTCTCAACCCGAAGGTGATGCGCCCGGAGTGGGCGGTTCTCACCGTCCTGCCGATCCCGCCCGTGACGATGCGGCCGAGCATCACCCTCGAGTCGGGTGAACGCTCGGAGGATGACCTGACGCATAAGCTCGGCGACATCGTCAGAATCAACCAGCGTCTCTTTGAGAACATCAACGCCGGGGCGCCCGAGATCATCATCGAGGACCTCTGGGATCTGCTCCAGTACCATGTCACGACGTTCTTCGACAACGACGTGAGCCAGCTCCCACCCGCGCGCCACCGATCCGGGCAGCCGCTCAAGACGATTACGGAGCGGATCAAGTCCAAGGAAGGGCGGATCAGGCACAACCTTGCGGGGAAGCGGACCAACTTCTCGGCGCGGACCGTGATCAGCCCAGACCCTGGCCTCGACATCAATGAGGTCGGCGTCCCGAAGGTGATGGCGATGAAGCTCACCGTCCCTGAACGCGTCACCGAATGGAACATGGCGTACCTCAAGGAGTTCGTCAAGCGCGGCTCCGCCGAGTATCCGGGCGCGAACTACATCGTCCGGCCTGACGGGAGACGGAAACGCGTCACGGACGAGACGAAGGAGCAGCTCCTCGAGGAGATTGAGCCGGGGTTCCTCATCGAACGGCACCTCCTCGACGGCGATGTGGCGCTCTTCAACCGGCAGCCGAGCCTCCACCGGATGAGCATGATGTGCCACCGCGTCCGGGTCCTGCCTGGTCTGACCCTGCGGCTCAACCCCGCGGTCTGCACGCCGTACAACGCGGACTTCGACGGCGACGAGATGAACCTCCACATCCCCCAGACAGAGGAGGCGCGCGCCGAAGCGGAGATCCTGATGCAGGTCCAGACACAGATTGTCAGCCCGCGGTACGGCCTCTCCATCATCGGCTGCAACCAGGACGCGATCAGCGGCAACTATATCTTGACGAAGTACCTGACCCTGCCGCGCCGGCAGGCGATCGACCTCCTCGCCAGCGTCGGCATCGACGATTTCAGCCGGCTCCCGCGGAAGGAGACGCTGACCGGCCACGAGGTCTTCAGCATGGTGCTCCCCCCGGACTTCTCCTTCCACGGGAAGCCGCGGAGCGAGAAGCCGGAGCATATCGCCGCAACGGTGGAGATCAAGGATGGGATGCTCCTGAAGGGGATCCTGGACAAGAACAACCTGGGAAGCGGCAAGGGGCTCCTGCTCCGGACCATCCACAAGCAGTACGGCCCGGACGAGACGGTCAGGATCCTCGGCCGAATCTACAAGCTCGGCATCAACGTCCTGCTCCGCTACGGTTTCACCGTCTACCTGAGCGACACGGACCTTGAGCCCGGGGCGAAGGAGAGCGTCCGGCGCGTCCTCGGAGAGGCGCAGGCGGAGATCGACGCGCTGATCGCCTCCTACAAGGAGGGCACTCTCGAGCCCCTGCCGGGGAGGAGCCCGGCCGAGACCCTGGAGCTGAGGATCCTGGACCGGCTCAACCGGGCCCGGAACGATGCCGGCAAGGTGGTGAGCCAGACGACGAAGGACGACAGCGGCATGATGGTGATGGTGAACAGCGGCGCCAAAGGGAGCACGATCCAGCTCGCGCAGATGAGCGCAGTCGTCGGGCAGCAGGCGCTCCGTGGCGGCCGGATCGACAAGGGCTATGCCGGAAGGACGCTGAGCTGCTTCCGGAAGGGCGACCTGAGCGGAGATGCGCACGGCTTCATCATGAACAGCTTCAAGTCGGGGTTGCGCCCCCATGAGATGTTCTTCATGGCGATGACCGGCCGCGACTCCATGATGGACACCGCGTTGCGGACGCCGAAATCAGGGTACCTCTACCGGCGCCTCGCGAACGCGCTCCAGGACCTGAAGGTCGAGTATGACGAGACGGTCCGTGACGCGGCGGGGAAGATCGTCCAGTTCCGATACGGCGAGGACGGCATCGACGTCTCCCGGAGCGAGGGCGGGAAGCTGAACATCAAGGCGATCATCGAATCGGTCGACGGGTGAGCACCATGGCAGAACAGGTCTACAAGCAGTACGCGGAGAAGCTCCCGAAGAGCATCATCGACGAGGTAAAGGCGAACCTCCCGGAGAAGTGCACGGAGGCGAAGCTGAAGCGGATCCTCGAGGCGGTCACCGCGGAGTACCGGCAGAGCCTCGCAGATCCGGGGGAGTGCGTCGGCCTCGTCGGGGCGGAATCCATCGGGGAGCCGGGCACCCAGATGACGCTCAACACGTTCCACTTTGCGGGCGTCTCGGAGATGAACGTCACCACAGGCCTGCCGCGCCTCATCGAGATCCTCGACGCGCGGAAGACGATTCAGAGCCCGATGATGGAAGTCTACCTGAAGAGTCCGTTCAACAAGGGCGAAGGAATCCGGAAGGTCGCTGAGAGGATCAAGGAGACGATCTTCCAGGAGTACATCAAGATGATTGACATTGATGTCGTGGAGAGCGTCATGACTGTAACTCTCGACCAGAAGAAGCTAGAGGCCGTCGACATGAACGCGGAGCGGCTCCTCCGGATTCTGACTAAGAGCCTCAAGGGGTTCGCGCTGAAGAAGACCGGCGAGCTCACGCTGGAGATCAAGAGCACGTCGAAGGACGAGGCGCTCAAGGAGGTCTACCGGCTCAAGGAGAAAATCAAGACGGTCTACGTCAACGGCGTCAAGGGGGTCCGCCAGGTTCTCCCGGTGAAGCGCGGCGAGGAGTTTGTCATCGTCACCGCCGGCTCGAACCTGAAGAGCGTCCTCAAGATGGAGGAGGTGGATCCGACCCGGACGGTCTCCAACGAGCTGGAGGAGGTCCGCTCCCTGCTCGGCATCGAGGCTGCGCGGGAGCAGATCATCCAAGAGGTGCTCAAGGTGCTCCGAGCGCAAGGGATTGACCTCGACATCCGCCACATCCTTCTCGTCGCTGACGCGATGTGCATGTCCGGCGAGGTCCAGGGCATCTCGCGGTACGGCATCGTCAAGGACAAGCCGTCGGTGCTCGCGCGCGCGAGCTTCGAGACGCCGTTGAAGCACATCTTCAACGCAGCAATGGTGGGGGAGAGCGACGAGCTGAACAGCGTCATCGAGAACGTGATGCTCAACCAGCCTGTTCCGGTCGGCACCGGGCTGCCCGGGCTCGTGACCAAGGTGAAGAAGTGAGCATGCGCCGCGGAACATCGAAGAAAGCTTTATAAACAGCTCGCGATTCGTCGCCGAGCAGAGGAACACCATGAAAACGGAGATTAGGAAGCTGCTCGGCACCGAGAAGCTCATCATCGGCACGGACCGCGTCCTCAAGGCGCTCCACTGCGGCAGGGTCGCCAAGGTGATTGTGGCGAGCAACGCGCCGGAGGAGCTCCGTGTGCGGCTCGACCGCTACCGCTCGCTCGCTTCGTTCGAGCTGGCCGAGGCCGGCGTCACGAACGACGAGCTCGGCGTCCTCTGCAAGAAGCCGTTCAGCATCGCGGTCCTCGCGGTCCGCTCATAGGTGGAAAATGGACGAGAAACAGGTTTTTGACACGAACGCGCTGCAGACGATCACCATCTTCGAGAAGCTCACCCATACCCGGGTGCGCGATTATTACGACCATAATGACCGGCTCATCTTCATCATCGAGACTGGCGGCCTGCTCCGCGCCTTAGGGAAGGACGGAGCCAATGTGAAGAGGCTGAGCACGCAGCTCAACCGTCGCCTCAAGGTCGCGGAGTTCAACTCCGACGTGAAGCTCTTTATCCGGAATCTGATCCATCCCCTCAAAGTCGGCAAGATGGAGCTGGACGATCCCTCGGAAGGGATTATCACGCTCTATGACGACGACGTTAAAACGAAAGGTTTAATAATCGGGGCAAAGGCCCAGAACCTGCGCTTCTACGAGCGTGTCGTCCAGAAATATTTTCCCGGTGTGAAGGAGATTAAGGTCGTCTGAACATCCTCTGAACAGGTGCGATCAATGGCGAAGAAGAGCTCCGGTATCAACGCGGCGGCGAAGCTCAAGACGCGCCGCGCCCGTTCCCGGACGCTTTACAAGTGGTACGCAAAGAAGGTGCTCGGCCTCAAGACGAAGAGCGATCCGCTCGAGGGGAGCTCCCAGGCGAAAGGGATTGTCCTGGAGAAGGTGCAGCGCGAGGCGAAGCAGCCGAATTCGGCGATGCGAAAGTGCGCGCGCATCCAGCTCATCAAGAACGGGAAGCAGATCACCGCGTTCCTTCCTGGCGACGGCGCGCAGAAGCTCGTGGATGAGCACGACGAGGTGATCGTCGAGTGCATCGGCGGCAAGATGGGCCGTTCGAAAGGCGACATCCCTGGCGTCCGGTGGCAGGTCATTAAGGTGAATGACCAGAGTCTCAACGCGCTCCGGCGCGGCAAGCTCGAGAAGGCCAGGAAGTGAGTCCTTCACTTTTCTTTCTTGGTTCATCCCTTCTTTTGATGAAGTCTTAAAAGGCTGAAACCCCTGAATTCTGCCTTATGGGGATGTATAAGCAGCGTTTTCGCTTCAAAGAGTTGTATCGATTTGAAGGATGCAAATTC
>JBBIPM010000040.1:0-10978 GCA_037442865.1 Candidatus Woesearchaeota archaeon
AACGATAAGAATGTCTGAGGTGAGAGATTAATTTTGCTGAGGTGAGAGATTAATTTTGCTGAGGTGAGAGATTAATTCTGCTGAGGTGAGAGATTAATTCTGCCCCACCCTAGATAATTCTTATTCATTTATATAATTCACGCAAGGTTGTCCAGTGGCGACTGGCTCTAAAGATAAAAAAGCGAGACTGTTACCTCGCATGTTTTTGTGTACTACGCCCTATGTTTTCGCCATAGGAAGGTAGCCCTTGTAGGAGCTACAGCGCATTTTCTGACCCATTATCTATCATCGGCAAACGACAATTTCACTTTTTAGTGACTCTGTAGTGCTTTTTTGAAAATCAGCTATAACCACTGCTTAGTAACGAAACATTTATAAATATCCTTTACTCATTCTCCAAGATGAGCGACGAGAGGTGGACTCGAACCCTCAGGATCCCAGTCGATGAGCTGAGGCTTTGCGACATCATCGCCCGGACGAACTACCAGCTTGTTCCGCCAGAACTCGTCCTCGATCCGGATAGCCCCGAAGTGCGAGAACGCATCGATGCCATCAGACGGCAGTACGGGGAAGACCAGACCAAGATCCTCGAAGCAGGAATCGGGACGCTCCATCACGCGAACTACCTCAGGCTGGAAGCAATCGCCACCTACGCCGAACTCCTCGAGCTCCTTCCGAAGGTTATCCCCGAGATGGACGAGACAATAAAGCAGGACTTTCGCGAACGAGGGCTCAAGCAAAGGAGAACCGATTATGAACATCGCATCACGCAGTGGAAAAGCGCGAACGAGAATCTCAAGATCTGGCGGAAATACTTCCAGAACCAAGCCCAGAGAGGAGACCGGAGCAAGATCGACAATATCCTGAACCACGAGAAGAGCCACGGAGTGACGCTTCGCTGCTACATCCCCGGTTCAGGAGGGCCGAACCTCGAGTCGCTCGGGCTGAGCACTGCCCCCATCCTAGTCGTGGAGAAAGAGAAGACCCTCGAGTCAGTCCGGCAGAAGATAGCAAGGGAAGGGGTGAAGCGACACACACAACAAGATGCCACGCGACTGACGAGACGATACCGGAAGAGAGTGCCAGGTTCGCTCGCGGAACCATACGCTCCCCTCGCTTCGAGCGAAGAGCCGGCGGGAATCATCCCCCTCGACGACCCGCCCGACATCACCGACATGTCGGGGATCAAGCTCGTCTACCGGACGGAACGGGAGATGCGGAAGGGAATCGCGGATTTCGTCGCGAAGGCGCGAGAGAAAGACCTCACAATTGCGGAAGGGATCTACGGAGAGAAGGCGAACGAGGACTATTTCCAGAACAAGAAACGGAAGAGCGCCTACGATGCCATCAAAAAGGGTGTCGTCGACCTGTGCTACGAAGCGGTCCACATCCTCTTCGAGTCGCCGAGCAACCCCCGCGAAGTGATAGAGATCCAGTTCACCACCGTCGAGAACACGGTCCGGGAGTTCTTCGGGAGCGGGCTGGAGAACCACCGCATCTATGAGGCGAGGAAAGGATACATGGTCGCGACGCCGAAAACGTTCAGAAGCGGGAATATCCTGACCTGGAGCGAGCCGCACAAGCGGCTCTACAGGCAAGTCACCGAAGGGTGGCTTCCTCACTCCTGACGTGCCGCGTCTTCGGCACGTAGTTGTGGATTACCATTTTTCCGGTCTTCTCGTTCACCACAGGCTTGCCGCAGCCGCAGAAATCGCTTCCGTGACGCACCAGGACGAATCCCTTCAGGTCGGTCTCCTTGTCGATCTCCTGCCCCCTGATCCACTTGGCGAAAGCGGCGTCGTCGATGCCGAGGACGTTCTTCGTGGCACTTGGGCCGAGGAGTTGCGACCCCTCGACACTAACCCGGAATTCTCCGTTCGGGATCCTGGTGGCGATGTAGAGTCCCACCGCGTCGACCTTGAGCGCATCGAGATCGAGCTCTTCGCACAACTCCGTGTTTGCGGCATAGACCTTCCCTTTCGTATTCAGGAGGAGGGCCTTCTCCTTGAGCGCGGAGAGGTCGCAGCCGAACTGCGTTTCGAGCTGCTGCAAGACCCGCTTCTTCTCCTTCGCGTTGAGGATGTTGAGGGCAGACATTCAGATCCCCCAGACAGGGTTCTGCTTCCGTTTGATGTCGGCGATGGCCTGGAGGAGCTCCTTCTGCTCCGCGGTCAGGATCTCCTTGTACTCCTTGTAGCGCCGGAACTCCTTCTCGTCGAGTTCGGTGATGAGGAGGTCGTGCTCCGCGATGTGGCGGCCGCACGCCACGCCAGGAAGCGCGATCGCGACCTGGAACCCACGCTCCGCCTTCGACAAGGATTTCTGCTCCTGTTGGATCTCCTTCACCGACGACAACCGCGTCCCGTCCAGCTTCATCAGCGGCGTCCCCGTCTTGAGAACGCCCTGGAGGACCTCGATGCCGACGACGGCGGGGTTCGACTGTCGGAAGAGGCAGTTCTGGAGTATCTCCAGCTTGCAGAGTGCGGTCAGCTCTTCCATCGCGCCTCGCTGCGCCTTCGCCAGCTCCGCATCCTTCCACGCCGTGTAGTCGTCGATTAGGCGATAGATGACGGGGTTGGTGAAGACCTTCACTGTCGCGGTGCCCTTCTCGTCGGGGATGTTGAAGCCGAGGATGACGGCGCCGAACTGGTCGCGCTCCCGGTTCGATTCTGCGTCGACGAGATCCTTCTTCGAGATGGGGCCGACGGAGGCTTTCCGAACCGGGACGCCTTCCTCGTGGAGGAGCTTCGCCAAGGCTTCGAGGCCGCCGAGCGTATCCGCCTTGATGATGATTCCCCGCTCCTGAGTCTCTATCCCAGTCTCCTCGATCTCCTGCTGGACGAGCCGTTTCGCCTCGTCGAGCGTCGCCTCGGACGCGCCGAGGAGCGGCATCCCCGGCGTCACCTTCTCCAGGCCTGGAGCTGCGATCTTGACGCCGGTGGCAGCCCTCGCCTCGTTCACGGGGCGGAACTTCGCCCTCTTGTCCCGCATCTCCGCTAAGGGGATGGGCTCGAGGAGCGCACGGACCTTCGCGACGACAGGCTCGTCGAGGCCGGCCACCACGACGACGTCGTTCCGCCGGAGCGCGCCGTCATAGATGATCACGTCGATCGTCACGCCGAGTCCGACCGACTCCTTCACCTCGAGCACCGTCCCTTTCGCCGGACCCGTGACGTGGACCGCGAGGCGTTGCTCCAGATATTTCTGCGCCAGGCCCGCGAGGACCATGAGGAGCTCCGCCATGCCATGGTGCTGAAGCGCGCTGCACGGAATAATGGCGAGCTGCTTCGTGTACTCCTCGACCCGGTCGAACCGCTCCGCAGAGAGCTGGAACCGCTCGTAGAACGCGCCCACCAGCCGGTAGAGCTTCACGTCGATCGCGTGCTGCACTTCATCGGGCTGGGCGGCGAGGTCCGGGACCAGGGCGTCGTGTCGCTTCCGGTACCCAGGGACGAGGTCGAGCTTGTTCGCGGCGACGATGAACGGCGTCTTCGCCGCGCGGAGGATCTCGATCGCCTCCACGGTCTGCGGCTTGAATCCCTCGTTCAGGTCGACGACGAGAATGGCGATGTCGGCGAGCGCGCCGCCGCGTTTCCGAAGGGAAGTGAAGGCGGCGTGACCCGGGGTGTCGATGAAGAGGAGACCGGGGATCGTGAAGGAGAGCTTCAGCTTGGCGAGGAGTGAGCCGCACTTCTGCTTGATTGTCTCCAGCGGGATGATGGATGCGCCGATTGCCTGGGTGATGCCGCCGGCTTCGGTGGCGAGGATGTTCCCGCCGCGGATCGCATCAAGGAGGGAGCTCTTGCCGTGGTCGACGTGGCCTAAGACAGAGACGATCGGGCTGCGGATGGCCTGCTGCTCCCCGTTCTTCGCCATGCATCACACCCCGAACCAGGCATGGAGTAGAAGAAGAGAAGCGGGTTTTTAAAGGTTGCTCTGATGAAGACAAGAGAGAGAAAAGAAGAAGAGAAAAGAAGAAGAGAAAAGAAGAAGAGAAAAGAAGAAGAGAAAAGAAGAACGGCGAAGGAACGCTGAACTCAGCAGACCGCCGGTGCCGTCTTGACCCAGTGCCTCCGCCGCTCAGCCTTCTCCTCCCAGAACCGGAGGAACGACTCATCCTGGAATTCCCGCGTATCGAGCTCCATCATCGGTGACCACCTCGACGTCTCATTCACCCTCCTCGGACTCGCCGTTTATTAATGCTTGAGAATCCTCCTTGCAGAAAAGAGGTCCACAAACCTTAAAAAGGGGTTTCGGCGTCAGTCCACTATGATTTTTTCCAGCACCTGCCCGCCTTGGTTCCTCGGGTTCGATGTCCTCCTCGGCATCATCGTCGCCATCGTCAGCATCTTCGTCGCGGGCTACGCGTGGCACGTCTACCGCTTCATCGGGCAGCTGAGCTTCCGGTGGTGGAGCCTCGGCTTCGCCTCGATCAGCGTCGCACACCTGATCAGCGCCTTCGCGAACTACTATCTCTATGCGCGGATCACCGGGGACGTGGCCGTGCCCGTGCCGACGCCGTATGATTATGCGCTTCTCCATCACCTCGGCTACGTCGCGTACATCAGCCTCTTTCTCGCCGGCTATACGACGCTCCTCCTCGTGGCGATGAAGAGTAAGGAGAAACGGCTCGGTTGGCTCTTCGCCAGCATGATTCTCCTCTTCGCCGTGGCGGTCGCGCTGCTCCGCCTCGACCTTCTCTTCGAGCTTCTCAGCATCATCCTCCTAGCCCATATCTGCGTCTTCACCGTGAAGAAGACGAGACGGTGGAACCCGCCGCGGCGGCTCGTCTTGGTCGGCTTCCTCCTCATCCTGCTCAGCCACCTCTCCTGGCTCTTCCTCAAGGTCTACGGCTTCGCCTACGTCACCGGACACGTCCTCCAGCTCATCGGCTACCTCTGCCTCGCAGGGAGCCTGGTTCTCATCCTGGCGAAACGATGAAGCAGAAACGATCCCAGCTCGAAGTGATCCGCGACATGCTGGCGAGCATCGAGGGGAAAGGCGGCACGATCAAGCCCACCCACCTGATGTACAAGTCCAACCTCTCCTACAAGATGATGCAGGAGTACCTCGCCATCCTCCTCGGACGCGGGCTGATTGCTGAGACGGAGAAGAAGGGGAAGAAAGCGTACACAATCACACAAAAAGGCCTCGCCTTCCTCTTTGAATACAAACGCATGGCGGAATTCACCGAAGCGTTCGGGCTGTGATCCTCGAAGAGAACAGGCTATTCATCGCCGACGAACCTCTCCTTCGCCTTCGGCGTTGCACGGTCCTATCCCTGACCCTCGCCCCCTGGCGCTACCCACTCATTGGGCTGGAAGGTGACTTCGTTCTCACTCGGAGTCTTGGAGCCCCCCGTATGAACGAAGAGAATAAGGATGGGCTGCAAGGGATTTGAACCCCTGACCTACCGGTTTCCGACGGCGATCGTGGCGCCGGTAAGAGCCGGTTGCTCTACCGAACTGAGCTAGCAGCCCGCATCTGCTAGGAAAGGGTTGTGGGGATCTCGAGGCTCGGGTCGTCGTGAATCGGAAACTCTTTTTAAACGTTGCTGTTCATCGAGGAGAAAGAGCGACAGGGGCGTGGCATCGGCACATTTTTAAGAGCCCTGGACACGGCATCGGGATGCCCCGCTCAGCGGCGACGAAACGAGACTCATCGCCGAAAGCGAAGCGTCCACGGCGCACGACGACGAAGGCTTCTCGTCAGCATCGCCCTCAGGGCGAGAACGCGCTTCGGCCGACGAAGAGGCGGGAGACGAAGGCGGCGGTTGCCGCAGAACGGCCCTCTCCAACAGAGAAGGCAGAACAGGAAGAAACGGAACAAGCAACAAGGGACCCGCAAGGAACGGAAGGGAGAGATAAGGACGCGCGCATGGAGAAGCCGGCGGAACCGTCCGGACTCTCGCGTTATCGTCGCCGCATCCTCATGGCGATTCTCTTCGCGGCGGCAGTCGTCGTCATCGCCGGGTTGAAACTCCACGCAACGATCAGCGAGGATCTTGTCCTTCACCTGACGCCGACCGCGTATGAGACTACGCTCGTCCATGGCGAACGGCACGAGACACGGTTCACGCTGCGGACGAACAACTACCTCTTCTGTGAGGCGGTGTGTGATGCAATCCTCACCGACCTCCGCACCGGTCGGCCGGTCTGGCGGAACGAGGGGCTGCTGCTAAAGGACAGCAATATGAGCCTCGACTTCCCGCTGGAGGCGCCGCAGAAAGGAGAAGGTCTCCTCTTCTATGGCTTGAGCGTCACGTGCGCGAACTCTCAGAGGAGATTCTGCGCCCGGAGTAGCGAGGAGCACCTCGCCGCCGCGCTCATTACCGTCACGTACGGGCTCACCGACGACGAGATGGATGCGCGGGACGCCGCGCTCTCTGTCGCCCCCGCGTTCTTCGCCTCTGTCGCGGAGTCCCAAGGATATGCGACGGCGATGATGCCGCTCCTCACAGAGCGTCTTGACGGCCGCGAAGAGCGTGCCAGGATCATCGTTGAAGCAACGAGGAGGATCGAGGAAGAGGCGGAGCTGATCCTCGACAGCTGGCGCGAAGAGGAGTACCTCGCGCTCGATATCCCGATCCAAGCCGCGGAGGTGGTGGCGGGCGAGGCGCGCGCGGCGTACGAGTCGCTCCGGGAGTATACTGCGCAGCAGGAGGCGCTGGTCGCGGAGCTGCGATGGCGGTTGAACGACGAGGAGCTGGGACTCGCAGCCTCATTCCTCAGCGCGAGGGACGACCCTGCGGCGCTGGATGCGCGCGGGTATGCGCGGATCGTAGCGCGGATCGCCGTTGAGACGGCGGACGAGCCGTATGCGAATGCGACGACGCGGCTCGTAGCGGTGAAGAGCGCCGATTCGCTGAGAGACGCGGCGATGACCCGGGCAAAGGAACTCGTTGAGGAGGAGCGGACGCTCGTCGAGAAGCTCCTCGTTCGCGAGGAGGAGCGGATCGCGAACGCGACGAACATGACGAGCGAGGAAAAGAAGCGTGGGGACGTCGCGGAGACGGTTCCGGGCCTTCGCGACATCCTCGGTCTTCTCGCAGAGGGGTGCGCTGCGCTCAACGCCACTGCGGAGAGGATTATCGGGCTCGGCCTCGAGCCGTTGCGTGAGACGAACGGAACGCTTGTCTGGTGCGCCATTACCTTCCTGCCGGAGGAGCTCTTCCCGCCCGATCTGAGGACTCTGCGCCTCCCAATCCTTGCCGTGCCGAAACCAGAGGAACGAGAGCCGTACGCAATCACCATCCCGGAACGGCAGTGTTGCCTCTTCGGCGCCTGCGCCCCGTGCGGCTCAGACCGTGCTGGCGAGCCGATCCTCTTCCTCCACGGCCACAGTATGAACCGACGGAACGCTCCTGAGTACAGCCTCCAAGCCTTCGCCGCGACGAAACGGCTCCTCGAGGAGGAGATCCTCCTCGTGAATGGTGGGGTGATGACGCCGTACGACGCATTCTCCTCGCTCTTGTCGTGGCGCCTCCTTCCTGGGCGTGTCGGGGTGAGTGGCACGTACTACTACGACTCCTATCTCCACGGCGGGAGCTACATTCTGAGCGCGGCGAAGAGCGAATCGCTCGACACGTACGCGATCAGGGTGAAGGAGATAGTCGACGCCCTCCTTCGGAGGACGGGCGAGGAGCGCGTCGTGATCGTCGCGCACTCCATGGGCGGACTCGTGGCGAGGCGCTACCTCCAGCTCTTTGGCGAGGAGCAGGTGTCACGGCTCGTCATGATCGGGACGCCGAACCATGGCATCACGTCATCGGTGGCGACGTTCTGCCCGCTCTTCGGCGCGGACAAGGAGTGCGAGGAGATGCGAAACGGGAGTAGCATGCTCGCGAAGCTGAACGACCCCCGGACGAGGCCGCGCATCCCCGTTACGGTCATCCTCGGCACCGGATGCGACACGGGCGGCGAGGAGGGCGACGGCGTTGTCACCGCGGAGAGCGCGCGGCTCGACTGGGCGGAGACGATCGTGGTCGAAGGGACTTGCAGCGGCGTCGACACGCTCCACACAGAGATGCTGAAACCCGCGCTCTACCCCGCGGTGTACGCGGACGTGAAACTGCTGATTCTGGAAGGGTGACCCTCTGCAGAAAGGAGTCGTAGGCCTAGAATCGGAACATTTTTATAGATTAATGAATTATTATTCATAATGAGGGGTCGTCCACGACGTTGGCGGATGGTGGAACGCGTCCATAACGGCTATTTCAAGCCGCAGGGCGTCTCAATCAGCACGCTCGACGTCGTGACGCTCACCACCACGGAAGCAGAGGCGCTCCGGCTCGCCGACCTCGAAGGGAAGGGCCAGGAGGAGTGCGCAGCAGCCATGCGCGTGAGCCAGCCAACCTTCCACCGCGAGCTGAAAGCGGCTCGGCAGAAAGTCGCGGAGGCGCTCCTCAACAAGAGAGCCATACGGATTGGCGAGGACGAAGGTGAAACCATGCCCGGACAAGACGGCACCGGACCGGAAGGAAAAGGGCCCAGGACAGGACGAGGGATAGGACGATGCAACGACCCGATCAGAGGCGCGGCTCCGCTCCCTGGAGGAGGGATGGGGCGCGGCTTCGGACGAGGCGCAGGAGCTGGTGCAGGAGCCGGCGCGGGTCTTGGACAAGTCGGCGCAGGGCTCGGACGCAGCCCGTGCGAACGAGGACTCGGAAGGAGACTCGGACGAAGATAAGCGCGGGGGATGAGGAGAGACGGGAACGAATGAGACGACGGGGGAGCGCGTCCGCGACGCCGCGACCAAGATGAAGAACGCGCCCCTCCTCGCAGCGTTCATCAGCCCCAACGTGTTCCAAGCCAGGCCCGACAGAGTTGTGCCTCATCGAGGACATCCTCGGCCGGCACAGAATCGGCACACCCGGCACGGAGTGAGCGGACCGAGGCCGGATCAATGGGAGACTGAACCTTTTTCTCCGATCCCATCAATCGTACAGAAAATTTTTAAAGAAACCGCCGCTGTCGAGAAGAAACTCCCTCGAGAGTAATGGCGGGTGATACTGTGACGAAACGGAGACGTTCTCAGCATACGGGCCGTGCGGATTACGGCGATGGAGAGGCAGGAACGCGGGAAGACCGAAGACGCGAAGAGCGAGGGCCGGAGCGGAAGCCTCTCTTCACCGAAGGGTTCCTGCTGACTGCGGCCATCATCCTCGGCCTCCTCGTCATCATCAGTAGCTACTGGCTCGGCTATCAGTACGGACGGCTGAGCCTCCTCGAACCCATGAGCTCGACGCCCACTCCGGTCCAGATGGCCACGGTTCCTGCGCCGACGCAGGCGGCCCAGCCGAACCCGCCGCCACCGCCGAGCGTTCCGAGGACGATGAAGCCGAAAGTGGAGCTCTTCGTGATGAGCTACTGCCCCTTCGGCCTCCAGATGGAGAAGGCGTTCGTCCAGGTCGAGGAGCTCCTCGCCGGGAAGGCAAACTTCGAGGTGAAGTTCGTCAACTACATCATGCACGGCGAGAAGGAAGTGATCGACAACACCCGGATGCACTGCATCCAGAAGGAGCAGCCGAGCACGTGGATCGCGTTCGAGAAATGCTTCGTCCAGACGACGGATTACGAGCAGTGCGCCCGGCAGGCGGGCGTCGACACTGCGAAGGTCGACTCTTGCTACGCCGCTACGGATGCTGCCTACGGGCTCACCGCAGCGTGGGAGGACCAGGCGAGCTGGCTTTCCGGACGGTACGCGCGCTACCCGCTCCATGACGCGGAGAACGAGGCGTACGGTGTCCAAGGGAGCCCCACGCTCGTCATCAACGGCCAGCAAGTCTCCATTGGCCGAAGTGCGGAGGCGGTGAAGCAAGCGGTCTGCAACGCCTTCACGACGCCGCCCGCGGAGTGCCAGCGGACGCTCAACGTGAACCAGGAGCAGCCAGGAGCAGGGCCTCTCGGCGCAGGGACCTCGCCGACGGCGGCGGTAGGGAATTGCGGGTGATACTATGACTATGTGCACAGCGAAGAGTTGCGGGAACTGCGCGCTGATGGCGCTGACGAGCATCCTCGTCCTCATCGTCATCGTCGCGGCATATATGATCGGCTACAACCAAGGGAAGCTCGCAGTCATCGGAGGGGAGCGAGAAGGTGGCGGCGTCGCCGACAAGGGCGTCGCGATGCTCGGCAGCGAGAAGGCGCCGGTCACCGTGGTGCTCTGGACAGAGTTCCAGTGCCCATTCAGCGGGCGATTCGCGACGCAGACCCTGCCGGAGCTGAAGCGCGCCTATATCGATACGGGCAAGGTGAAGCTCATCTTCAAGGACTACCCGCTTAACTTCCATCCCTTCGCGCAGCAGGCAGCGGAAGGCGGCAAATGCGTCGTCGAGCAGGGGAACGACAAGTTCTGGCGGTACCATGACCTGCTCTTCGCGAACCAGGCGCAGATCAGCCTCGAGAAGATCAAGCTCTGGGCGGCGCAGGCCGGCGCGGACGCGGCGAAGTTCAACGAGTGCCTCGACTCGGGCCGGATGGCCTCGGTCGTTGCCGCCGAGATGGCGGACGGCCAGCAGAAGGGGATCAGGGGGACGCCGGGCTTCATCGTCTACGGCCCTGGCGACACGCAAGGGACGCTGATCTCCGGAGCCCAGCCGTTCACCGCTTTCCAGCAGGCGATTGACGCGAAGCTGACGGGCCAGAGTTGAGATCGACGAGAAAGAAACAGTTTTTCCTTCTTCTGCCATTCTCCTTTCTCTTCTTTTTGTCTCTCTCGTTTCGAGAGGCCGGAGGTTGTAGAAAGAACGTAGCTGCTCTGGTCGCCGTTCCGCGCATACGGCGAGGTTGACGAATCCTGGGTGAGAGGCTGACAGAGTCGAAAAGGGCGACCGACCGAGAAGCGGCGACCGACGCGGCGCAACGATGCTCCGAGTTGTGCGAGGAGCCCCGAACGCGAGTGAGGATGCTCCGAGTTGTGCGCGGAGCCCCGAACGCGAGTGAGGATGCTCCGAGTTGTGCGCGGAGCCCCGAACGCG
>JBBIPM010000041.1:0-10917 GCA_037442865.1 Candidatus Woesearchaeota archaeon
CGTGTGCATCCGTACGACTCAACCTTAAGCGCGGCACTGATTCGTCTACTGAGCCCCCCGAGGAAAAACTTTTAAAGCGCCTCCGCCGATGAATCGGTGAGCGGGCGAGACGCATGGTGACGGTCCAAGAGAAAAGCCTGGTGAACGCCTGGGGAGAACTCCTCGTCAAGTACGGCTTCATCGCCGCCGAAGAGAGAGAGGGCAAGAACATCAGGGAGCTCTACACATTCGAGGAGAAGAGTGGCACGATCATCTTCAAGAAGAAGGACAACTCGAAGATCAACCCTGACCACGCCCTGATGGAGTACGCAGAGGACATCGACATCAACGCGCCGTACCAGCGAGGAGCGACAGAGTACGTGCCGACCGGCTACCCCAGCCCCGGCAAACGGTACCACATCCTCTACGAGGCGTTCAACCTCAGCATCGAAGAGGTCTACTTCTGGCTCATCGACCACATCCGGTACGACCAGTCCTGGACGCGCGCCTACAAGATTAGGGACATCTTCACCGCGACGGAGAACAGCGCATTCTTCGGCGCGAGCCAGCAGCGCCTCGGCATCCAGCAAGACCGGGTGCAGCAATACCTGGCGACGATCGGGAAGATGACGAAGGACCTCTTCCAAATCGTCAGGGAGCTGAGGATCCTTGACGAGAAGCTCCAGCCGCGCCGCGAATGGAAGAAGAGCAAGTCGGCGGACGCGACGCTGAAGAGCGAGTTCATCGACCTCGTCGAGAACCGTGGTGGACAGACCAGCCCAGGCAGCGTCTACGGGCTCGCAAGCCAGCTCGGCTACGCCACCTTGCCAGACCTCTTCTTCAACACCCAGGTGTACGAGCTCGAGAAGGTCGACCAGGCAATCGACAGGCTCGATTTCAACACGAACGTGAAGAACGTCCTGAAGCGAAAGCTCTACCAGTTCGTCAACTGGAAGCTGAAGACCGACCACGAGCTCGAATCGCGCCGGACCTTCACGCTCAAGTACTTGCGGCAGCACTGGGACGTCATCGAGATGTATATGAATTGGGTGAAGCCGTACCTCCGTCATATCGCCCGACTCCAGATGAACGATACGCGGCTCACCGAGCCGGACCTGATCGGCGCGTTCGAGCAGAGCTACGTCGAGACAGAGGTGCTTTTCGCCAAGCCGCAGCCGAAAGAAGGGAAGATGCGAGACTGCCTCCTCCTCACCATCAACTTCCGAACCCGGCCAAACCTGAGCTACCAGCAGGAAGGGTACAACCGCGGCCCGGTCCACGTCGGCCAAGCCGACATCTTCCTTCGCACCTACACCTGGACGGACCAACACATCACGAACTACCGGAAGTACAGGGAGCAGGAGGACCTCTACATGATCGGCGTCGTGGACAAGAGCGTCCAGGCCGCGATGGAGGCGATGGGCGAGGAGCTCGAGAAATACCTCGCCGAGGCGGGGGAGCCGAAGTACAAGGAGAGGATCCAGGCGGAGGAGAAGGAGACGGCGAAACGGAAGAAAGAAGAGCAGACCCTCTTCGGCAGCCTCCTGGAGCCGTTCTCGGCTCTCGGCTCAGGGTTCGGCGACCTCTTCGGGATGGCAGGCGCTTCCGTGCTCTTCTCCACGCAGAAGGCGAAGAAGCCCTCGTTCACCTTCGCAGAAGGATGGGCTGGCGGCAAGAAGAACAGCGGACTCAACAAGCAGACCTACCAGGTAATCAAAAACTTCAAGAAATCCCACGGCATGCTCACCTGGGGGTGAACCCTTTCTCCGCACCACGTCGCCCGTCTGTTAGTGCTCCTCATAAATAATGTCCTTCTTCTTCCTTGGGGGGCACTCGAAGAGAGTGGCTGATGGCATGAAGAGTCGGTCGCGTCATACAAAAGGATAGGCCAATCACTCGCCGCAGCAAACGGATCGAGATGAGGATCATTATGAGAAGCGTCGCTCGGCGGACCTGAATCGCCATCTCGAACCCCTCCGTATCCCCTGAGGACTCAGACGTGACGTTCAACACGGGACGATGTCCAAACATTTTTATTCTCCCGTGCCCGCTCCCCACAGATGGTGGACACGGGTTCAGGGATCGGGAGGCTCCCCCCGGCGGAGCGGCTAAAACGGCTCCGTGAACTCGAGGACGAGAAGCGGAAGACGCTCGACGAGGAGGTGACGCGAAAGAAAAAAGAGCTCGACGAAGAGTTGACGAAGAAGAAGCGAGAGCTCGACGAGCTTGAACGGAAGACGAAACAGGAGCTCGTCGAGACGAAGAAGCTCGAGGAGGAGACGCTCGAAGAACTTGAGGAGAAGGGGCAGGAGCAGCTTGAAGAGCGGCTCGCTGCGTTCCGGAAAGGGCAAGAGTTCCTTCCGGAAGAGCCCGCAGAGCCGCCGCTCACCTATCACGCGACTCTTCGGGGAGAACCGCCCTCCGACCTCTATCACAGCCCGGCGTTCCGGCAGGCGGAGAGCGGCATCGACTACCTGCTCCACGCGGAAGGGGCGAGCGAGGAGCGGCGCTTCGAACATGAGCGGTCATTGTACCAGAACGTCCGCTGGATGCAGGAGCAGCTCGCCCAAGGGAGGATTGAGGAGGGGTACGCGGTGCAACGTCTCCAAGAGCAGGTCCATGCGCTCAAAGAGGGGCGGAAAGATGAATTCGGCTACCTCACCCGGATAGAAAACGTTTTAAACCGCATCGTCGATTATCGCCAAGAGGACGAGCAGCGGCGAAAAAAAGGGTGACCATCCCCGGAGCCCCCGCGAAGCCGGAGACGGGAAGAGACCGGCTCCGCTCCTCGAATCGTTCCCCGTGACGACAGCACCGTCGACCGAGCACGCCTATGGTGGTCTTCAACAATCCCGGCTACTACCACGCGCTCGACAGCACCTTCTCGCCGGAGGAGCACGCGCCGAGCCCCCCGATCATGATGGAGGACGGCTCCGAGTGGACGACCGGGCTCACGATCAAAGAGCTCGGCACCAGCGCGAACCCGTTCCAGAACCAGGTGCAGGCGCTCACCGCGAAGATACGCGAAGGCGCCTCCCGAGTCGAGCTCGAGTTCCCCGGAGCGGGGAAAGGGAGTAGCCAGAGCCCGACGCCCGAATCCTACGGGAGCAAGGAGCGGCGCGACATGCGCGAGCTCGCGAAGGCAACGGGGATCGAAACGAGCACGCACGCCACGTTCCAGCGCCAGGGATTTTCCGGCCTGACCCAAGAAGGGTTCAACGACGAGGCGCGCTACCAGAACATCAAGGAGCTGAAGAAAGCGATCGAATTCGCTGCTGAAGCGACGACAGGAGGCGCCGTCGTCTTCCACACCGGGGAGTGGCAGCGCCCTATCAGCGAGAACTGGGGGAAAGGACGGGACAGGAGGTCACCGGACGCCCAGTTCCGCGCCTATGAGGAAGAGAAAGAGAAGGCGGCCTTCCACCTCGTTGATGAACGGACGGGCCGTTTCGTCAGCGCGATCAGCAAGGACCGGGAGCTCTTCCGCCCCGTCTTCCTCACCGCGACGGAGCTGGCTCCGGACCGGGTCGGCAAGTACGATCCTGAGAAGGGACGGGAGCTCTCGCCGGACGATTATATCGACATCACCGGGAGATGGATTGACGAGACAAAGACTGAGCGTCTCTTCGAGCGCGTCCCGAAATGGAACGAGAATCGGACGAACTTCGAGGTCCAGAAATACACGTGGGAGGATATTGAGAAAGAAGCGAAGCGATGGAACGAGAAGCACCCGGAGAAGCGGCTCACGCCGCAGGAGATGTACATCCGGATCGAGGTGGAGAACCAGATCCTCCAGGCGAAAGGGAGCTCGCTCTACCATGCGCAACGATATAACGATTACCTGTTCGAAGAGAAGAAAATCCGCGAAGCGCTCGACTTCTATAATAATCTAGATAAGAACATTCCCGAAGAGGAGAAATGGAAGCTGATGACGCAGCGCCACGCCGGCTGGGGACGGAACCCGTTCCTCACCCCTGAGAAGGAGAGCATACCGGACCAGCTCCGACGGGATCTGAAGCAGGTCCAGGACCAGATGCGCTACGTCCACGAGGCGAGCGCCGCAGCCGACGCGAACGCGATGGAACGACAGGAGCTCCTGAAACGGATTAAGACGTCCGAGGAGTACGGCATGAAGAAGAGCGCGCAGGGGATCGCCGAGGCGGGGCTCTTCGCGTACGAGCAGACGGAGAAGCATAAGAAGGAGCTGAAGACGCCCATCTATGTCGCGCCGGAGAACTGGCAGACGAACATGTACGGTAGCCACCCGGACGAGCTGGTGAACCTCGTCACGAAGAGCCGCGAGGAGATGGCCGCGAGGCTGATGGAGCAGCGCGGCAAATCGAAAGAAGAGGCGGCGAAGCTCGCCAGCCAGCACATCAAGAGCACGATCGACATCGGGCACCTCAACCTGTGGCGCCAGCACTTCATCGCCAACCCGGGGGAGAGCGAGGAGAGCAGGAACAAGCGGTTCAACCAGTGGGCGATCCAGAAGACGAAGGAGATGCTCAAGGCGGGCATCGTGGGACACATCCATATCTCCGACAACATGGGCTGGGACGACGAGCATGTGACGCCCGGCGAGGGGAACGCGCCGATCAGGGAGTTCGTCAAGGAGATGGAGAAAGCAGGCATCAAGGATTTCATCGTCGAGCCGGGGAGCTTCAACCCGCTCCGGATCCTGCCCGCCACGCTCAAATACTTGGGCAGTCCGATCTACGCCGCGGGAACGAGCTTCGCACGGCCGATGAGCCATTTCCGCGAAGCCCATTTCGGCTACAGCGCGCCGAGCAACTACATCGTCGGTGCCTACTCGCCCAGCAACGAATGGAAGCTCTGGAGCGAAGTGCCGCTAGAGTGACCACCTCGTTTCTCGACGTCCGCTTCGCGAAACCGGACGTCTCCTCCGAGAACCCGCTCACTTCTCCACGATCGATCGCATCGTCGCCACGTAGTCTTCGGCGAGCGCGCAATAGTGGTCGAACATCTCGCCGTTCAGCTCCTTGATGTCGCGGTGCTCGATGTTCTTCATGAGGTGGTAGAACTCGCGGCAGATCCCGGGGTATCTCTTGTGGAGCAGTCCCGATTTGACGAGCTTCTCCTGCAAGAGGTCCGGGACGTGGTCGGGGCTGGGCGGCACCTCTCCGAGCTTCATCAGTGCGGCGTGGGACGAGTCGATCACCGCCCAGTAGAGGTCCACCGCCCCTTGGAGGAGGTGCCATTTCGCGTTCTGGATCGTGACCGGGGCGCGCGCGTAGTACGTCCAGATTGACTCCGCGCTGGGCCTGATCCTGCCGGCGTAGAGGAGTCGTTGGAGCGGGGTGAAGAAGCCGGTGTCGAGGAGCGGCACGCCGTCACGGAGGATATTGATCCCGACGGGGTCGCCTGCCCGGACGTACTCCCAGAACGAGGTGTACCGGAGCGTCGTCACGTGGAGCTTCCGACTCACCTCGCTGACGATTTTCCGGACGATGAGCCGGTACCCTTCGACGAGCTCTTGCGTCACCTGGAGCTCGACGTCGTCGATGATGACGAGGAGGTCGATGTCGTGGCTCTTCTGCCGCCGACGCGCCGCGCTACCGAAGAGGATGATCCCTTTGACGAACCCTTTAGTCTCCTTGATGAGCCGTTTGGAGAAGTCGTAGGCGAGGCCTCTGGCCTCGTCGCTGTATCTCGCCATGTTCTCTTGCCGTCGTCGCGGCACGTCGAACTCCACAGACCCACCCCTCTCCGAGCGACAGAAACGAGGACGTTTATAAACGTTTCGACGGTCTGGCGCAGGACGCTCTCTGCAGCGAGGACGAAGAGGAAGCCGTCCGCCAGCGTATAGAGCATTCAGCCGAGGAGGAGCGCCCAGGCGCCGAGGATCATGGTCTTCCGCCTCCCGACCCGGTCGCTGAAATAGCCGGCGGGGATCTCCAAGGAGACGATGAGGAGGCTGAACCATGCTTGGCTCAGGAAGACCTGCGTCATGCTCAGCCCGATCTCCTGGAAGAAGAGGACGATGATCGGCATGACGAGCATCACGCCCTGGATGCCGGTGAAGACGGCGCTCTTCCAGATGTTGCCGCGCAGCCCGTGGAGGTAGGCCTCCTCGCTCCGGTACTTCATGCGCGTCATGACGTTCATCCTTCCCTTTTCAGCTTTCCAGTCTGCTTCGCGTGGCGTTCCGCCTGGATAAAGACCCAGTTCCCGAGGGGGATCAACACGGCGGCCAGGACGAGGAGCGGCCAGGTGTACCGCCAGACAGCCGCTATCGACGCTCCTTCGAGGATCGCCGCTCGCGTCCCTTCCAACGCGTACGTCGCGGGGCTGAGCCGAGCCACCCCCTGCAGCCAGAGGGGTAGAGTGGCGATCGGGTAGTAGATGCCGCTCACCATCATGATGATCGCCTCGGCGAAGTGGGGTGCCTTGTCGCCGTTCTGCTGGTCGAGGAGGGGGAAGACGGCGACGAGCATACCGAGGCCGATGAAGGGAAGCGAGCTGACCGCTATGAGGAATCCGGCCGTGACAAGGTTTGCTCCTGCGAGGTCGAGGCGGAAGATCGGCGCACAGATCGCGAAGACGATGATGAGGCGAACCACGCCGAAGGGGATGGAGAAGAGCGCCAGCCCCAAGAGGTGCGTCAGCCGCTTCACGGGCGCCATGAACGTGTACTCGATAGTGCCTTCCCACCGTTCCCAGACGATCGCCCAGCTAACGATGGCGAAGACGCTGCTCAAGTAGGTCCACAGGAAGCTGCCGACAAGGAGGTAGAGGACGAGCCGTGACGTGTCCAGATCCGCGTTGCTCACCGTCGCTATCCCTGTGCCGAGGAAACCGATGGAGAGGGCCCACATCAGGTCGTAAACGATCCAGACGAGCTGCCACATGTAGTGACGCTTCTTGAACGCCGCTTCGCGCCAGAAGAAGGCCATGGCCTGCCGCGCCTCGGTAAGCCGCCCGTTCTCGTCACGGCTCGTCCGTCCGCCTTTCTCCCGCGAACCTTTTGCAGTGCTCATCGTGCCTCCTCCTTCAGCGATTTCCCAGTCAGCTCAAGGAAGACGTCCTCGAGCGTCGGGGTCAGGGCACGCATCCCCTTGAAGCTGATCCGCGCCTCCTTGAGCGCCTGCGCCACCTCCTGGAGCGCCGTGTCGAGATCCTTGGTGAGGAACCGGACCGAGCCGTCCTCGCGGTAGGCGTAGTCGATGCTCCGCAGGGCCTTCAGGATCTCGAGGATCTTCCCCGGCTTCGTGGTCTGGATCTCGTAGATCTCCTCTTCTTGCACGAGACGCTTCAGCTCCTCAGAGGTGCCTTCGGCGATGATCCTGCCGTCGTCGATGATGCCGATGCGGGAGCAGAGCTTCTCCACCTCCTCCATGTCATGGCTGGTGAGGACGACGCTGAGGTTCAGCTCCTCCCGGATTCGGGTGAGGAACTTCTGGACGTCGAGCTTACTCTTCGGATCAAGCCCCGTCGTGGGCTCGTCGAGGAGGATCACCTCGGGCTCGGTGAGGAAGCCGCGCGCGATCGCCACTTTCTGCTGCAGCCCCCGGCTGTACTTGTACATCGGCTCGTCCAGCTTCTCCTCGGGGAACTCGAGCTCCTGGAGGATGGCGCGCATCCGCTGCATCGCCGCCCGCGCGTCGAGGCCGTAGAGGCGTGCCGCGTAGAGGAGGTTCTCCTTGGCGCTGAGGCTCTTGAAGAAACTCGCGTCGACGCTCACCCGGTTGATCCGCCGCTTCACCCATTCCGCCTGGGCGATAACGTCCTTGCCCAGGATGCGGATCTCGCCGCTGTCCGGAACGAGGAGGGTGGCGAGCATCCGTATGAGCGTGGACTTGCCGCTCCCATTCGGGCCGAGCAGGCCGTAGGTCTCGCCCTTCGCGACGCGGAGGGAGACGTCCTTGACGGCGTAGAACACCTTCTCCTTCGCGTGCGTCGTCATCCACTTCGGCAGCAGGGTCTGCTTGTCCGTGAAGGCTTTCGTGACATGGCTGACGCTGACCGCGACCAGTTTCCGGCCGTTCCTGTCGTCGCGTCGCTTGCCGCGGCTGCGTCCTCCGTCCTTATGATGAATCCGTGACATGGTCGTACCTCAGATGGTAGTTGAGGAAAAGAGAATCCGGGAATGAAGCGAAGAACCCGAGGCTCACGGGCGGCACGGCACGAAGCTGCCGCTATCGCCCCGCCCCATTTCAGCGGGATTCAGGTAGCCGTACGCGCCGAGGTTCTTCGTCATGGACCCTGAGAGCCATCAACCGTTTAAATGTTTTTCCCCACGAGAATGGAAGATTTCCGGAAAAAAAGAAACTAGCGGAAATATGAAGCAAACAACCAGAATAACGCATGCAGAATCTTGCGATAAATCCGATCTCTCTCGTTTGCGATCCGCCGCAAACCACCGCGATCAGTTATTATCGCAGTTCCAGGTTCTTCTCCTCGACGTTGATCGGGTAGCTCGCGATGGGCATCTGGTCCACCCAGTAGGTCTTCCCGGCCTTGATGCCGGGCGGGGCGTGGATCCGGTTGTAGACGAAGAGATAGCCCCTGAACTCCTTGAGGAGCTTCCCCACCATGAGCGGGTCGTACCGGTTGTCGGGGAACATGAAGATGATATCATACTTGGATAAGTCCTCGTCGTAGTAGTTCTTGTTCTTCAGAAGAGCCGTGAAAGCGGAAGTAAGTCCGAGTTTTTTCACGGCGTTCGTCCCGATTTCGACGAGTTCCTCGTCCCCTTCGATACCGACCGCGTTCGTGAACAGCGAGGCGATCAACACGATCCGTCCGTCGCCGCAGCCAAGGTCCGCGAAGCGCTCGAACCGCTCCAGCCTGATCCGGGTGAAGAAGGCGTAGGCATCGTTCATGTTCGTGGTGCCCCAGAACCCGTACGCGGTCGTGCGCATCGGGAGCTTGCCGTGGCGCAGCCCCTCGCGGTCAAGGGCGTCGTAGTGCTCCTTGATCCGGTTGAAGGCCGCCAGGCGAGCAAAGGGTTCCATGGTACACCATCGCGGCCGTGGCCGTGGTGCTGGCCGCGAGCATGCGCCAGACGTCATCGCGAGCGGCCAGCCGGTGCTCGACGGAGAGTCACGGCCGCAGCGATGGTGCTATCCGCGTCAGATTTTTAAAAGTAGTACCTGTTCCGGGAGCGATGGAGCCGTTCGACGCCCAGAAAGAGAAGTACCTGCAGGAGCTCTCCTCTTCGCAGAAGGACCGTTCCAAGAAGGGCGATGTCGACACGGAGATCCTGCCGTTGCTTGATGCGATCAATGCGCATCCTGACCTCTATTCGACGAGCTCCTGCGCCGGGCGGATCGACCTCTTCGTCGAGCCGGGTTCCGGGAAGAAGCATGAGGGGGAGTGGCTCTTCGTCAGCCACGAGGAAGCGGACCCGAAGGGGGTGGTGGCCGCGCTCAAGACCCCGGCAGAGACGGTCTGGTTCCGGATGGAAGGGGCGATCCTCCACGTCTGCTGCCGCGACATGGACGCTGCCGATTCCTTCCTCAAGGCGTGCAAGACTTCAGGGTGGAAGCACAGCGGCGTCACCGGCACCTCTCCAAGGATCATGGTGGAGGCGACGACGTCCGAGCGAATGGATGTCCCGATCGCGAAGGAGGGTTCCTTGTTCGTCCCGGAGAGGTTCCTCACGTTCCTCACCAAGGAGGCAAACGCAAAGCTGGGGAAGACGCGGGAGAAGATGGCGCGGCTCGAGCGGGCATTACGCGCGTAAACTCACGCGCAGCCATCCACCACCGCGTTACGCGCTCGGCTCCGCCTCGCGCCGCACGTTGGTACGCTTCTCCTGTTTCCGCACAACGAGGAAACATCGCGCAGAGGCACGGGCGCGTCGACCCGGCCTGTCGCGAGACGTATTGGTCACCCTGTGGATGTCAATCCTATCCGTTAAATGGCGGATGTCCTTATATTCTCATTTTTTTTGAAGCCTGTAGTGAGACCTGTAGTGGCAATCTTGTTTTGGAGCTAACCGAGAAACAAACCGCCTAAATTTGAAGCCAATCCTCTTACCAACCCTCTAAAATTGGCAATGGTCAGATTGAAACGCGGTCTCAGACGCCGTCTCTGAAAATGGGAATGGACACATAAAAAAACAGGTTCAAAAAATGATGTCAGTAGGCAAGCCTGTAAGCAAAACATAAAATTGAAGCGAGCCCTCTTACGAGCCCTCTACATTGGATAGTGGTCTTTGAATCTAACTCACAGTCTACCCTCTAAAATCCCAAAAATCACGTTTTATCAGTGGCACAAGGCGTTTGGAGCCAACAGTCAAACCAACAGTCTAAAAATAGAGCCTTAAACACTGGACATAACAATCGAGAGTGACACTTCTCGACGCAAGACTTTTCCATAACCAGCTTACTAAAATTGTGGTTGAGTTCAGTGTTCCATTTGTCCAGTCTTACAAGTCCAGTGTCTTAATATCTTACACGAAAATTCTGTTCTTTATCTATTTTGAAAAAGTGCCTGTCAAGTCCACGACAAAAGAAAGCCTGTTTTGTTGTCTTTATGAGTGAAATTGCTGTCAAGTGTAGTTATGGACTTGACAAAATTTACACTAGCCTTGTTTGCCCTTCTGGCACTGGACTTTGTATTGCTTTAACGAGAAGTTCTTTCCAATCAGCTTTTTGGTCTATCTTGGCTTTCTGAGCAGGAGTCATTCCAATCTTTGCATGTTTTCGTACAAAGTTGTAATAGGTCTGGAAATTCTCCGTATATTGCTTTTGGTTGCCTTTGAATCCTCGCATTACTTTATCTCTCTGCCTGAATGTTTCGTGGAAACGTTCAATCTTATTGTTGTTTCCTGACTTCTGCCTTAAAGAAACATAACGCTTGTGAGGCTTAGGATTTTGATAGGTTGCAAACTCTTTTCTGACTGCTTTTGAATAGTTGAATGAGCCGTCTGTGACCACTGTCTTGGCTTTCTTTCCGGCAGTCTTCTTTGCT
>JBBIPM010000042.1:0-10542 GCA_037442865.1 Candidatus Woesearchaeota archaeon
TGACTGATAGGAGTGACTGATAGGAGTGACTGATAGGAGTGAGAGCTGTTGCTGTGAGCTGTTTGCTGTGAGTTGGTCGATATGAACCGGATAAGAAATGAAGTGTTGACTCTGTCTAGACCTACGCATGGTTGCGGACAGACGGGATCGTGCGGAACCATGCGAGGACGGTTCGGTGGCGATTCGTCACGGGCATCAGGGATTAGACAGGGATGAGACGGTGGAACGCATGGACGGCATCGAGAAAATCAAACGGAAGATCGCCGCTGACGCGGCCGCAGAGGCCAAAAAGGTGGCGAAAGCCGCGAAGCAGGAAGCGACGCTGATCAAGAAGCGCGGAAAGGAACGGCGGGCCGAACTCGTGGCGCGGCATGAGGAACGGATGTCATCACTCCTCGAGAACCATCGCCAGAAGACGCTCGCGGCCGCGCGCCTCGACGCGAAGAAGACAGTCCTTGCAGAGCGGGAACGACTCATCGAGATCCTCATCGAGGAGTCGATCAGGTCGATCGACCATGCGGGCGATGCGTATCGCCGCTTCCTCGAACGGACCCTCGCGAACGCCTTGCCCCGGCTCACGGGCGACGGCATCACAATCAGGTGCGCGCAACAGGACATCGCGTTGGTGAGCCGGTTGGCGACGCGGGCGAACATCCTCGCCGCGCCTCTCGAGGGCGGCGTGATCCTCGAGGACGCTTCGGGGAGACGGATTGATGAGTCGCTCCGCGCCGTCATCGCGAGGAGACGCGACACACTGCGCCAGGAGGCCGCGGCGATCCTCGGAGACGCCACTGCATCGGGTCCGCGTCCGGGCGATCGAAAGCAGAGGAGCTGAGCGGCGTCACCGGATGTTGGAATCATCGACCGAGCATCAAGATTACTCCATCAAGGATCAGGAATAAGGGAATCAATCGTCATACGGAGCCACCATGGACATCATCATCGGAGCAATCATCCTCTTCGCTCTCCTCGTCAGCGCGGTCGTCGTCGCGCCGACGGTGAAGATGGCGCTTGACGTCGCGCCGTATCTCTACACGAACACGCGCTGCGCGGCGAAGAGCGCGCTTATCCTCACGAAGAAGGAGTACGAGGCGCTCCTCGCCACTTCGTCCCTGAAAGAGACGTTCGGGCTCCTGGAGACGACAGGGTATCGTCACGTCGCGGAGCACGGCAACGCTTTCGGCACCCAGTCGGGGCTCCTCGAAGAGGACCTCTACGGTCTCTACGCCTGGCTGGAGGAGGCGGTGCCTGGCGAGGTGAGGCCGATCATCGCGGCAATCAGGGCGAGGTTCGAGGTGAACGACCTCAAAGAAGCGGCGAGCAGGCTCGAGGAGCGGCTTCCCGTCGAGGAGTTCCGGCATATCGCGAATCCGAACCTGCGGCTCAAGCTGAACGCGGTCACCGATCTCACTTCCTTCGCGGCCGCCTTGGAAGGGACGAGGTACGCCGACGCGATCGCGGCGGAGGATATTGCCTCGGAGCTCGACCGGCGGTACTTCGAAGGCGTCCTCGAGGCGATCGCTGCCTGCAAGGACCGGAAGGCGGCCCAGCCGTTCCGCGAGTACTGGCGTCGCGTCATAGACCTCGCGAACGCGCGTCTCGCCCTCCGACGCGCCATGTTTGGAGACCGCGTCGCCTTCATCGAGGGCGGCTCGCTTACAATCGATCGGCTCGTCGTCTGCACGGATCGGCAACATCTCCTCGAAGCGCTCGCCGAAAATGGCTACGCAGTCCCCGCCGACGCGGACGGATTCCGAATCGAGATTGTGATCCTTAAGGGAACGCTGGAGATGGCCCTCCGCATCGACGCGAAGTATGCGCTTCGTGGCGGCGCGATTGTCAGGCTTATCGCCCAGAAAGAGATTGAGGTGCGAAACCTCAGTCTCCTGCTCAAGCTCCAGTCAGAAGGGTTCTCCGCAGAACGGATAGGGGAGCTGATGGTGATATGAATGAGTAATCACGAGAAGATTGACATCGCCGTCTTCGCCGATGAGGATACTGTTCTCGGCTTCCGACTCGCAGGAGTGAAACGCGCGGAGCTCTTCGATCCGGCGACGGCGAGGGAGCGGCTCGGACGCGTCGGGCACGCCAAGATCCTGATCGTCACCGAGCCGGTGGCGGAACACCTCCGGCAGCACAGTCTTATCGGGCTCGTCACCGGCTCCCTCGCTGAGATCCCGGACAAGCGAGGCGGAACAGGGACTGCACTGAAGAACATCAGCCGTCTCCTCGAAGAGGCGATAGGCGTCCGGCTGAAAGAGGAGTGATCTCGGAGCGATGCGATCAGGATCACTGAATGTTGATACAAATCAATGAGGTTTGATGAGGGTCAAAGAAGGTCAATGAAAACAGGTGATGCGCATGGAAGGAGAGATCATCAGGATTGCAGGGCCTGTCGTCGTCGCGAAAGGGATGGCGGGCGTCAAGATGTATGAGGTCGTCAAGGTCGGCGACGAAGGGCTCATCGGCGAGGTCATCGAGCTCCGTACCGACGAAGCGACGATTCAGGTCTACGAAGAGACGACCGGCATCGGCCCTGGCGCAAAAGTCGTCGCCACGGGCCACAGCCTCAGCGTCGAGCTCGGGCCCGGCGTGATCGGGAACATCTACGACGGCATCATGCGCCCCCTCGATGCGCTCAAGGCGCAGACCGGCGACTTCCTCGCGCGCGGTGTGACCGCCGACAACATCGACCATAAAAGGACATGGAGATTCGTCCCTTCCCTGAAGAAAGGGGATCGCGTCACCGGAGGGACGGTGATCGGCGAAGTCGTCGAGACAGGAAGCGTGACGCAACGGATCATGATCCCTCCCGGAGTGGAAGGAGAACTCCTCTCCCTCAAGGCGTCAGGGAGCTACACGGTCGAAGAGACGATAGCCCAGGTCACGACGAAAGACGGCACGTTCGACGTGAAGCTAAGCCAGCGATGGCCGGTGAGGAAAGCGCGGCCCTACACGGAGAAACAGGAACCGACGATCCCGCTCGTCACCGGGATGCGGATCATCGACACGATCGCGCCTGTCGCGAAGGGCGGAACCGCCATGGTCCCCGGCGCCTTCGGAACCGGGAAGACGGTGACGCAGCAATCTCTGGCGAAATGGTGCGACGCGGAGATCATTGTCTACATCGGCTGCGGCGAGCGGGGCAACGAGATGACCGACGTACTCAAGTCCTTCCCGGAGATCATCGACCCGAAGACCGGGAACCGGCTCCTCGACAGGACCGTGATCATCGCGAATACCTCGAACATGCCGGTCGCGGCACGGGAAGCGTCGGTCTATACCGGCATCACCGTCGCCGAGTATTTTCGCGACATGGGCTACGCGGTCGCGCTCATGGCTGATTCGACGTCGCGGTGGGCAGAGGCGATGCGAGAGATCTCCGGCCGACTCGAGGAGATGCCGGGTGAGGAGGCGTACCCCGCGTACCTCGCGACGCGGCTCTCACAGTTCTATGAGCGTGCAGGCCGCGTCCGGAACCTGAACGGCTCCGAGGGCTCAATCACCATCATAGGCGCCGTCTCGCCGCCGGGCGGGGACTTCTCCGAGCCGGTGACGCAGAACACGCTCCGCGTCAACAAGACGTTCTGGGCGCTCGACAAGAGCCTCGCCTCCCGGCGGCATTTCCCCGCGATCAACTGGCTGCAGAGCTACTCCCTCTACTTGGAGAGCGTCTCGCCGTGGTACGAATCGAAGTCGCCGGGGTGGCGCGCGATGCGCGACCAGGCGATGCGTCTCCTCCAGAAGGAGGAGCAGCTCCAGGAGATTGTACAGCTCGTCGGCCCCGACGCCTTGCCCGACAACGAGCGGCTCATCCTCGAGGTGACGAAGATGCTCCGCGAGGACTTCCTGCAGCAGAACGCCTATCACGAGGTGGATGCGTTCTGTCCCATCGAGAAACAGACGATGATGCTCGAGGTGATCCTCGCCTTCTATCTTCTCAGCCAGGAGGCGCTCGCCCGCGGAGCCGATATCCGCGCGTTGGCGGCGCTGAAGGTGAAGGACGCGATTGCGCGGATGAAGGAGCACGATAACGCCACGTTCGCCGCCCACAAGGAGGCGCTCATTAGACAACTCGAGAAGGAATGCAAGGGTGGAACGCAATGAAGAACGTCGAATACAATACAATCAAGGAGATAGCCGGCCCCATCATCATCGTCGAGGGCGTCGACGGCGTCGTGTACGGCGAGCTCGTCGCCATCTCCGCGAGCGACGACACCACGCGGACAGGCCAGGTGCTTGACGCGCGGCAGGGGCTCGCCATCATCCAGGTCTTCGAAGGGAGCTCGGGGCTCGACACCAACGGGACCCGGGTCCGCTTCACCGGGGAGACGATGAAGGTCGGCCTCTCCGAAGAGGTTATCGGCCGGATCTTCAACGGCCTCGGCAAGCCGATGGACGGCATCCCCGCGATCATCCCCGAACGACGCCTCGACATCAACGGCCTCGCCATGAACCCTGCCGCCCGCGATTTCCCAGAGGAGTTCATCCAGACTGGGATCAGCACAATCGACGTGATGAACACCTTGGTGCGGGGGCAGAAGCTCCCCATCTTCTCCGAGGCAGGGCTGCCCCACAACAAGCTCGCGGCGCAGATTGCGCGGCAGGCGAAAGTCCGCGGCCACGGCGAGAAGTTCGCAGTGATCTTCGCCGCGATGGGAATCACGTTCGAGGAAGCGAAATATTTCATGAATGACTTCGAGCGGACGGGCGCCATCGAGAACATGGTGGCCTTCATCAACCTCGCCGACGACCCGACGATCGAGCGGATCATTACGCCGCGTATCGCGCTGACGACGGCGGAGTATCTCGCGTTTGAGAAAGGGATGCAAGTCCTCGTCATCCTCACGGACATGACGAACTACTGCGAAGCCCTCCGGGAGATCAGCGCGGCCCGCTCCGAGATTCCGGGGAGACGCGGCTACCCAGGGTACATGTACACTGACCTGGCGAACCTGTATGAACGGGCCGGCAAGGTGAAGGGAAAGAAGGGTTCAGTCACCCAGATTCCAATCCTGACGATGCCGCAGGGGGATATCAGCCACCCAATCCCGGATCTGACCGGATATATCACCGAAGGTCAGATCGTGGTTGTCAAGGATCTCCACCGGAAAGGAGTCTATCCGCCCGTCAATCCCTTGCCGAGTCTGTCGCGGCTCATGAACGAGGGGATCGGAGTCGGGAAGACGCGCGAGGACCACTCGGGCGTCGCGAATCAGCTCTACGCCGGCTACGCGGAAGGGATGGACCTGCGCGACCTCGTCGCCGTGGTGGGCGAAGAAGCGCTCTCAGAGAGGGACAAGCTCTTCCTGAAGTTCGCGGAGCTCTTCGAGGAGCGGTTCATCACCCAAGGGCCTGACGAGGACCGTTCCATCGAGGAGTCCTTGACAATCGGCTGGGAGCTCCTCTGCACCCTGCCGCAAGGCGAACTGAAGAAGATCAAGCTTGACCACCTGAAGAAGTACTACAAGGCGGCGCACGGATGAGGTCGGTCGTCATCCGGACGGAATCGGCGGAACAGGAGTGAACGTATGGCGTCGAAGAGCATCATCGCGACGAGGATGGCCCTCCTTGCCGTGAAGAAGCGGATCAAGCTGGCCGGCAAAGGGCACAAGCTCCTCAAGGAGAAGCGCGACGCCCTGATCGGCGAGTTCTTCTCCACCGTGGACCGGCTCCGGAAGCTCCGGGCAGAGGCCGAGTCCGGACTTGCCCAGGCGTTCCAGAGCCTCATCCTCGCCGAGGCTATTGAAGGCGCAAAGGATGTCGAGCGCTCCGCCACCGTCGCCGAGCCGTTGCCGCCAATCGAGCTGTCCTCCCGCACCGTGATGGGGATCAAGGTCCCGGTCTTCCGCCTCGCCGAGCAGGAGCGACGCCGAGCGGCCTATTCCGCGTTCCGCACGAGCGTCGAGTTGGACGCCGCTGCGTCGCGGTTCTCCGGCGTCCTCTTCACCCTCGTCAAGGTGGCTGAGCTCGAGACAGCGGTGAGGGCGCTCGCCGAGGACATCAAGCGGACGAAGCGGAAGGTAAACGCGCTCGAGCGGATCCTCCTGCCGCGGCTCGAGGAGGAGAAGGTCTACATCACGATGCGCCTCGAGGAGATGGAGCGCGAGACCTTCGGCCGCCTCAAGATCGTCAAGAGCAAGATGGCAAAATGAATCCCTCTCAGCGGTCGCCGCAAACCTTTTAATCCTCCCTTCCTCCTCGTCCTCATGCCGACCAAGCCGACCCCGGTCTATCGTCGTTGGCTCTCCACGCCTGAAGGGAAAGAGCGCGCCGTCCGCTGGTGGCTCCTCGTCGTCCTGCTCCTCAACGTCTTCATCGCATTCGGGCTCGTGGCGTTCTTCCTTTTCCTCTTCCTGCGGTGAGGCTCTTTTCTTAGGACGTTTGTCGGTTGCTGCGACGCAGATAATACGTGAATCAAACATCACATTTATATCGGTTCCCATCTCTGACTCCCTCGGAGGTGGTGAGAATGGACTTGGAGCAGTGCTACGACGCGCTCGATTTCGAGAGCATCATCCGCTACGCGGACGAGGAGGAGCAGGAATGGGACGCCGGCGAGATCGGCTTCATGCGCGGGTATCTCGGCGAGGTCTGAGTGATGAAACCCGCGCCTCCGGATTGAAGAACCGTTGCCCGTCAAGACTCCGTTTCTTTGCCGGTCGCTCAATCAAGAAGCCTCGCTCCGTGAAGGTCGTTGAGCACGTCTCGCTGCGTCTTGCTCATCGGGAGCGTTGCAGTCTCTGACACGGAGAACCATTCTGCGTCGCTCACTTCCGTTTTCTGGAGCGCCAGCTTCCCCTCCCAGTCTCCGACGTAGAACCATCTTCCTTTCTTCTCTCGGAAAAGCCGTAAAGAGGTGAACGAGAGACCGGTCTCCTCCTTGACTTCGCGTGCCGCAGCTTCCGACGGCGGCTCTCCCTCGTCGATCTTCCCGCCGGGGAGCTGCCACATCCCCGGATGGGTCCGTTCAGTGTCGCGTCGCCGCACGAGGAGGACTCTACCTCAGTCAAGAAGGATTCCTCGGGCGCTATTCCGTCTCTTCCCCCCTCCCCTCTCCCCGTGTCCCCTCTTCAGCAGCAGTCCGTCCCCCTCTTCGTCCCTTAGCCTTCTCGTTCGTTCTTCTTCCATTCAGCCCCTCTTTTCCACTTCCTTCAATCCTGCTCTTTCGTCCCTCTTTCTTCCATCCCGCTCCTTCCCTCCCTCTTCCTCGTCGAAGAGGAGCGCGATCCGTTCCACCTTCACCGCGTTGGAAAAGAAGTGCGTCGGCCAGATCCCTTGTTTCCCCAAGAGGAGATGCTTCTTCCCCGGCTCTTTCCCGAGGCGTTGCCGCACGAGGTTGAAGGGATAGAACCCGATCACCGGTGCTCTCGCCTCGGCCGCGATTGTCTCGAGCAGACCCTGGTTCTCCGGCTGTCCGTGTCGCCACGACGCGTTCATTAGCGCCATCGCCTCGGCGAGCTCCGCGTTCCAGAGCAGCCCGGACCAGAGCGGACCAGCTGTGAGCGTCCGTCGCACGCAGCACTCTGCGCAGTTCTCATCGCTCATCGTCGTCGAGAGGCAGAAGGGGCAGTGATGCAGGTAGCGATGTGCGGTGAGCAGGTTCGCCACCTCTTTCCGCCCGTGCTTCTGGCAGAGGAAGAAGACGCGCAGGTAATGGTCCTTGCTAAAGCAGTAGATGGGGAGCAGCAACTTCTCGTATTGGGCGCCGATGAGCTGCACCTTCCTAATCAGGATTCTGATCCCCGCTTCATGCATCAGGTGGTTCCGCATCGGCTCCGCCCAGTACTTGCGGCGGCACGCGTCGGGGTACGTCCCTGACAATGCGGACGTGTCGGTCGCCGTCACGGCGAGGATTCCGTCTCGCTGGAGCCGCTTCACCGCTGCATCGAGGAACGGGTTGGGCGTGCCGAACGGGTCGACGTCGATGTAGGAGAAACCCGTGCTCTCGAGCAGGAACCGGTTCGCTTCGGCGCAGCTCACCTCGATCTCCTCGCAGGTGAGCTTCTCCTCGTTCAGCTCGATGTTCTTCCTGATAAGCGCCACAGCCTCTTCCGCCTGGTCGTTGGCGCTGACGCTCTCCACCAACCCTTCTTCGAGCTCGACCAGGAATCGACACTCCCTGATGCCGCTCCCCGCGAGCGGCGAGCCAATCCGCCACCCGCGCCACGCCTCGACGCTGAAGCCCCGAATCGATCCCTCATCCAGCCCCTTCCCCCTCTTCTTCCTCTCTCTCTCCCGCTCGTTTCTCTTCTCCCCGTCACTTACCCGGCCGTCGTTCTTCGCCTCTCCTACGCCTCTTCCCCTCTCATCAAGGGAGATGATTTCTGCCTGTCGTCGCTGCTCTCCCAACGTCTTAAGGAGGAGAACTGAGACGTCTCGGTTCAGCTTCATCACGGGGTTATAGAACACCTCCATCTCTTTCGAGACGGTGGCTGCGAGATGGACCTCTCCGCGCGCTCCTCCTTCCGTGATGATTCTCTTCGGCATGGGTTGCCTCGCACCGCGCGCTCAGCCGAGGATCCTGACGAGGCCTGCGCGGTAGTCTGGCGGGTAGACAATCTCGAGCTCCTCTCCCTCGAGCCTCTCCTCGGAGAGCCGCGTCTCGCTCCTGAGCGTCACCCTGACGCCGCGTTCAGAATGGCCGATCCACTCCTTCCGATCATCGTCGACGGGGATGAATGTGATGTTCTCAGTGGCGAGGAGGATCGGCCCCCTTTCCATCCGTTCGCCGAGGAAGATTCTGATCGGGATCCGTTCCTCTGACAGCGCGGCGAATCGAGGAGTGACGAGCTCAAGCCTCCTCGTCGTGTTTGTCTGGTTTCGCTCCGGGAACTGGAGCTCGTGACCGTGGAGGAGGACGAAAGGGACGTTCGTCCGCGCGATGACCCCGTCACCGTCGAGATCGACGGCGAGCCGAGAGCCCCCCCGTTCCGGGGTCTCATTATGGAGCGCCCTCACCGTGAACGCTGTCCCGTGGAGACGGAGCGCGCCTTCGAGGATTGAGTGGTTGCCGCGCCGCTGCGTCGAATTGACGAGCTGGATGACGTGCTCCTCCCTCGTCGCCTGGTCGCGGAGCGTCACGGATTCGCCGAGAGGGCGGACGCCGACGAACTCGAACGCCAACGTCACCCCGTCGCGGGCGAGGAGCGCGAACCGTTCCCGCGGCGCGACGCAGAAGTCGCACTCCGAGAGGTGGAGTGTCCGCTCTTCATCGCCCCACTGGAGCAAGCCGTCCTTCCGGCCGACGAGGTCGAGGGTGAGCTGATCACCGAGCACGGTAAAGACGGACGCGCGGACGACGTCGTCATACGCGGTGAGCGTCAGGGTCGCTTCCGCCTGCTGCTCGATCCCATCATAGGCGAAGTCGAAGGCAGGGTGGAGGAGGATCTCCGGCGAGGCGAGTCGTCCCCTGAGGCTCTCGCCCGGCTTGAGCCTGAGCCCCTCCTTGTCGATCCTCGGCGTCTCGTACCGGATGATGATGCTCCACGGATCAATCGTGACGAGCGTGTCGCCGTAGCTCTTCCCGTTAATCATGAGGGCGCTCCCGTTGCTCAGGAGGAGGTACTGTTCCACGTCGAGGCCGTGGAGCTCGAGCGTCGTGTTCGACGCCTCCTCGATCAGGTAGGTGTACCCGAGGAGCTCGATCGTCTCACGCTCCATGACGGGGAATGCGCCGTCGAACAGCAGATATGCGTACTCGAACAGCGGCTTCCCCCGTTCGAAGAAGAGCTCGCTCCCCGTTATCTTGTGGCGCTCGTCCCGAGAGAACCTCAACTCTCCTGTCGTCTCGTTGCCGAAATCGAACCGGAGGAGCTGCTCGGCGCGGATCGGTCGCCCTTGCGACGAAGGCATCCGGTTGGCGAGGAGGGGGAGATCGTGGCGCGTCAGCCGGGGGAGAAGCTCGCCCAGCTTCATGCCGAAGAGTAATGGGTGGGCGGGGTCCCCTGCGTGAAGGCCGCGCGGCGCGTTCCGGACGAAGACCGTGGCGTTGAGGAAGCTCCGCAGCACCGCCTGTGGTTCTTGCGTTGGGAGGAGCGGGTCGATGAGAGGTGCGGTCCGCGGGACGTCCGGCCGGACGACGGGCGGTGGCGGAGGCGGCGCGACGAGGAGCGCCCCCTCTTCATTGAGCTGTGGCCTCGCGCAGGACGAGAGCGTGAGCATGAAAAGGAGGAGTGTGAGCGTAATCGTGAGAACCGCAGATGACGGGCCTATGTGCGTGCGCATCCTCTCGGAACCGTGACGGAGCTTTATAAATATTATTGGCCTCTCGGCTCAGTAGAAAAGTGAGTGCCGCGCGTAAGGTCGAGGCGTTGCGATTCGGAGAGTGAAGGGCGACAAGGGGGTCGCCCCATCCGGGGAGGAGCCCCTACTATGGTGCACACACTACGCCTCGAAGCGCGGCACAGCGTGAGCAGAGCGAACTTTTCTACTGAGCCTGGCCTCTCTAGTCTGGAGAACGGAACACGATCACTTCGCTCGCGCGCACAACTCGGAGCATCCTCACTCGCGTTCGGGGCTCCTCGCACAACTCGGAGCATC
>JBBIPM010000043.1:0-10292 GCA_037442865.1 Candidatus Woesearchaeota archaeon
TGGCCATTATGCGCGTTCTCGTCTACGCGCTCCTCACGGAGTGTTTCACGACGAGAAACTACCCAACGATAAGAATGACTGTGGTGAGAGATTAATTCTGCCCCATCCTATGTTTCTTCTTCTGATAACTGGGTCGGAGTCCCTTTTCATGACGGGATCGCCTTTTCATGACAGGATCGTCATGAGTCTGATGACTGACGCCAGAAACGATGAACGGTGCGAGAGGCCATTGAGTCGGAGCTTCCTGAACGCCCTTCTCGGCACCTCGCTGAGATCGCCCTCCGTAAGCGTGTGCGAGGCGGTGCGCCTATGACGCTTCCTGAGCTCGGGACTCGCGACGGCAACCGAGGGAAGGAGACTAAGCCAGAACGATGCGGCCCCAGGCTCAGAGTGGAGCCCTGTACTTTTGGCGCTTGTGCTGCGGCGTCGGCTCATGGCAGGACGCGACAGCGTCATACGCCCGCGGAGCGTCGATGGCCCCGCCACGGCAACGCCAGTATTGACGAGAAGCGCCATCACACCTTCTCGATCCGGAACCGCATCGCGCCGCTCCGTTTCAACGTCGCTCCTTGCCCGGTCTCCTGGCAGTCGAAGAGGCTGAACCCTTCGCCGTAGTCGAGGACGCTCACCTCGTTCTCGATCGTCCGGTCCCCGATTCTGAGCAGCGGGACTGTCAACTCCTTGCTCGTCTCCCCGTTGAGGTAGACGAGATCGATGCGGTGCGTCCCAGGGAGGAGCTCGACGAGCGCCTTGTGGACGCCGTCCTGCTCGGTCTCGACGATGAAGGTTGCTATCGTCGTCGCGTCTACCAGGAGGTTGAGGCGGGGCCACTCCGCCCCTTTCTTCCCGCGGGCCACGATGACGATCTCGACGATGTTGCTCGGCGTCTGGACCACTTTGGTGACGGGGATGCAGGTGTCGGAGATGACGCCTTGCGCGTGATAGTACGCCCAGACGCTCTCCCGGGGAAGGCGGAGCGCGGACGTATTGGAGAGGGGAGGGGAGTTGGTGCCGCTCCCATCCGTTTTCGAGCCGGCATCACCTTTGTAGCCGGCGTCATAGAGCCGGCCGAACGCCCGGGCGTCGGCGAGCGCGATCTCGTACGCTTCACGGTAATGGTCGCGTTCCGCGCGGAGCGTAACGAGCTCCTCCTGGGCCTGGAGCCGCTCCTCTGAGAGCCGCTGCAGCGTCAGGAAGTGGAAGAGGAGGATCGCCGCGATGACGAGGAGGAGAAGGAGGAGGAGGACGTAGAACCCTTTATTGGTCCGATGCCCGAGATAGCGCTGGTCGTGTCCGCTCCGCGACGCGCGACGGTTCTTCTCATGGCGTCTGAGCTCCTCATGGAGTGCGAGGGTTCCGCGCTTCTCGTCGACAGTCACGGGTCAGGGTTTGGAGCTCTGCTTAATATGTGTATTGGCGGATCGGGGAATCGGGCGAATCACGGGGACACGGCTTATGCTCAACGGAGACCCTCTGGCTGAGACTACGAAAAGTGCGACGATTTAACGACTCAGAAGGAATAATCACTCATCAAAGACAAAGAAAAGGAGAATATTTATAAATGAAAAAAGTTTCCGTCATACCAATATCCAAGAATTGGGGGGGATATCATGGGACGCGAAAAGCTCTTTTTGGCAGCAGTCATCATACTGACCGTCGCTCTCTGCGCAGGGAACGCGCTGGCGGCGACATACCCGCTCGCCTACGACGACGACAGCTCGGAGAACTCGCCGAACGACAACGACGGCGAGAACGGCGAGGAGTTCGAGCCCGCCGGCTGGGAATGGAAGACCGTCCTCTTCACTCCCGCCGGCACGGTGAAGATCAGCTCGATCGACACCTACTGGGCCGACAACGACTGCGGCGCTGGCGCGACGGACTGCGAACGCTATCGGATCCGCATCTATAACAGCGCAGGCCAGGAAGTCTATGGGAGGGGCTGGATCAATAGCCCTTCCGCCGGGTGGAACTCCGTCGCAGCGAATGATGTCGACCTCGTCTTCAACCAGCCGTTCTATGTCGCTGTAAACGCGCCGATCAATACCCTTGACGAGATGAACCTCGGCGCGGACGTCACCAGCCCCGTCACCAACAACAGCTACCGCCGTGTGAGCGGATCGTTCATCCCCGTGACCAACGTCGATTACATGATCCGCGTCACGGTCGAGGACTCCAACCTGCCCCCCACGCTCACGAACGTCCTCGATACCCCCGACCCGATCATGAGCAACACCAACTTCTTCATAAATGCAATCGGCGCGGCCGACGGCGACGGCGACCAGCTCCGCCTCGTCTGCAGCTACATGAGCGGCGTTGACGACAGCACGAGCGAGTGCAACCAGAACACCGACCGCGTGCCGCCCAACCAGCCGCGCTGCCGGATCCAGGCGGACGCAAACGAGGCGCCCGACACGCTCTACTGCAAGGCGTTCGACGGCGAGCTCTACAGCGCCGAGCGGACGACCACGAACACCGATGACAACACGCCACCCAGTCTCTCGCTGATAACCGGCGACAACGCTGGAGAAGACACAAATTATGACAACGACGGCACAGTCCATGCTACGCTTTCAAGCTCCGACGCCTCCGGCATCTCGAGCTGCGAGATCGACTGGAACGACGGCGCAGGCTGGCAGAATATCGTCCCGGTCACCGTGACTGCGCTCTCCACCACCTACGCGGCCGACGGCATCTACACGGTCCTGTACCGGTGCCTAGACAACGTCGGGTGGAGCAGCACCGTGAATGACACAATCAACATCGACACCACGCCGCCGACGCCCGGCATCCTGACTGTCGTTGGCGACGCGGGGAACGAGGAGTGGGACACCGACGGCAACGTCCAGCTGAGCTGGACCGCAGCGACGGACACCAATGGCATCGACAAGTACGAGATCTACCGGAAGAGCGACTCGCCAGTCCACGGCAGCGTCGCGTATGGGCTCCTCGCGACCGTGAGCGGCGCTACGCTCAGCTACGATGACAACGGCCTCCTGGGCAACACGACCTACACCTATTATGTAAAGGCCTACGACCCCGCCGAGAACGACGCAGACACGAACGAGGATTTCACTACCGTCGACACTGATGCGCCCAGCACGCAGATCACGACGCCACTCGACGGCTCCTACACGAACAACAACGACGTCTACGTCGAGGTCGACTACGCCAACACGTATACCGTCGAGTGCCAGGTAAGGATCGACGGAGGCGCATGGCAGCCGATGAATAACGACGGCGCCGTGAGCGGCACCGCCGACTACACCTTCAGCGGCGTCAGCGACGGCAGCCACACCATCACCGCCGAGTGCGAAGACCTCGCGGGCCTGACGAGCCAGGACAGCGTCACCTTCTTCGTCGACACAGTCACGCCAGTCGTCAGCATCACGCTCGGCGACGAGATGGGCGGCAACGACGTCTATGACAACGACGGCCAGGTCTGGGCGACGCTGAGCAACAGCGACCCCGGATACCCTGCGACCGGCAGCGGCGTCGACTATTGCCAGATCGACTGGAACGACGGCGCCGGCTGGCAGACGATCTCGCCCAGTACGACCAGCGTCGCATACACGTACGCCACGGATGGCCTGAAGACCGTCGGCTACCGCTGCTACGACAAGGCCGACAACACGGGCATCGACGACGATAACATCTTCGTCGATCGCGTCGCGCCCGTGACGACCGCGACAATCACCTCGGGATACACATGCAACGGCGAGTGGTACAACACGAACGTCCGCATCCGGCTCAACGCAACCGACCCCGCTCCCGCGAGCGGCGTCAACTACACGCAGTACCGCATCAACGGCGGCTCGTGGACCACGTACACCGCCCAATTCTGGCTGACCGCGGAGGGGATCCACACCGTCGAGTACCGCAGCGTCGACAGGGCCGGGAACGTCGAGAGCATCAAGACGCTGACCGTCCGGATCGACAAGACCGCGCCGTTCGCCGAGATCCTCTTCCCGGCCGACACGGAGCACCTCGCGGACCCGCAAGTCCTCTTCACCGGCATAGCCTACGACGACCTCGGAGCGGAGAACAGCAGCGGCGTCAACCAGACGGAGCTGCGGATCAACCACCGGCGCTGGTGGGGCTATAACATCAACGATGTAGTCCTCAATTGGACTGCCGCGGACGGCACCGACACCTGGAGCTACCTCTGGGACAGCGTCGGCAACTACGAGTACGGGGTCGTCGTCCGTGCGACGGACAACGCCTGCAACGTCCAGACATGGAGCTCCTTACCTCCTCCAGAGAGCTTCCACTTCTTCACCGTGCAGGACGACTACGACTACCGCTACTACACGAAAGCGGAGATCGACGCGATGATCCTTGACCTGCAAATGCAACTCGACGGCCTCGAGGCGCGGGTCAACGTGACGGAGCAGGAGATTATCAGCCTCTGGAACAACGTCACGCTCGTCTGGATGGCGATCGCGGACCTCTACGAGGAGGATGAGCTGCTCTGGGCCGCCATCAACGCGATGGACGCCCGGCTCACCGCCCTGGAGGAGAAGGTCCACCGAATAAACCACGGCACCATCATGCTGGACGACTATCTCCTTGTGTCGCCGTCGCTTCTCATCGTCTTCGGCGAGGCGCCGGAAGGCGCGACGAGCGCGGATATCCAGTTCTATGACCTGACCGACAACAGCCTCGACCATCAGGGGACGGTCAGCGTGGGAACGCTCGGCGGGAATGAGAACTACTATGAGCTCCGCCTCGAGGACCATCTGAACGTGCTGGAGCCGAAGCCGTACATCATCTTCGCCGACTTCCACGGCGCGGGCGGCCTCATGGAGGGCTACAGCGTCAGCATCCTCTATTACGGGCTCTACCTGCACCGGATCGACAACGTCCTGTTCGGCGACCCGATGGCGTGCGCCGACCTCGGACTGCCCGCGGACATCTATGACCAGCTCCAGGGATACGGCATCCCGCGCGAGGAGACCGTCTGGCACCTGATTGAGATGATCGCCAACGAGGGGCCGGAAGGGATGACGTACGGCGACCTCTGCGACTTCGCCGAACAGTTCGCTCTCTTCCTGTCAGGGCACACAGGAACGACTGACGTCGATGAGTATGTCGCGAACATGCCATTGAGCCATGCAGCGTTCTTCCACGATCTGTTCCGATGCATCGGCCTCGAGGACGAGCTCCACCTCAACTGGCTCAACGACATGTGCCAGCAGCAGGACATCGACGCGCTCGAGCAGTTCACGCACGGCTTCAACTTCCTGCCGAGCATGACGTTCGAGACGTTCATGCAGAGTGAGCCGTTCACGCGGAGCTTCACGTGGGGTCTCAACCCGAAGTACGACTCTTTCCTCGGGATGGAGATCGACTATGAGGTCTGGCTGATGAACTACTGGAGCGACAACGGCCAGTACCTCGGCGATGGCGGCGAAATCCGGCTGACAGACGGCTGTACGTGGATGCAGCGGGACCAGTGGAACAGCCATATCAGCGCAATCGAGCTGCCGCAGACCTGGCCGGCGACGCAGGGAGAAGGCACCTACGCCGCGTATCTTGTCGCGTATCCGTGCAGCGGCTTCAGCATCGATTCCGGCGAAGGGTTCCCGCCCGTCTATTACAGCAACGAGTTCACTATCGAGCTCGACGACCTGGCGAACCCGTGGCCGGTCTACGGCCTCGGCACCGTGAGCCTCAACCCGGACAGCGACCACTACTTCGGCGGCGTTTATTGGACGAACGAGCCGATTGTCGAGATGGAAGCGATGCTCGGCGGCGACACGGAGTGGATGAACGACCAGCAATGCACTGTCTGGTGGTATAAGACGAGAACGCCTACCGGCCAGCGTGGGCTTTACGAGAGCTGGGACCTCCAGTCATTCGTGCCGCTCGCCCCCCCGACGCCTGTGAAGCGCTGCAGCGGGGACATCGATCTCCGGGAACTGAACCCGGCGACGAGACCTGGTTCCTCGCCGCAGTACGACATCCAGGTCTGCGCGCATCCGATTGTCGGACAGGTCGAATGTGGCGACACCACGTTCGGCTATGACACGACGCCGCCTAGCATCAACTTCATCTATCCGGGCGAGCTGGACATGCTGAGCGGCACCGTGACGTTCAAGGTGGACGTCACCGATGACGGCGCGCTCCGCTACGTCTTCCTGCACCTCGTCAACAAGACGAATGGGAGCCAGCGCTGGCCGGCGAGCACGCCGTGGCAGATGAACTTCAACGAGAGCAGCGGCCTCTTCGAGCTGGTCGTGGACACGACCCAGGTGCCGGACGGCTGGTACAACATCAGCGTCCTCGCCATCGACTATGCAGGGAACGAGGCTGTCGGCGTCCTGGATCCGCTCGTCGACAACACGCCCCCTGTCGTGCACAGCGTCTGGGCGAGCGGCAACTACGGGAGCGGCTTCACCGTCTTCGCGCACGTCACGGACAACCTGGCGGGCGTCGACGAGGCGATCGCCACGCTGCGGCCGTACACCTGCGCTGACCCGGTCGAGTACACGCTGACCTGGTGCGAGGAGCAAGAGACTGAGCAGGTCGTCTGCGCGGAGCCGATCACGGACATCGACGATGAGTGCTTCACGAGCTGCATGTATTCGTTCGGGCCGAGTGACCTGTCGTCTCCAGATTACTGCGAGGAGGAGTGTACCGTCGCGTTCGACTCGTGCGAGGAGTATTGCATGCAGTATGTCGATGAGCTGAGCGGCGATGAGGAGTTCACCTTCGAGGGCTGCGTCGAAGATTGCCGGAGCGATAACGGCTGCGTCTACGAGACGGAGACGGTCTGCGGCTTCACCAGTCAGTGCGGCGTCGTTGCCGATACAGGCGCTGAAGGGATGCCTGTCGACATCCGGGGCTGCCTCGCGTACGTCGAGGAGTACTGCAGCAACAACTACCGTGTCCTGTCGGGTTCGACGTATCTCTACGAGGACTACGACGAGTGCATCCACGAGGAGACGATGGGTTGCTACGCCGTGCACTGCAGCGGCCACGAGGACGAGTTCCCGTCTCCCTGGTTCGGTGTGACGAACGCAGTCCTTGTCAGCGACGATGATATCTGCGAGGCGACCAGGGAATGCGAGCACAAGGTGTATGACTGCCGCTTCGATACCGAGGGCGACGTCGGCGCCGCTATCTTCTGCCCGCCTATCGAGATCGTCGTGCCGCTCAGCCTGAGCGAGGGCGACGCCCTCTCGGGGACGTGGAGCGGCGACCTTGACGGCTATGCGCTCGAGAAGAACAAGCACTACGACATCGTGGTTGATGCCTGGGACGCGGCCGGCAACGAGAACGGAGGCAGCTGCGAGGAGAATGACGAAGCGTCGTTCTTCTCCATGGCCGGCTACACGGTCAGCGTCATCGCGGATGTCGCTAGCCCGCAGTATGCGGGACGCGCCTTCGCGGTCCGGGGCGGCGTGACGAGCACTGACGGCAGCGAGGCGAGCGGCAGCGTACTGCTCTCGCCGTGGAGCGCCGCTGCGCCCTTGCTGCTCGGCCAGTACAGCGCGTCACAGAGCCTCAGCGCTGGCGACGACCAGGTGATTGTCGCCTCCTACGCACCGTTCCCGGAGTGCGACATCGTCTACACGGCTTCGACTGACGTGGACATCCTCCGTGCGCCGGGCGGGAGCGGCGGCGGCGGCAGCGGCGGCCGGATCTGCGAACCGGAGTGGCAATGCTCTGACTGGAGCGAGTGCTCGCCGAACGGCGTCCAGACGAGGAGCTGCACGGACAGGTGGAGCTGCGACCTCGAGACAGGGAGGCCTGACGAGGAGCGGAGCTGCGCGTACCGGGCACCGGAAACGGGTAATTCCGCGCCCGAGAACGTCCAGACCGGGGGCGCGAGCGAGGAGACGGTCCAGGAAGCGACTGGCGGCGAGGAGCCGGCGGGCGACGAAGGGACGGAGAACCTCCTCACCGGCGCCGTGACAGGAGCGACCGGCGGGGTCTTCAGCAGCCTCTTGTGGCTCTGGATCCTCCTCGGGCTCATCGTCCTGGGGCTCGGCGGCTACTTCCTGGTCCGGAAGAATTAGGCGTCAACCTTTTTGTTACTTTTTTTTCTTCTTCTCTTACTTCAGCCAGCCTCTCCTTCCTCAACTCTTCCTTCCTCAACTCCTCCTTCCTCAACTCCTCCTTCCTCAACTCCTCCTTCCTCACAGCTCCTTCTTCATCTACTCCAGTATCATCTTCGTCCCTTCCTCTTGAAGAGTTGAGCGAAAGATCGACGAAAAGTGCAATAATGGCGCAGATAAATTTTCGCACGTATCAGCGATGTGCCAGCGTCGAACCATAGCGAACGTGCCCTACGGTGAGGAGAGGGTGTTGACCCTTCGATCCAGCGAAGCTGGACGAAGTTCGGAAACCCTTCGGATTCCCGAACCGTGGGGGAGGCTCCGCGAAAGCGACACGCCGAGAAGATGGGTCGAAGCCAGCACCGAACCCAGGAAAGTGCGAAGATGTAAGAGAAGCGCTATAAGCGCGAAAAAGAAAGGTGACGTGCAAAGAGATCAGAGAAAGCGGCATTAGGCTTAGAGCCCGAGCTTCTTGTCCAGCTCGGCCGCCACCTTCTTGAGCGAAGCGACGGTCTTCCCCAAATCCTCCTCGAGCTTCTCGACCAGGTGCTCGAGGGTGTCGACGCGGAGCACGTACTTGTTCCGGTAGCTCTCGACGAGGCCGGCCTGCATCAAGGTGTTCAGATGATGGATGACGGTTCCTCTGCTCAGCCCGGTCAGGTCGGCGAGCTCGTCGCTGCTCAGCTCCTCCTTCCGCTTCGCGCTCTTCAAGAGAGTGATAAAGACGCGGAAGCAGCTCTTGTCCTTGTCACGGGGGTTGAAGAGGCCGAGGCTGCCACCCAACCATTGGAGCTGCTCGTTCATCCCGGGGCCGGGGTGCGTCGCCTGGATGAGGGTAATCCTCCGGAAGCGCATGGAAGATGCTAGGAGAAGAGGATTCTTAAACCTTCCGGAGAGAAGATTTAAAAATCCCGTAGCGGACGGGAAAGGGGAGGTGAGTCTGCAAGTGGATGACGGCCTGGTGCGGTACATCAAGGAACGGCTCGGGGAGGGATACAAGGAGTCGCATATCCGGGAGGTGTTGTACCAGCATGGTAACTCCCAAGAGAGCGTCGACGCCGCGTTCGGGGATATCCATCGGCTGCACGCCACTCCCTTGGTGCCGCTCCTCCTCGTGGCGCTCCTCCTCGTGATCGGGGTCTTGCTCTTCTTCCTCCTCCGCCCGGAGAGCGGATCTCCGGGCGCGCCACCAATCGAACCAGTGACACCAGCTCCCAAACCAACAAGCGATGCGCTCAGCGTGGCGGATCGACTCCTCAAGGAGCAGGCGACGCAGAGTGAAGATGAGACCTATTATGCCACAGTGAAGGCCGCAACGAGCGTCGCCGCATCCACTGCCGATGGCATTCTCCTCTGCAGCGTGAACAAACGGACTGCGTACAAGAACTATTGCCTCCAGAAGCTGGCGGAGGAGCGGCGCCTTGCCACGTATTGCGAGATCATCGGTGATGCTCGGCAACGCGACGAGTGCTACCTCGGCCTGATCTGGCAGGGCGAGGACCAGTATTGTGCGAAGCTGATCCTGGAGGAGAACAAGCGGATCTGCTCCTTGCTCCTTGGCGAGAAGTGAACCGTCAGGGAGGCGTCACTCGCGACTCTGTCGCGGTCAGTTCCTTCTTCGTGTCGATGTCTGCCGCGAGACTCGCCCAGTCCGTCACCACGAGGAGAGCTCTCTGCCCGCGTCTCGGATCATTGAGAGTGGCGACCGACACGAGACCTCTCTCCGCCTCTGCGAGGGATAAGGTCCCGTCCTTGATGCGTCGCCGGTAGCGCAGCGCGTTTGTGACGATGAAGAGGAGCGAATTGATGTTGCGGGGTTTGAACAAGAGCGGCGCAACGGCCGCGGCAATCGCCGCCGTGCTGATCCGTTGCTTGAATCCTCGACTCCTTCCTCGGTAGCCCACTCGTGCGCCCGCCGTGATGATGTCCCATCGGAGTTGGCTCGGTCTGATCGCGTAGACCTGGCTGAAGACATAGGAGAAAGGCGCGGAGTCATCGTCGAGCGCCGTGTATGTCCGTTTCGTGATGCGGGATTTTTCCGCAACGGCGTCCATCGCCTCCTTCGTGACGAGCGGGTAGATGATATCTGCTGTCGCTTCATGGGTCGCAATAATCCTGGCGAGCCCGGCGACATCCTTTTTCGGGTTCTTCCCTCATTTTGATGACTCCAATCCGCAGCTTTGGAGGATTTTCAGCTTGAAATAGTCGAGGTCACGATAGCCGTAGGCTCGT
>JBBIPM010000044.1:0-10270 GCA_037442865.1 Candidatus Woesearchaeota archaeon
GCGACGGAAGCGTCGCGCCTGGATGTGCGGGCAACGTCTCCCGCAAGCGGGAGACGTCCCGGTGCGGCGTGTCCGCCGTAATTCGACGACGATGGCGTCGTCCGCCAGGTCGCTGTCGTTGAATTTGCATCCTTCAAATCGATACAACTCTTTGAAGCGAAAACACTGCTTATACGTCCCCATAAGGCCGAATTCAGGGGTTTCAGCCTTTTAAGACTTCATCAAAAGAGGGGATAAACCGGATCCGGGAACAAACGTCCTGACACCCGCGCCAGAAACTCGCGAAAGGTTTCGTCACGTTTCTGCTTCACCATATGAATAAACCTCCTCGCGCCAAAGCATGAAGTACCACTGATATTGAAAAACAAAAAAAAGAAGCATTATAAATGTTACCTTTTTTGAGAGAAGAATTCTCAACGTTCCAGAGTACGGCAAAAGATGGGAACGAGAGACCAAAGGGACGAAAAATCTGCTATCGCTTCACTGGCCACCCAGAGCGAGACATTTTAAAGAGCCCGGAATTCTTACGGGAATGGGCATCACTCACATGACAGAGCCGTGGTCCGACGCGGAGACATTCGCGACGCTCGAACCCTTGGTGCGCGACTGGTTCCTCGCCAAGTTCGCGGAGTTGAGCCCGCCGCAGCGGTATAGCATCAAGAACATCCATGACGGCGTCAATACGCTGATCTCCAGCCCGACGGGGAGCGGGAAGACCATCAGCGCATTCCTCTCCATATTGAACAAATTATTGCTCCTCCAAGAACGAGGCGAACTCGAGCAGAAGGTCTACTGCGTCTACCTCAGCCCCCTCAAGGCGCTGGCGAACGATATCACCAAGAATCTCAAAGAGCCTCTCAAGGAGCTGAAAGAGCTCGCCCGAGAACGGAAGCGGAAGCTCGACATTACTGTCGGCACACGGACCGGAGACACCACTGCCAGCCAACGGGGAGCGATGCTGAAGAAGCCGCCGCACATCCTGATTACCACGCCGGAAAGCCTGGCGATCAGCCTCACCACGATCAAGTTCCGGGAAATGCTCCGGACAACGGAGTTCATCATTATCGACGAGATCCACTCCCTCGCCGAATCAAAACGAGGGGTCCATCTCAGCCTCAGCATGGAACGGCTCGAGGAGCTGGTCACGGAGCGGGAACCTGGAAAGATGCTCGTCAGGATCGGCCTCTCCGCCACCGTCTCGCCGCTCGAAGAGATGGCGAAGTTCCTCGTCGGGCTCGACGATCCGACCCTTGGCCGTTACCGTGGATGTCGCATCGTAGATGTCCAGGCGGTGAAGCGCCACGACCTGAAGGTGCTCTGCCCAGTGAGCGACATCATGCGCTCCTCCCACGCCAAGACCCAGGCAGCCATGTTCGAGCTCCTCCACGAACTGATCCAGAGCCACAAGACCACGCTGGTCTTCACCAACACCCGGGCCGCGACGGAACGAATCGTCCACGGCCTCAAAGGGAGATACCCGAAGCACTACGCCGGCATCCTCGACGGTGATGCCGAAGAGGATCGTCTGGAGCGGGAGACGGAAGCGGAGTTCTTCACGAATCAGAGAACTGCTGAAGAGAGAGCGTTCGGAGAGGGGAAGGCACAGGAAGAGAGAGGAGCGGAAGAGAAGAATGGAGCGTACGGCGAGAGAACAGGGAACAGGAAGAAGGGGGAATCGGAAGAGAGGAGACTGATGACCGAACCTGCGTCGAGACGCGGCGGCTCCATCGGGGCGCATCACGGCTCCTTGTCGAAGACGCACCGCCTCGCCATCGAGAACCGGCTGAAGCGCGGCGAGCTGAAAGCGGTCGTCTGCTCAACCTCCTTGGAGCTGGGAATCGACATCGGCTCCATCGATCTCGTCGTGCTGCTCGGCAGCCCGAAGAGCGTCGCACGGGCGTTGCAGCGCATCGGACGGAGCGGCCACCAGCTCCACGAGGAGGCGAAAGGGCGCATCATCGTCCTCGACCGGGACGACATGGTGGAGTGCTCCGTGCTGCTCAAGGCGGCGATCGAACGGAAAATCGATCGTGTCCACATCCCGATGAACGCCTTGGATGTGCTGGCGCAGCAGCTCTTCGGCTTCGCCATCGAACGCGTCAGGGGCTTCGAGGAGCTCTACCGGATCGTGCGGCGAAGCCATTGCTACCACGCGCTGGGGCGGGGCGACTTCGAAGAGGTCGTCAAATACCTAGCAGGCGAATATGCCGAGCTCGAGGAGCGTGCGGTCTACGCCAAGATCTGGTGGGACAAGGAGAGCGGCAACGTCGGGAAGCGGGGAAAGCTCGCCCGGCTCATCTCCTTGACGAATGTCGGCACCATCCCGGACGAGACGAACGTCACGGTGAAGATCGGGGAGACAGTGATTGGCACGATCGACGAGGGGTTCCTGGAGCGGCTCAAGCCGGGCGACGTCTTCGTCCTCGGCGGCGAGACCTATGAGTTTCGATTCTCGCGCGGCCTGACCGCGCAGGTGAAGAACTCGGCCGGGAGGCCTCCAACGGTCCCCAACTGGGTGAGCGAGATGCTGCCGTTGAGCTACGACCTGGCGTGCGAAATCCTCCGGTTCCGGCAGCATATGGATGAGCTCTTCCGTCTCGGCAAAGGGAAGGAGGAGATCATCGCCTACATGGACGGCTACCTCTACGCTGATGAGCGGACACTCAGCTCCATCTACGAGTATTTCTTGGAACAGTACCGGTACGCGAAGGTGCCGCATGCGCGCCGTCTCCTCGTCGAGCATTACCGAGAAGGGAGCCGGCGCCACGTCATCGTCCACAGTCTCTACGGGCGACGGGTGAACGATGTCCTCTCCCGCGCCTTGGGATTCGCGCTCGGGAGGCTCCAGAAACGCGATGTCGCCATCACGATCACGGACACGGGATTCGCATTGAGCGCGACGGTGCCGCTCAACATCCCGCAGGCAGTCTCGCTCCTGAAGAGCGATGAGCTCGGCAGGGTGATGCAGGCAGCATTGGAGAAGAGCGAAGTCCTCGGCAGGCGGTTCAGGCACTGCGCCGCCCGCTCGTTGATGATCCTCCGCACCTATCGAGGGGATCAGAAGAGCGTCGGGAGGCAGCAGATGAACAGCCGCCTCTTGCTCTCGGCAGTCAAGCGAATCGGCGACGATTTCCCCGTCCTGAAGGAGGCGCGCCGCGAGGTGCTGGAAGACCTCATGGACATCGCCCACGCTGCCGAGGTGCTCCGCTCCCTCGAAGAGGGTTCCCTCAAGGTCGAGGAGATCTCCACGGTGTTGCCGTCGCCGTTCGCGTTCAACATCATCCTCCAGGGCTACGGCGACATCCTCAAGCTGGAGGACCGGGTGGCGTTCCTGCAGCGAATGCACGCCATGATCCTGGCCGAGATCGACGGGAAGGCTGAGGAAGGGAAAGAGCGCGGAGGGACGCAGAAAGGGAGCGGGTCGAGGGCGCGGAAGAAGCCGGCCTTCAGCTACGAGGAGGTCTGGCGCGAGGCCGAGGAGAGGAGGCTCGCTGAACGCAACGAGGAGAAGGAAGGGCTGATCAAGGCGGCGTGGAACCTGCCCCGCGTCCCCCTCTTCGCCAAGGAGGAGTTCGTCAAGGTAATCGAAGGCGCCGAAGAGGTGCGACCCGACGTCCGCCAGGCTTTGGAGCAGCACAAGGAGGAGATCGTCCGGACCTGGCCGGCCGGCTTAGTGCGGCTCCTCTTCTCCCGGCTCGGGCTCCCGTTCGAGGAGACCAAGCTCGCGGCGGAAGAGGAGCGGAGCCTGCTCCGCAGGCAATGGCTCTCCGCGACGCGGAAGGCGGGATTGGAGAGCGGGCTCGTCCACGAGGGAGGCAGGCTCATCGACGGCGAAAAGGTGACCGACACGGCATTCTGGCGGTTCGTGGACGACCTCCTCAAGGGGACGGTGCCGAAGGCCTGGGGGGACGAGCTCGTGAAGTTTCTCCGAAGGAAGAGGAGGTGACGGGCCGTGCATGAAATGCCGCTATGTGAACCGGTAGAGCCGCTCGAAGAGGCGCGGAAGGAGCGCGTCGGTCGTTGAGTCATCGGGGCCTCTCGCCCCTCCTCGGCCGAACGTATCTTGATACGGGATGCCGAGGAAGTACTGGGCGTACGTCCGGAGGATCGGGACAGCTTCACTCTGGAAAAAACGAGAACCGTCCGTGTCGGGGTACAGCTCCTTCGCAACCATTATCCCTCGCTTGAGGGCTTTCAATGAATGATACGTCTTCGCGACGACCGCTTCACCCTCATCCGGGGAGTGGTGGAAACCTCTGAGTTGAGCGGAGCGGAGCGTCTCCATCGTTCCTTCGACCAGCTGGCTCGGACCTTCGGCGTAGAGAAGCGCGAACCGTTCTTGCGGAAGGGAGGTGAGATGATGGAGCAGGGCATCATGGTAGAGAAGCTCTCTGCGCAGGATGGACGGGAGCGTCTTGACTATCTCCACCGCGTACTGGTAATCGGTTCCCTCCTCCTTGAACTGCTCATGGGGATTCAGCTCGAGTTCGAGCTGATGGCCGAGAGGCGTTTGGAGCGTGGAGAATCGCTCGAGATGGAAGAGAAGATGATAGTTCTGAAACATATGATGGACGAACAGGAGCAGTTCCTGATCCTCGAGACGGTCATCCCCGTGGCGTTCCATCAACTGGCGCGTCACGGCCAAGGCATGGCCTCTGCCGAGGATGTCGTCGAGGGTGAAGACATTCTGCGCCAGAGGGCGAAGATTGATGTCATGAAAACTGACCGCGTTTTTCGCTTCCTTGAGGATTGCCGTCTGTAGGTGCGAGGTCATCTCGCTCGTGAGACCATACCATGGTGCGAGGAAGAGCGCGAGTTCTCGCATCGCAGGTGTGCTGAAGTCCGAGTCGCGGAGCATCAGGACATATTTGAGCCCTTCGTGCTCATGGCTTGGGTAGAGCGCCGGAGCCGCATCTAAGAAACGAGGCAATTGCGCGTTGGGCGTGAGCTCTGTGATGAGGCAGGATTCGCCATGAGAGAGCCTTCCGTCAGGTTTTGCGCCCTCGATCAGTCCTCTGCCGCCGCTGATCGCGACCCGGTCAAGGACATAGGCGACCCTCGCTTCGCGGGCATCGCACCTCGCATCGTCGACATCGATATTTGAGGGAAGATGACGCATCACGGAACGTGGGACGCCATTCCGAGGATTCTCCTTCTTCAGCTGCAAGAGGAATCCACTGAGCAACTCTTGGAATGTCGGATCCTTGCCAGTCACATTCTTGCCAGTCACATTCTTGCCAGTCACATTCTTGCCAGTCACCCTGAACTTCGCCATGAACGGCGTGAACACCGCAATATTTATAAACGTTACGAAATTTACCACTATTAAGAAGTTAAAAATAGTGTTGATAGGCGATGGCGACTGACGAAAACGATCCGAACATCTACAGACCCAAACTCCTGGAGGGAGCCGAGAACCTCTCCCAGCTCGCCGACCCCGAAACGGAAAGAGCCAATGATACAGTCCCATTGCCTCCGCCGGCGCCGAGGAGGAATGCGATGCACATTATGGACCGCATCTTCGATAAATACCTTCTCGGCCATCCGGACGCGATTGGTCCGGACGTCATCGGCACCGCATTCGTTTCCGCGGCAGTCCTCTTGGAGCAGCTCTTGGGCAGACCGAGCGCAGTGATCGCCGCGAACGATCCTGATGAGCATCCGAAGCTGGACAAGATAGCGAAGAAGCTCAGCATCCCAGCACACCACTGTGACACGTTCAGGACGATCATGAGCATGTGTTTCGACAGGATAGCATTGACGGAGAGCGTCGAGGTGCATCCTCCGCTCCAAGTCAATGGAAACATAGTCCATGTCATGACATATCGATTGGCGCCGGGAGGCGTCCCGCTCGGGACAGCGATCATGGCGAGCACCGAACCGTTCACCGATGAGCAAAGAGAGCTCGCCCGCGACTATCTCGGATTGAGCGATTCCCATCTCGGCTGGGCATCGGCCATGATGCTGAAGAATGCGCAGATCACGGAGCTGAATGCAGAGATAACAGGCCAACGAGCGATCATCGCGAGCCTCGAGGAGCGGATACGGCAACTCGAACAGGGCATCGTCCCCACAAAAAGCCAGCCCCTGATGACTGCAGAGCCCGCGATCAAAGAGCCGGCGCCCAGCTCCAACACGAGAAAGCCAGATATGACCATCATCATGTCCAGGCCAAAGAGCGAGCGAGACCCTTTGACGGGCAATCAGAAGAGCATCATCACACATGCATCAGACCCTGCATTCATCTGGGAGATTGCACAAACCGTCGCGAACAGATACCGTGTCGGAAACAATCGGATTCAGCTCTTCGCACATGAGATACCTGTCGAGGAAGAGGCGATCGCGACGCTGCTGAACTCGATCGTCGCGATGACGAAAGCTTATTCGACAGCACTGACGACCAGAACGAGGCAAATGTATGAGCTCAGCCATACGACAGGCGCTGAAGAGGTCGACATCAAGCGACTGCTCGACAGGAACGAAGCGAACAAGCATCCTGTCGCCAGGCTCCTCAGCCTCTACCGGACTTGCTCCTATGCGCCCCTGCTCATCCCGCTCGGCTTCAGAGAAGTGAGCCCGCGCAGCACGAGTGTCGTGGATTTCAATCAGGTCACTGAAGCGATGACAAGGAATAGTGAATTCCGTGCTCAGTTCCCCCGGAACCATATCGTGCATATCGTGGCAAAAGCGATGAACGACCTCCGGAGCAGCCCGAGCCAGTTCAGCCAACATGTCAGAGCGCTACCGGAAGAGTTCTACAGCGCGGGAACAGACAACCCCGCCGTACGACAGGCCGCAGAGCTGATCGCCGCAGTCAGTGACCTGAACGAGATGGTCGTCCTGTTCGGCATGAGGGAGGCCGAGATCAGACTCGATCGCCGGTTCTCGTCGACATTGCCTGACCAGGTGCGGGACATCATGGACTGGAACGCAACCTACAGCGGATTGCCGCGCAGGTGCATGCTGCTCCGCCACACGACAACGCCGTCGCTCGACAGGATAAATGTCAATCTCGGCAACTACGCCGGCCAATTCACGCTCGGGAATGCCCCTCATTTCGCGGAGTATCTAAACAAGGTGCAGCAGCACCGCCGAGGCAAGGGAACAACCCCGGCCGATACTTTTTTAAATCCCCCGCTTCCAGGTGCCACTCATGGCGCGTGACGAAGAATCTGAGGGCGGCGACCCCGGCGTCTATGGCGACGAGGGCCGTGAGGAGCTGATGGAAGCCGGCGAGATCTCCGCCGAGGAGGACGCCTTCATGCAGGGCTACGACCACGCCGATTCTGACGAGGAGGACACCGCTTCCGACGCGTACGAGGCCGCCTTCGAGGGGCGGAAGGAGAAGAAGCGGAAATCCCGTCGCGAGGATCTCGACGACGAGGACGAGTTCTAGGCGTCAGAGGAGTCCACCGATCAGGACGAGGAGCGCGTACTTGAAAGCCAGCCCCGCCAGGGTGTAGGCCATGAGCTGCCGGAACGGGTAGCGTATCGCACCGGAGATGAGGGTCAGTATCGGACTACTGAGCGGCGTCGCGGCGAAGAAGAAGATGACATACTTGCCGTAGCCCTCGAGGTATCTTTGGTATTTGTCGCGCCGTTTCTCCTCGATAAAGCGCTCGAACCATCGCCGAGGCACCAAGAGGCCGAAGGCGTAGTCGATCGCCAAGGCGAGCAGCGCGGTCGTCACCGCGACGACGAAGACCGGGAGGTGGCTATGGCCCGACGCCATCAGAATCGGGACCAGGGCTTCGACCGGCATGAGGAGGAACCAGAGATAGGCGGCGAAGTGGATGAGAGCGAAGCTGGAGATCTCAGGACGGGCTCCTTGGAGGATGCTCTCGCCGATGACAAAAGAGATAATCGCGGCCATCGCGACGACCCCGAGCAGGAGCGTCCATTGCGCCGACGTAAGACGAGGGAGGGCGAAACGCGGAACAGAGGGGATGCGAGGCACGCCTCACGGTTGGGAGAAAGAGTAGAAAAAGGTTTGCTTTGTCGGCGCCGCGGTTCCCGAAACCATCCTTCTCTGGAGATTCATCGAAGCGGAGGAGCGGACGACATGACGCAAGGCGAGAGCACGGCTGCGCGTCATCGTCGCCCCTTCGCCTCCTCGACGAGCTCGTCCGCGAATTCCCGGTACGGCTTGGTGCCGCGCACCTGGTTGTCCCGCGTCCGGACGTTGACCGTGCCGTCCGCCACCTCCTTGTCGCCGACGACGAGGATGTAGTTCACCTGGTCGAGCTGCGCCTCCCGGACCTTCTTGTTGGTCGTCTCGCTCCGCGCGTCGATCTCCGCCCTGAGGCCTCTGCTCCGCAGCTCGGCCGCGACGGCTTCCGCGTACGGCCGGTGCCGGTCTGCAATGGTCAGGACGCGGGCTTGCCGGGGGCTGAGCCAGAGGGGGAACTTGCCGGCGTAGTGCTCAATCAGGATCCCCATGAACCGTTCCAGGGAGCCATAGATGGCGCGGTGGAGCATGACGGGACGGTGCTTCTGTCCATCACTCCCTTCATAGGCGAGGTCGAACTTCTCAGGCATGCTGAAATCCAATTGGATGGTGCCACATTGCCAACTCCGGCCGATGGCATCCTTGACATGGAAATCGATCTTTGGGCCGTAGAACGCGCCATCCCCGGGGTTGATCTTGAACGCGATTCCTGACTCGGTGAGCGCCTCGGAGAGGAGCCGTTCGGCGAGTGCCCAGAGCGCGAGATCCCCCATCGCTTTCTCCGGCTTCGTCGAGAGCTCCACCCGGTATTCGAAGCCGAACTGGCAGTAGACCCGGTTGACCAGAGCGATTAGCTCCCCGACCTGTTCCTTAATCTGCTCTTCGGTACAGAAGATGTGCGCATCATCTTGGGTGAAGCAACGGACCCGGAAGAGGCCGCTGAGGACGCCGCTCAGCTCGTGGCGGTGGACGATCCCGAACTCCCCCGCCTTGATCGGCAGTTCGCGATAGCTGTGGTGCCGGCTCTTGTAGATGAGCAGGTGGCCGGGGCAGTTCATCGGTTTCACCGCCACTTCCTGCTCGTCGATCCTGGAGAAGTACATGTTCTCCTTGTAATGGTCCCAGTGGCCTGATCGGAGCCAGAGCTGCTTGTTTAGCACGAGCGGGGTCCGGAGGAACTGGTAGCCGAGCCGCTCCATCTCCTCCACCATGAACTCCATGAGGCGGCGGAAAATATGATAGCCGTGGTCGTGGAAGAACGGCATGCCGGGCGCCTCCTCGTGGATAGAGAAGAGCCCGAGCTGCGGCCCGAGCTTCCGGTGGTCCCGCTTCTCCGCCTCCTCGCGTTGCCGGAGGAACTCTTCGAGCTCCTTCTTCGTGGGGAAGGAGAGAGCGTAGATTCTGGTCAGCATCTTCCGTTTCGCATCGCCGCGCCAATAGGCGCCGGCGATCTTGTCGAGCTTGAATCCTGTCTGGTCGAAGGCCTTGCTGCTCGGCACGTGGGGGCCGCGGCAGAGGTCCTGGAAATCGCCATGCCGGTAGCTGGATGCCCCTTCCTCGAAGTCGGTGATCATCTCCACCTTGTAGGCATTGTCCGCGTAGGCCTTGAGCGCTTCCTGCTTGGACGCATGCTCGATCCGTTCCGCCGGGACCGCCTCCTTGATGATCTTCCGCATCTCCTGCTCGATCCTGGGTAGGTCCTCGTTGGTGACGGACAGGTCGTCGAAATCGTAGTAGAAGCCGTGCTCGATGGGCGGCCCGATAGTCGGCTTCGCCGCCGGATAGAGCCGTTTGACGGCGTGCGCGAGGAGATGGGCGCAGCTGTGGCGGAGGACGAAGAGGCCGTCCTTGTCGCTCGGCTTGAGGAGCTGCAGGGAGCAGCTCTTCTCGAGCTTCCGAGAGAGGTCAATGAGCTGGTCATCGGCCTTCGCTGCGATGACTGCGCGCGCCAGCCCGTCGCTGATGGACTTGGCTATCTCGAGCGGGGTGACGCCTTTCTCGTAGTCCTTCTTGCTGCCGTCCGGGAACGTTACCTTGATCTTTGCCATGGGAGTATCACCTTGGATGCTGTTGTGGTCGAGGAAGGATATTAAAAATTAACCCCTCGGCGCCGGAGCTCCGAGAAGCGGTCGCTCCAAGAATCAGGAGCGCGTGCAGAGCAGGAAGATGCCGGAGTAATGTCGCCGTTCCAGGTATTTCTGCCGCGCCACGCAGAGGAAAGAACAGGAAGAGTATTTAAAATTAGCGTCCGAGGGGTACAGTCAACTAAATGTCCTAGGTCCTAGGAAATGTCACCCCCTCCAATATTCGCGTGGTTTATCT
>JBBIPM010000045.1:0-6269 GCA_037442865.1 Candidatus Woesearchaeota archaeon
GCCATTAACGATCACCTCTGCAGCAGAGAATATAAGCACCACTATAGTAAAGTATCTTAATTAAGACAATACCGAAAATTGAGAGGATACCCCCCCGACCGCTCCACCAACGAATCAGAATCCGAAGAGCTTCTTCTGCTTCTTCAGCGCGGTGGGAGATTCGCCGCCGTGCCACGTGAATCTGGGCCTGATCTGGATCGGGTACATCTTCTCGTTGTTGTCGTCGAGGATGAGCGCCGCCCCGGTCGTCCGGGGGAGGTCGTCGAGCTCCCGGTCGAGCCCGGTACGCATGTAGCTCTGCATCAGGGTGCCGAGCGCGTCGGTGTCAATCTTGGCGGTGATCCGGTGCGCGATGATCGTGTCGCTCTGCGTCATGACGTCGGTGTGGATCTTTCCGGGCTGCTGCGTCGCGAGGATGAGGGAGATGCCGGGCTGCCGCCCTGCGCGGAGAATCGTCACCAGGGGATCGGTGGCGAGCGTCTTCCCCTCCTGGGGCATGAATTCATGCGCCTCGTCGATCACCAGCCAGACCAGGGGGTACTCCTGCTCCTCGATGACGTCGTCGGCGAAGTAGCTCGTCTGCCGCTCGACGTCCTTGAACTCCTCGTCCTTCCGCGCGAGCATCCGGTGGGTGAAGAGCTTCTGCGCGACGAGACCGATGACGAGGGCCTTGATCGCCCATCCGTTCTCCTCGGTGACGTAACAGCTGACGTCGAGGACCGAGACCTGGCCGGGCGCCGCCAGCTCGGAGAGCGGCGTCCCTTCCGCATCGAAAATCCCCCACGCCTTCGCCGCCTCGAAGTGGTTCTTCGCGGCGAGCTTCGTCGCCTTCTCAGCGTCCGGGTCGGCCATGAGGGCGTCGATCAGGTCCTGGACCGCGTAGTCGTCCTTGCCCGCTTCGCGGAGCCCGTGGACCGTCCGTTCGATCAGGACGCCCACCGCGTCGTTCGGGTCGAGGCCGAAAGTGGTGGTCCAATCACTCCCTTGGAGTTCGCTCGGCCGGATGCTGAACGCCTTGTCGGTGGGGATCCCTTCGTCCTTGAACCGGTTGTAGAACCCTTTGGGCGTGTAGATTGTAATGTCGAGGGGGTGCGGCTTCTGCTCCCAACGCTCAAGGAGCTCCTTCTCCTTCATGTTCGGATACTTCATCGTCCAGTAGATCCCCATCGTGTCGAGCATTACGATACTGATGTTCTTCCGGATGTGAGGCGGCAAGTCCGCCATCCCTTCGGCGATGACGCCCATGGTGTAGCTGTTGTGGACTATGATGTCATTCGCGATGAAGTTGTGCGTCGTTGGAACAGTGAGATCATAGACAGTGAAGTCGCCTTCTATTTCCTCGATGGCGATTATTTCATCCCAGTAGATATCACTTGTCGCCAGCTTCTCGAGAAGCTGGTTCTGGTCGGCGAGAGCTATTTGGAGGAGCTTCTGGCGGCATGGCGAGTATCGTGTCGATTCCCGAAGCGCCTTGGGATGCGTATAGCCGATTCTCCGGCCCGATTCGGCCCAATTATCCGGATCGAATGAATCCCAGACCTCACGAGGTATTGTATCGACGTTGGGATTCCGGATGATTCTTATCGATTCTCTGAGCGCCAGAGCCGCTTTTCTCTCTTTCGCCGCAAAAAAACCTATTTCCTGAAGGAAGATATTGACGAATTCGCCCTTTATCTCCAGTTCAAAGCTCTCGAAGCGATTATTCCTCTTCTCTCTGAGCATAGAGACGACTCCGAAACGAAGAAGAAGGTGGGAAATCGCCTCGATGAAATCCTTTGAAGCGGAACTATAAGAGACTTTCCACGTGTGGGCTCCCTCTTTGTAGATGCTCCCGTCGCAGCTGAAAAGCCTATTGAGGAAGAGGCTCAGCTGATGCTTCGGCAACGAATAGATGGCGGGGGGAAGACGGCGTTCTTTGGCCAGTGTTCCGTACATCTGATGCGATTCGAGCCATTTCCGCATCTCTGAACGGTTATCAATCCTCGTCTCGTTCGTGAATCGGCCTCGTTCGTCCTGGGCTGATCTGGTGAGAATGCTCTTCGGTTTCCTTCCGATGATCCGATAGCATCCTTTCTTTGAGTGCTCAACGACAGAAAGAGTCCTGTCGTATTTCCTGATCGCGAGGGTGAAGTCATTCAGGATGTCGGGATCGATGTTGCTGAACAGTATCTGATTATTGCCGAGATGGCCTTCGGCAAGAAGATATGCGAGGATCTTCACCTCATGCTCGGGAAGAGCTCGCTCTCCGAAAGCTGGTTCAACCCGAGGGGTGGCGATCCGCGAGCCAACAGGCAGGCTTCTCGCTTCTTGCCACCCTGAAACGGTAAGGAGAGGATGTTCGGGCGTCAAAGAGAGTTTCTTCCCGGTCCTGAGACGGATTTTCAGGAGTGTCTGGACCTGCCGCTTATAGAACGCATCAACGGCTTGCTGAGAAATCTTGAGATCATCGTTCAGAGAGAGGAGATGATCTCTTCTTCTCTCAAAATCCTTGATTGCGACAACCTCTCCATTTGCAAGCGTGATACGCGCATCTCCGGTCAGGCACTTCCCCCCTCCCCTCTTGCCGCAGACGAAGACGACGTGGCTCCGGACCATGTCGAGGTAGACCGGGTTGCTGAGCGAGGTGGTGCGGCCCATCTTGACGTAGTGCTTCCCGATGAAGATCGTCCCTTCGGTGCCGAGCTTCTCCAGGTCGTGCTTGCTCCGTCCGATGACGATGTCGTACGCCACGGGGTTGCCACCTGCAACGAGATTTAAATAAGTTTGCGCCTCTGTCCGCGAAACCCGCGGGGACAATAGTCACCTCTTTGGCGTGGAGAATCGCAATCTTTTTAAGGCCTCGTCGTTTCGACGGAAAGAAAAGCTATTGGGTGGTGCTCTTGGTCAACAGCGCGCGGAACGGACAAAGGAGAAAAAGCGGATCACGGAACGGGGAAGCGAAAAAGAACGGGAAGAAGCGCGTGACGACGTCGCGTCCCTGGCTCGCTTGGGCGCTCATCGGGCTCGGCGTCCTCATCCTGCTCGGTGCGGTGCTCCAGCTCGCCATCGGCCGCGACCACGCCCCTGTCCCAGCAACCTACCAGGAAGCGCTCGTCGCGTTCCGCGCCCAAGGCGTCAACGAGCTGCTCATCGCTGACCTCGCCAAGGACTTCGCGAGCGGCAACTACACGCTCACGCAACTTCGCGACAAGTATCCGGGCTTCGAGGAGGATATCCGCGCCGTGAACGCCGCGCTCAAGGAGGGACGGTCAGAGGTGGTCGCGATCGTGAATGGGGAGGAGATTACCCGGCAGGAGCTGGAGAAGCAGCGCTCGTTGCTGCCGCCGCAGTACGGCGAGATGATGGATGAGCTGCTCGTCCTCCAGCAGATGATCGACGAGGAGCTGATTATCCAGGAGGCGCGGCGCCGCGGCGCCGCGGCGACCGAGGAGGAGGTCGAGGAGAGCTACCGAGATCTCATCCTCAAGAGCGGGGTGACTGAGGAGGAGATCAAGGAGAATATCGCCTCGTACGGCCTCACCCTCGACGAGCTGCGCGCCTTGCTCTGGCGCCAAGCCACGATCGCGAACCTCTTCGCGGCGACGGTCGACACCGCAGGGGTGGCATCCGACGAGGAGATCCGGACGTTCTATGAGACAAACCAGGAACTCTTCGCAAAGGAGGCGACCGTGACGGTGAGGCACATCCTCGTCGCGTCCACGCCGGAGACCGAGAAGAAGGCGCAGGCCGATGCTGAAGAGGCGCTCGCGCGATACGTGGCAGGCGAGGAGTTCTGCGGACTCGTCTCCGAGTACTCCGATGATCTCGGCTCGAAGGGGCGATGCGGCGAGTACACCTTCGGCCGAAACTTCATGGTGCCGGAGTTCGAGGAGGCATCGTTCCGCCTCGCCGACGGGGAGACGGAGATCGTGAAGACGAGCTTCGGCCACCATCTCATCCTGAAAGTCAGCGCCGAAGAGGCCTCGATGACGCCGTTCGCGGACGTGGAGGGGTCGATCAGGTCCCAGCTCGAGAGCCAGAAGCGGCTCGCCGCGTACCAGGAGTTGATTGCTGGCCTCCGGGAGGCTGCCACGATCGTCAACCGGCTCGAGCCGACGCTCGTCGGTGCGGAGCTGCTTGAGGAACCGGACGGCGAGACCGGGTCGAGTGGTTCTCGGACGAGTGTCACGATTCTCCCGTCCGCTCCCGACACGGCGGAATCCTCCGCCACGGTCACGGTCTCGCTCGCCTCCTGCCTCGCGGAGAACGGCGTACAACTCTTCGTTTCCGATTTCAGCCCGGCGAGCATCGAGGAGCGGGTGAAAGTGGAAGCAGACGCGGAGCTGATCGTCGTCGACTGCACGGATGGCGCCGATCCGCGGTGCGATGCCGCTGACGGCTTCTTCCCGACGTGGGTGATCGACGGGAAGCGTATCCCGCGCTCCTTGACGATCGAGGAGGTGTCGCGCCTCGCCGGGTGCTGATGCACGCTATTCTTTCCTTCGTTTCTCTCCTCTTTCAGAGAGTCCGCTGAGCTGACTGCAGCGAGAAAGTCCCCTCAGCAGTTACTTCCGGTCATCATCATGTCAGACGGGAATAACCTCATCATCGGAGACCGGGAAGGAGAAGGGAAGAGGGGTTTATCTGCGTATCGGCGAGGAAAGAGAGGAAAGGGAGTTAGAACGGAAAAGATTATTTCTTCTGTGCTGCCGCCTGATTCGCGATCCGCTTGTAGTCTGCCCTGACGGTGGTTTCGCTCCAGCCGCTCTGCTCCGCGATCTGGCTCGCAGTCAACCCCCTGTCGATCGCTTGCTCAACAAAGCGGAGCCGTTCCTCCCTGCTCACCTTCGTGGTCCGGGGGCTACGCCGTTCATAGCTAGCGGCATCGACGGCGTCGCGGAGCCTCCGCTCAGAGAGCAGAACCCCGGTGCTCTGCGCGACGTGGCTCATAATCTCTCTCACAGTCATGTAGCCGTGGTCGGAGCCACGTCGCCGCTGGTCGTAGAGGCGTACCGCGGCTTCGAGTGGAGCATGCCATTGCCTGTGCGGGACCGGAACGGGAAGATCCGGCGTCGGAGAGGATCGGGACGCATCCTCGCCCCGAGACCAACCCTGATACGGGACCGGAACGGGAAGATCCGGCGTCGGAGAAGATCGGGACGCATCCTCGCCCCGAGACCAACCCTGATACGGGACCGGAACGGGAAGCCCGTCAGTCAAAGGCTTCTCTTCAGTCGAGGAACAACCGCCAACCGAAACGCCCACAGACGTCTTTTCACTCTCCCTTTCGCCTCTTTGACCACGTCCGAGCCCGGGTTCAGCACGATACCCTGCCGTTCCATGCGCATCCTGTGCAGCTTCGGCCACAGCTCGGGGATTTAACGATATCTCCTCGGACGTACCATCGAAAAACTTGATCGTCGCACGCTGGATGCTCTTTCCGTGTAACTCTTCGGGGGCGAGGGCGTAGAGGTGGCGTCCATCCGCTCTCCCGAGGAGGTGCGGCTCATAAGGAATAACGGCGCCGGCCCCGGCGAAGAGTATGTGGCTCACCCTCTTCGTGGTGGAGAGCCGGGTCAATCCTCTTTCGAAGGAGGAATCACGATACACGTCGCGCGCCGAGGGGGTGACGGTCGGAGTCATACCCTGGTATCCGGGGATGACGACGGCATGCGTCTCCGCTCCGGGGAGCTGCTCGTTGAACGAATTGGTGACGACATTCGTCGCCTGGTCATGCGGGGCAGGGGTTGCGGGTCGCTTGGGGTGAGAGAGGTACCAGCCCAGACCGAGAGCGGCACCGAGTGCGAGGAGCGCAGCGGGAGCGGCCCTCCTGGCAACTCGGCCGAAAGGCGTTCCCCGGAGCACTTCAATCCCTTCCAAGGTGTTTCCGGACGAGAAGCTGGAAGAGCGACTGTACGGGATTCCGGCAGGGGAATCGTCGCCCGGCATCGTTTCACCGAGGGGGGGAGTGACGGCGTCGGATCGCGCCCCGGTCCTCTTGTCGTCTCCGCCGGTCGTCGATCCCCGGAACCGCGCGGGGAGCGGGTCGGCCACAGCGGAACTGTCCGTCGCCCCGGGTGACGCGTCCTCTTGACCGGGAAAAGGGGCGAAGATAGCCGCCTCCCTCATCGCAAGATATTCCTGCGGAATGAGTGATGCGTTCCCCCCTGTCGCTGAATTGCGAAGTTGCTGGGCCGCGCTGTCCGCGACTGCTTGGATATAAAGTGGAAACTTAGCGTCTCCGGCCACGTCATACAGTTCCCTCAGGAGTCGATCCTGCTCTTCCGGTT
>JBBIPM010000045.1:6369-10050 GCA_037442865.1 Candidatus Woesearchaeota archaeon
GCGTCTCCGGCCACGTCATACAGTTCCCTCAGGAGTCGATCCTGCTCTTCCGGTTCCAAGATTTGTGGATTAAGTGGTTTCCCGTTCAGCATGGATCGTATAAGTGGTTTCCCGTTCAGCATGAATCGTATCATACTCTCGGGCGTCAGTACCAGTTTTTGGTTCGGAGAAGGGTCTTGGTTCGGAGAAAGGGGATCCCTTGGAAAAGGTCCACCTTTCCTAAAAGTAGTAATTATGCGTTCAAGGAGGGGCATACTCTCACCATCACCAGTTAGTTTTTTGCACCAGTACATTTATGTTGTTACTTAAGAGTAAGTATCTTTTATTTATAAGCTTTTCGCTCTTCTTGGCCGCGATGAAAAAAAAGTCGGTGGGCACCGCCTTGGCGGCCTCTCGAAAGCGGCAGCGAACGCACGATGCTCGGTGAACACGCGTCGCGTCGGCGAGTGGCCACGATCACTCCGTGGTTACTGGCGTTCCCGGGTTCTTCAGCGAGGAACCGTTCTCGCGCACGGCCAAAGCCGTTGCGCCGCGGTGCCCGACGAGACGTTCATCGCGGCCGCTCTTCTTGGCGGTCTGAACCTCTCGTCGGAAGCGCATCGCCACAGGAGTCCGTTCCAAGACCTCCGCGCTAGAGGGGAGTCGTCAGCACAGAGGAGCCGCGATCGATGTTTCGAATGAAGTGTGCCGATGCTAGTACTCGACGCCGCGCCGGGCGAGGACGCCCTGCTCGTAGTAGTGCTTCACCTTCACCATCTCAGTCACAAGGTCGCAGGCGTCGATTAGCTCCTTCGGCACCTCGCCGCCCCACGCGCCACCCGTGATAACGAGCTCGACATGGGCGGGCTTCGCCGCGATCAGCGCAAGCGCCTTCTCCAGAGGGAGCATCCCGTACGTGACTGCATAGACCAACTCATCAAGGATGACGAGGCCGTAATCCCCGGAGGCGAGCGCCTTCTTCGCGTGCGTATACGCGTCCTCGCAGAACTGGCGCTGCTTCGCGTCGTTGACGAAACAGTACCGGCACGTGCCGCACGGCTCGTCGTCACGGACATGCATCGGCTCGAGCTTCAGGAACTGGTCGTCGTCGAACTCGGCAATCTTGAGCTGCTTGTCCTCCCGGATGCAGCCACGGCCGAACTGCCTGATCGTGAACCGGCCGCCGAGGAACAGCTCCGCGGCGAGCAGCTCCCCGGTGTAGCGGCCGCCCTTCATGAATTGGACCATATAGACGAGGATGTTCTGCCCCGCCGCGCGGAGGCCGAGGCCGACCGCGGCGGTGGTCTTCCCTTTCCCCTGGCCGATGTAGGCATGGACCAACCCTCTCTTCATCGTCATGCTCCGGTTCGTCGAGGCGGCGTCAAGCCTCATTCCGCGAACTCCACGAGGCTCTTGTTCTGCGCCAGGACCTTGAGCTCGTCCCTGACTGAGCGGGCCTCCTTCCGCTCCCGCTCCTTGCCAAGCAACGCCGTCGCGGTCAGGACCTGCTCGCCCCTGCTGCCGTCGCGGTAAATCGTGCAGCCCTTGCAGCCGAGCTTCCAGGCGAGGAGGAAGACATTCTCCACGTCGAGGAGCGTCGCCTCCTTGGGGAGGTTCACCGTCTTCGACACCGCGTTGTCGACGTGGCGCTGGACCGCCGCCTGCATCCGAACGTGCCATTCCGGCGCGATCTCATGCGTGGTGACGAAGACGCGCCTCACCTCGTCCGGGAGCTCTTTCACGGCGCGGAGGCCGAAATGGGCGATCCGCTCCACCAGCTCCTCAGAGTAGAGTCCCCGCTCCTCGAGGAGCCCCTTCAGGTAGGGGTCGATGTAGTAGAACTCCTCGCCGCCGAGTACCTTCTTCACGTAGCTGACGCTGAAAAGCGGCTCGATCGAGCTGCTCGTCTCCGCGATCATCGAGGTGCTCCCCGTCGGGCTGATGGCGAGCCGGGTCGCGTTCCGGAACCGCCGTTCCTCCTCCCGCGCCTTCCCCGCGAAGCGCTTGCTCTTCGCGCTGTAGACACTCTTGTTCCAATCAGGGAACGGGGCGCGTTCCTTGCCGAGCTCCTCGCTCGCCTCATCCGCCGCCTGACGGAGGAAGGCGAAGACCTCCTCAGTCTTCGCCACCCCTTCTTCGCTATCGTAAGGGATGTTGAGCTGGACGAGGAGATGCGCGAATCCCATGACGCCGAGCCCGATCTTCCGGTGGCGATAGCAGACGGTCTTTGCCCGCTTGATCGGGTAGTAGGAGACGTCGATCATGTCGTCGAGGAACCGGACCGCGACCCCGACGACCTCCTTGAGCCGCTTCCAGTCGACCCGCTTCTCATCCGTGACGAAGTTGGCGAGGTTGACGCTCCCCAGGAATCCCTGCTCGTACGCTCCGAGGAGGAACTCGGCGCAGGCGCTGGTGGCGCAGAGCTCGCTCCCCGGCAACGGGTTGGAGCGTTTCAACGCGTCCTTGAAGAGGACGCCAGGATCCGCGTGGTTCCACGCGCTGGCCACGATCAGGTCGAAGACCTGCTTCGCGTTCACGCGCCCCACGATCTCGCAGCTGCCGGGATCGCGCAGGCCGTACTCCTTATCCGCAATCACCGCGTGGAGGAAATCATCGCCCAACAACACGGAGAGGTTGAAGTTCTCGAGACCGCCCCTGCTCTTCGCGGTGATGAACTCCATGATGTCCGGGTGCGTCGCATCGAGGAGCGCGATGTTGCCGCCTTGCCGCCGCCCCCCCTGCTTCACCGTCTTCGCGCTCTCGCTGAAGAGATGGAGGAACGTCAAGGGGCCGGAGGCGACGCCGTTGATCGACCTCACCCTGGCGCCGCGCCGCCGCAGAGTGCTGAAGTTGAAGCCGGTGCCGCACCCCGCCTGCTGCATCACCGCCGCATCGTGCAAGGAGCGGTAAATCGCGTCAAGGTCGTCCGCCAACGGGATGGCGATGGAGCTGGCGAGCTGCCCATAGGAGGTGCCGGCGTTCATCAGGCACGGGCTGTTCGGCAGGAAATCAAGGTTCCGCATCACGCGTTTGAACCGGTTCTTCCAGCGCCGCTGCGTCGCCTCGTCCGCGCCGTGCTTCTTCTCCGCTTTCGCCACCGCCTCCGCGACGCGGTCGAAGAGCTCGTCCGGGGATTCGTACCAGCCCCTGCTCTCGTCACGGAGCAAGTACCGCTCACGGAGGAGCTTCAAGGCATTGATGCTCAAGTCTGTCTGGATCGTCTTCCCTATCAGCGCTGATTTCGCGCTCCGCTCCGCGGCGCGCTGCTCCCGGTAGAGGATGAAATGGCGTGCGACACGGTGATGGCCCGCCTCCATCAGCGTTTCCTCGACGAGGTCCTGAACCTCCTCGACGTGAGGGAGCCGCTTCCCGCTCTCTTTCGCGTAGGCGCGGCGGAGCTTCTGCTCCACCTTCTCGGCGAGCTTCTCGACCGGGAGCTCTTCCTCCACCGCTTCCGCCGCGAGGGAGATGACCCGTTCGATCTTTCCCCGGTTATAGGCGACGAGCGAGCCGTCCCGCTTTCGGATCTTGTCAAGAACAAACGATTCCTTCTGGCCTTCAGCCATGATGCGACCCCCTGGTAACGGCAAAAGAGCGGATGTTTAAAAAGGTTTGGCCGGGGACGGGACAGTTCCCTTATGTCCTATGTCCTAGGAAATGTCACCCCCTCCAATATTCGCGTGGTTTATCTCTTGGCGGTTT
>JBBIPM010000046.1:0-475 GCA_037442865.1 Candidatus Woesearchaeota archaeon
GGAGAAGACCGTCGGGAGAGGTGACGGGATGTTCTGGAAAAAATCTTGAAAATGGTTTGGTGCGGATAGGCCTGTCGCTCAGAAGAGCTTCCCCAACCAGGAGGCGATCCGCTGGAGGAGGCTCTTCGTCTCGCGCACCTCTTTCTCCAGACTGGTGCAGACGGCGTTGTAGCACTGGTTGCTGACGCACTCGTAGTTGTTCTGACACGCGACGCCGTCCATTAGCTGGGAACGCCAGTTGCCGCCAAGTGCGCAATACGTCGCCTCGCCGTTCGTCACCCGAGTGCCGAGAGGGAGGCAGGCGCCGTCGAGAAGGCAGCCGCTGCAGCCGCGATCCGTCATGAGGGCAACCGGTCCGTCCCATACAGGCGGGCTCTCAGAAGTCACACCGTCTGTTGAGGGAGGACTCCCCGGCGGACTCATGCCAGGACACGGCGGGAAGGAGCAATCAGGACCAGTCCGACCGACCGTGGAG
>JBBIPM010000046.1:552-9942 GCA_037442865.1 Candidatus Woesearchaeota archaeon
GGGAGGACTCCCCGGACTCACGCTAGGACACGGCGGGAAGGAGCAATCAGGACCAGTCCGACCGACCGTGGAGCCATCAGGGCACACGAGCGCATCCATCGTGCACGCGATGACGCCACTCCGCGGGCCCCCAGGAGTCACACCGCCTGTTGAGGGAGGACTCCCCGGCGGACTCATGAAAGGACACGGGGCAAACGAACACGTTGGCGGAACCCGTGCGACGTAGCTCCCATCGGCGCATCTCGCCACATCATCCGTGCAGCCGGCAAAGCGGAGGTACTTCGTCAGCAAGTCCTCCCGCGACGCATACGAGGAGCGCTTCTTCTCCAGGGAGTAGCCATTCTCAATGAGCCATGACTCGGCGTCAGCAGTGATCCTAGACGCCTCGGCGGTCGAGGAGTCGCCGACGATGATCTTCGCCCGCCCTTCTCGCATCACCACGACGCCGATCGCGTGAATCTCGGAGAAGACGAGGTTCTCGTAGGCGTTGTCGTCGTTGAGGACGATCCACCAGTCGGAGAGCATCCGCGAACTCGTATACCCTTTGTTCTGGAGCGCCAAGGTCAGGTCGCTGGCCTCGATCACGTCAAGCGTCTTCGCATCCGCGCCGACGATGATAAGGAGACGACGCCCCTCCATCGTGATAGGAACGTCAGAAAAGACGATCGTGATAGGAACGTCAGAAGAGACGACACCCTCTTCGAAGGCGGGATTGAAGACGTAGCGCGCGAACCGTCCCTTCTCATCTTCGCCGACTTCAAAGAGGTTCGCACGCACACCGTTGAACTGAACGGGTTCGTTGACGCCGCGCGGCCCTTTTGTCTCACCGTTCATCTCGAACTGCGCGCTCTGCGTCTTCAGGTCGATAGCGCTGATCTTGACCGTGACCTGCTTCCCGGGAAGCCAGTCGAAGGAGAGCGCTTTCGGCTGACCATCATAGAACTTGAGCCTGTACGGGGGTTGCTCCTTGCTCTTCACCATGCTGACACCGACACTCATCAATCCCCCGGCGGGGTTGCCGATGACCGACTCGACTGTGACGTCAGCGACTGCGAAACGATACGTGTCGCCTCGTTTCAGTGCAGGAGAGGTCTCGCCGTTCACGACGAGCTTACCGAACGCGCCGTACTGTTCAATGTAAACGACAGTCATGCTCGCCGGCTCGAAGCCGCCAGTGAGGCGCCTCGTCTCGCCCTCAGTGAGTTTGACCAGGATATCCGCTGACGCGAAGACCGAGGGAATCGCCGCGGAGAGGATGAGGGCGAGGAGCAACGCGCCAGAGAGAGACACAACAAACCCTGCCGGACCATCATTCCCATCATTCTTATTCCCATTATTCGCTTCATTCTTATTCATGAGTATCACCTTCCTCGCGCCGTTGCGCGATTGATAGTTTGAACAGAATGGAACCAAGTATATAAATCCTGAGCGGTCGTGTCTTGACCGTCACCGAGAGAGCGAGACGACGAGACGGCCATGCTCCTCTCTCTTGATGAGCAGGTTCCGGGACTCGAGCCCCTGGAGCGTCCGGAGGAGCGAAGTGCGCGGCACCCGGGTCTGGAACCGGAGCTCGCGGAGGGAAAGCGTGCCGCCGGCGAGGAGGAGCCGGTCGACGATGAGCCGCTCCTTCTCTTTCAGCACTTCTTTCACTCGTTCGACAAGAAAGGGGTTCTCAGCACCATCACCCGTGTCGAGGTTGCGGACGGGACGACTACGACGGAGCATGAAGAGGAGAAGACCGAGACCGATTATGATACTGAGAAGGAGCCAGAGGATGAAGGGGGCGGTGCTCCTCTGGGCCACGGTGATTGGTTGCACCACGCTGATCGCGACCGTGTTCATCCCCCCCTTGATTACCGTCACCTCCGCGGAGCCGCTCCTCCCTTTGTGGACAACGCTCAGAATGCACCGTTCCGCCGGAAGATAGAAGGAGAACCGTCCCGCCGCGTCGGTGGACGCGGAGCCGCGCGAGGTGGGGCACGTGAAGACCACGGTGACGCCTGAGAGGAGGTTGGAGCGTCCGTCCTCGACGCTGCCCTGAACGAGGCCGACGGGATGGATCATCAGCCGGGTGGGCGGCGGCCCGGCGTCGAGAGGAGCATGATAGTTGAACGTCTCCGTCTCCCCGGTCCGGACCAAGACCCGTCCTCTGGAGACGAGCGAAGGGAGAACCAAAGGCTGGGCGGGAAGGAAGAGATAGTCGCGGGAGACGTCGCCATCCTCGATGCGGAGGAAACCAGTGGTAATCTCGGCGCCGGTGACCGCGTCCACGAGCGTCACCGGATCGCCTGAGACGGAAGAGGCGAGGAGGAGCGTGATGAGCATGAAGAAGGGTGATCGAGGCAGCATCTAACAGTCCGGGAAAAAGGAGTTTAAATTCTTATCGTTCCTTCCGTTCAGAGCCGGCGGTACCCGAACCGTTCCAGCTCCGGCTCGAGGCCTTCGTACCGCTTCCCGCAGAGCATGCTACCGGCGAGAAATCCCTCTTGCCTCACGTCCGCGAGGCACCAAACGGGCATCCGCAACGCATCCTTCCCCGTGCCGTCGGCGAAGTCGGCGTCGACGACGATGAGGCCTCGCACCGCGTCCTGGAAGAGATGAACCTCGAACGTCGTCCCATTCTCCCCCTATACGTGCCTGAGCTTCCGGAACCTCTTCCCCGTTAGGCTACCGGCAAGCTCGGAGTATTCCATCTCGGTGAGCGGGATGCTGAGCTCGTGCTCCACCGAACGGTCGCGATTCTCCACCGGGTATTTCTTGGCGATTTCATGGCGGTCGCCGTGTTTCCTGATCCGGAGGACAGGGTGATGCACCGTCGTCGATGACAAAGGAACACGGAGATCCAGGGGTGGGACGAGCGACAAGGTCTCCTCGTTGCTCTCCAAGGCGCCGTACACCGATGGCTGAAAACGCGATATAAACGTTCAGGGACGAGAATTCTGCAGTTATGGACGTTCCACGCATCCGTTTCTCCGTGGAATGGTATATATCGATGCGTCGCTTCTTCGAAGCCGTCCCCACCGGACCCGTCCCCGCCGGGCATGCTCGACGAGGGATCGGGGCCAGAACGGACGGAGGAGAGAGCGTGATTATCAACGTGAACGGGATGCATTGCCCGAGCTGCGAAATTATCATCAAGGAGAGTCTGGAAGAGGCGGGCGCAACGCGCGTCATCGCGGACCACAAGAAAGGCACCGTCAGGCTGGAAGGGATCCCCTTGGAGAAGGCGAAGCGGATCATTGAGACAGAAGGATACGCTGCGAAGTAGGTGATGACGATGACTCGGCACGCCACCATATATTGTCCGGATATCGAGTGCGACAGCTGCGTCAAGCTGCTGGGGAGGAAGCTGAAGAAGGAGGACGGCATCGAGCGGTTCTCGTTCAAGGACGACGCAATCGATATCTCCTATGATCCGGAGAAGCTCGATGAGGAGGACTTGACGGACATCGTCAAGGAAGAAGGGTTCAGGGCGTCGATGAGCCCGTTCGAGCGGAAGACGCTCACAGAACGGTGGCGCCATCTCAAGGAGAACAGGAAAGCCTATGCGACCGAGCTGACCGGGCTCAGGTACGCACTCGGCGTCTTCCTCCTGCTCGCCGCCCTCGAAACGGTCGCCTATCTCGGCTTCCTCAACGTGATCCCCGGCTTCCTTGGCCGGTACGGCTGGTGGCTCTTCTACCTGAACCTGGCGATTGCCGCTTCGGGGCTGATGCTCTGGCACGTCTTCGCGTACAGGGCGAAGGTCACCTGCATGACCGGCATGATGATCGGCATGACGGTGGCGATGCAGACGGGGATGATGGTCGGCGCAGTCCTGGGAGCGACGAACGGCTTCTTCGTCGGCGCCATGACGGGGATGCTCGTCGGCACCTTCGTCGGCGTCGTCGCGGGGCGGTGCTGCGGCGTCATGGGCGTCATGGAGGGCATGATGGCCGGCGTCATGGGTGGCACGATGGGGCCGATGATCAGCGTCATGATGCTGGCCGATCATCTTCTCTGGTTCATGCCGTTCTACATGGCGATCAACCTCGCCATCGTCCTCGGCTTGAGCTATATGCTCTACGAGGAGGTCGTCGAGGGCAAGCAGGTGGTGCGGAAGCCGCTCGACTTCCTCACCTTCGTCTCGGCATGCGTCATCGCGACCGCGATCATCATCGCAATCATGCTCTACGGGCCGAAGAGCCCGCTCGTGAGCTTCGGGCTCTGAATGGGAGAGAAGAGTGGAACAGGGTCATGTGGAAAGGGTCATAATCGGAGGTGCAAGGATGAACATGAGAAATATCGTGGTGTTCGGCGCCGTGCTCGTCGTGGCGCTCATCGTCGGCCTCACCGCCAGGAAGATCGGGGCGGCGCCGATTACAGTCCTGGAAGCGCGGCAGACGACGCTCCAGAACCCGCTTGCTGCCGGCTCTGCTGGGGGGAACGGCGAGGTGCAGGACGTCGTGCTCAGGATGGAAGGGTGGCGCTACGTCACGGATCCGGCGACGCTCCGGGCAGGCGTTCCGGTCCGGTTGAGGGTTGATCTCTCGACCGTCACGGGCTGCATGCGTGACATCGTCCTGCCGGCCTGGAACGTCAGGAAATACGTCTCGCAGGGCGACAACATGATCGGGTTCACGCCGACGGAGGCCGGACAGTTCCCGATTAGCTGTTCGATGGGGATGGGACGAGGCCTGATTGTCGTCGCAGAACACGATGGCATGGTCCCCGAGCCGAGCGCAGCGCAGCAGGCGCGTCTCACCGCTCCTGACATCGGCGGCAGATGTGGTGCCCCAGGCGGTGGCTGCGGCTGCGGCGGAGGATGAGCGACGCGGCGCCTCCGGCACGATTAATGGGCAGATGGAGCGGGATCAGCGTAAAGAGGCGCGAGCATAAAGCGCTAAGAGGGTAATGCGTCATGAGCGGGAAAGGAGCGTGGAGAATATGAAGAAGACCGAACTCCTGCTGACAGGGATGCATTGCGCGAGCTGCGCGACCCTGATAGAGAAGACGCTGGCGAAGACGCCAGGGGTGGCAGAGGCGAACGTCAACTACGGCACAGCGAAAGCGACCGTCACGTATGACGAAGGAGCAACGGGCGTCCCGCAGCTGATCGCGCAGGTCAAGAAGCGCGGCTACGGCGCGCTTCCCGCCGAGGAGGCGAAGGATGCGCGGCTCCTCCAAGAAGAAGAGATCGCCTCCCAGCGGAAGCGCCTCCTCTGGAGTCTCCTCTTCGCGATTCCTGCGTTCATCGTCGGCATGGTCTTCATGCTGCTCGGCATCATGGTGCCGTACCAAGACCATATCCTCTGGCTGCTCGCGACTCCCGTGCAGTTCGTCATCGGCTGGTCGTTCTACCGCGGGGCCTGGAGCGCGCTGAAGAACGCCACCGCCTCAATGGATACGCTGATAGCCATAGGGACGAGCGCAGCCTACCTCTATAGCGCCTACAATGTCCTCTTCGATCCGATGAAGGGGCAGTTCTTCGAGACGAGCGCGATCCTCATCACGTTCGTGGTGGCCGGGAAGTATCTCGAGGCGCACGCGAAAGGGAAGAGTGGCGAAGCAATCGCGAAGCTCGTCGACCTGAGCCCGAAACGCGCGACAGTCGTCAGGGAAGAGGGAGAAGGAGGGCGCTCGGAAGAGATCGTCCCTGTCGAGCAGGTAAGAGAAGGCGATCTCGTGCTCGTGAGGCCGGGCGAGAAGGTCCCGGTGGACGGCGTCATCCTCGAAGGCTGTTCATCACTGGATGAGAGCATGCTCACCGGCGAATCCTTGCCGGTGGAGAAAGAGAAGGGGCACGAGGTGTTCGGTGCGACTGTGAACAGGCACGGCTCGTTCACCATGAAGGTGACCAAGACGGGGAAGAACACGACGCTGGCGCAGATTGTGAAGCTGGTCGAGGACGCGCAAGGATCGAAAGCGCCGATACAGCGGTTCGCCGACGCGGTCTCGGCCTGGTTCGTTCCGATCGTAATCGTCATCGCAATCATCGCGTTCGTGGCATGGTATCTCTTGCTCGGAGAGACCTTCGCCTTCGCGCTCACCGCGGCGGTCTCGGTGCTCGTGATCGCGTGCCCCTGCGCCCTCGGCCTCGCAACACCGACCGCGATCATGGTCGGCACGGGGAAAGGGGCGAGGCACGGGATCCTGATCAAGGGCGGGGAGGCGCTCGAGACGGCGCACAAGGTGCGCCACGTCCTCTTCGACAAGACCGGGACCATCACGGAAGGGACCCCTTCTGTCACCGATCTGATTCCCGCCAAAGGCGTGACGGAACGGCAGCTGCTCCATGTCGCGGCCTCGATCGAACGGAAGAGCGAGCATCCGTTGGCCGAGGCGATCGTCCGCAAAGCGAAGGAAGAGAAGGTGTCGCTCCGCGACCCGACGCGCTTCATCGCCGTTCCGGGACATGGTGTCGAGGCGACGCTCGAAAACCGGCATCTCCTGCTCGGCAATGCGAAGCTGCTCGCGAAGCATGGCGTCAAGCCGGAAAGCGAACAACTGGAGATAGCGACACGGCTCGAAGAGGAGGGGAAGACGGTGATGGTTCTCGCCGTGTCCGGTGGGAAAGGACAGATTCTCGGACTCGTAGCGGTTGCCGATACGATCAAGCCGTCGGCGAAGGAAGCGATGGCGCTGCTCCAGCGTCACGGGATCGAGCCCTACCTCATCACCGGCGACAATCGGCGGGCGGCAGCGGCGATCGCTGCGCAGGCAGGCATCCCTGCGAGCAATGTCTTCGCCGAGGTGTTGCCGCAGGAGAAGGCGGACTATGTGCGGAAGATCCAGGAAAAGGGAAGGGAACGGGGCAAGAAGGAAGCTGCTGCGCGCGTCGCCATGGTAGGTGACGGCATCAACGACGCGCCGGCTTTGGCGAAGGCAGACATCGGCATCGCGATGGGTTCCGGGACGGACGTCGCGATGGAGAGTGGCAACGTGGTACTGATGCGGAACGACCCGCGCGATGTGGCGCGCGCCCTCTCGTTGAGCCGGCAGACCATGACAAAGATCCGACAAAATATGTTCTGGGCGCTCGCCTACAACGTCCTCGGCATCCCGGTGGCGGCCGGCCTGCTCTATCCATGGACCGGCTGGCTCCTCAGCCCGATCATCGCGGGAGCGGCGATGGCGCTCAGCTCGGTCAGCGTCGTGTCAAACTCCCTGCTGCTGAAAGCGAAGCGGCTCTAGGGTGCGAGGGCCTTCCAATCAAAGAAAAAGCATTTAAGCCGCGGAAAGGGTCCGGAAACGATGAACCAGCGTATGATCGGCGCCATCGTCCTCATCGTCGGAATCCTTGTCGCGGGCTTCACCTCTGTAGCGAAGGCGCGCGAGGACAGGGCGATCGGCCTCCTCATCGAGGAGCGGAGCAGCTGCTACCTCGATGACGGCACCTGCCTCCACGAGGACCGGGACTACGCGCCGTTCACCGTCGGATGGGTGATCGCGGCGGCGCTCGCCATCCTGGGCGTCTATCTCCTCCTCTTCGACCGGACGCAACAGACGCTCGCGCAGCAGCACCTCGCCGTCGTCGAGGCGTTGAAAGAGGCGAAGCGGCAGGAGCGGAGTAAGGACGAGTTCACCGCGTTCCTCGCGGGCTTCTCAGAAGAGGAGCAACGCGTCCTGAAGGCGGTGAAGGAACAGGAGGGGATCAAGCAGTCCACGCTCCGCTACCGCGCCGACATGTCGAAGAGCTCGCTCTCCTTGCTCCTCGCCTCGTTGGAGAAGAGGGGCCTCGTCTCCCGCAAGGCCGCGGGCAAGACGAACCAAGTCTATCTCAGGAAGAAGTTCTAAAGTTTCCTCACAACTCGACGCGCCTCTCCTCGTCGTAGACATACATTTTGAAATCGTCCTGCGTCCGCTTATGGCCGCCGCCCGGATTGGGTATTCGGCGGCGAAGCGGTTTACCTTCTCCAGCGGACTCGGGAAGTCGCTCCTCTGGATCACCGCCGGTTTCGTCGCCTGGGGCGTCGGTGCCCTCATCTGGATGGCCTATAACTGGAGCGGCGTCGAAATCCCCCACCCCTCGTGGGCCGATCCCGGCCATTCCCTCCTCATCCCCTTGGCAACACACGGGCTTCTCCTCCTGCTGAAGAACGTCGACTTCTCGTTCGACACACGGACCATCCTCAAGGTGACGCTCCTCCCCCTCGGCGTCCTCGTCGCCTGCTACTTCCTCTTCATCCAGGGAGCGCTCGGCGCTGAAGCCGACCCCCGACGAAGCTGCTCAACGTGAACCACCCAGTCGGGGATGTCATCGTCATCTGCTTCGCCCTCGTCATCCTGAGCGTCACCTATGGAAGTTTCCTCCTCAAGCCGCTCAGCGTCATCAGCCTCGCATTCCTCTTCCAGGCGGCGACCGACTTCAGCTTCTCGGTCGCCACCTCGGCCGGAACCTATTACACGGGCCACGAGACAGACATCATCTGGGTGCTCGGTTTCTTCACCCTCGTGCCTTGGGATGCACTTCCTGACCGGGCAGCGGGCAGCCCCTAATGCAAATCCCAAAAAGGCGCATTAGGGACGGAAGGGAAGCGTATCCTACGTCACTGGACGCCCCGTCGGCGAGACAAACCATCGTCGATAGAGGTCGCAGCACTCGCCGCACGTCTCGAGGTGCCCTTCGAGGAGTGTGCGGTACGGCTGCGTGAGCCGTCCGCCCCGGTGGAGAGAGGATCTCGGGGTTCATCTCGCACCGCGACGCCAGCTTCCACTCGACGATCTCGTTTGGTGCTACAACGAGCCGCACCGTTTCTACCATGACCTCGGCCATGTCGCCCATTGCCAGCAGGAGCTGCGCGGCTCGAGCGGAGCAGGCATGCTTCCGCTCTACCTCGCTCTCTGTGCTCACGACGCGAACTACCGGGCCGGCGGACAGGATGATGTGGGCAAGAGCGCGACATACGGAGAGGGGATCTGCGCACGACTCGACCTCAACGCCATCGCGGCTGAGGTCGGCGACCTCATCCGCATCACCGACCACGCCACCGAGCCGAAGGATGGGGCGCAGCGACTCATACTCGACATCGATCTCTCCATCTTCGGCCAAGAGTGGCGCCTCGTCGATGAGTATGACGCGGGCATCAGGGCAGAGTATGCCTGAGTACCGGAACCGCTCTATCGGGAGCGGAGAGAGGCCATCCTCGACTCCTTCCTCACCCGTCCTCACATCTATCGCACGGCCAGGTTCCGGGCTCGGTATGAGGAACGGGCGCGACAGAATCTGAGACGACTTATCGAGAGGCTCCAAAGAGGGTGAGCGGGGGCTTCAACCCCCTATGAGTGGGGGAAGAGAAATTCCCCGAGGATGAAGAAGAGGGGGAGAGATGCCGATTGTAGCCGAGATGAAGAGGAGGATCTCCTTGTCGAGCTTCGACGGGGGATAGAGACGCATCTTCTACCGGATTA
>JBBIPM010000047.1:0-9785 GCA_037442865.1 Candidatus Woesearchaeota archaeon
GTCGAGAAGGGCGACCGACCGAGAAGTGGCGACCGACCGAGAAGTGGCGACCGACCGAGAAGTGGCGACCGACCGAGAAGTGGCGACCGACGCGGCGCAACGATGCTCCGTGCGCGTGAGCCCCTGAACGCGAGCGAGGATGCTCCGAGTCGTGCGAGCGAAGCGATCGTCTTACCTTCTCCAGACCCGGCCCGGCCAAACAATTATATACCGTCCAGCGCATTCCGTTCCGCCATGGCACTCCACGAGAAGCAGTTCGAGAAAGCGTTGCTCACCGCCGCGTTCGACGGCATCATCGGCCAGGAGCCGGCGAAGCGCTCCTTGAAGTCCGCGTTGCTCGTCAGCCGGAATGTCATCGTCGTCGGCCCGCCGGGGGTCGGGAAGACCACCCTGGCGAAGGAGGTGGCGAAGCTCCTTCCATCAATCGAGGTGAAGGCGTGCGGATCGAACTGCCTCCCGGCGAGGCCGGCCTGTCCGTCGTGCAGCGCCGGGAAGACCGCGGGGAACCGGACCTTGACGGGTGAAGAGCGGTTCGTCCGCGTCCAGGGGAGCCCTGACTTGACGGCGGAGGATCTGATCGGGGACATCGACCCGGTGAAGGCGCTCCGCTACGGGCCGTTGAGCGTCGAGGCGTTCACCCCCGGGAAGATCTTCAAGGCGAACAACGGCGTCCTCTTCTTCGACGAGGTGAACCGGTGCAGCGACAAGCTCCAGAACGCGCTCCTCCAGGTGCTCGAGGAGGGGAGGGTGACGATCGGCAGCTATGATGTGGACCTCTCCGCGGAGTTCCTCTTCATCGGCACCATGAACCCTGAGGACAGCAGCACAGAGCGGCTCAGCGACGTCTTCCTCGACCGGTTCGACCTCCTGACGATGACCTATCCGGAGACGCCGGAGACTGAGGAGGCGATCATTAACCTCAAGGCGCAACGCCTCCCCGGCATCGAGTTCCCCAGAGGGTTGCGAAGCGCGGTGATCGCCTTCGTCCGGGGATTGCGCGAGGATCGGAACCTGGAGAAGCTCCCCTCGGTGCGGGCGACGCTCGGCGTCGTCGACCGGGCTCAGGCGATGGCGCTTGTCCGCGGCAGGAAGCGCGTCACGGCAGAGGATGTCAAGGAGGTGGTCCTCTCCGTGCTAAGCCACCGGATCTCGCTGAAGCCGAGCGTTAAGTACCTCCAGGACGTGGAGGGGTACGTCGCGGAGAGGTTCGCCGCGTTCGCCGCCGACCATTCCTTCGGAGGTGACGGGTGACTCCGTCACGCATGACCCTGTTGGCGAGGAGCGAGTAGCGCTCCAGGAGCCGGTCGAGGCGGTCGATGAGCTGAGCGGAAAGCTCGCGTCGAGTCCGGATGAAGAGCGACTGATGCGCTCACTCCTGGAGAACGACAGCCAAGCGATTGCGGACGGCAAGGTGATTGCAGAGGCGATCAACCAGAGCGTCGGCTCCTTCACTCCTGACCTGATGTTCCGGAATCTCGTGCAGAACTACCGGAACGCGGTGAAGCTCTATGGCGAGACCCTGATCCGGGCCTTGACCGAGTATACGCCGGACTATGTGCGGAAGAACCTCTCCATCCCGGAGTTCCGCGACGCGCTGCTCCAGCGCATGGAGGAGAGCGTCGAGGGTTTGAAGGAGCGGGGGCTCCTCGATCAGCAAGGGTTCATCACGGATCGCGGCATGGCGTTAGCGACGCTGGTCATGTATGCAGAGGAGCTGGAGGCGCTCGTCAGCAAAGGGGTGGGGAAGAAGGAGCTGAAGGAGCGAGACCTCTACGGCGAAAAGGAGGAGACCGTGCCGTTCATCAAGGGTCGTTTCCGGTTCCGGGATCTCTCGTTGCAGCAGAGCCTGAAGACCGCCGTGCGGCGCGGCCACTCCTCGCTCGAGCTCGCAGATCTCAAGGCACATCGCCGGGCGCGGAAGGGCCGGATCCAGGTGGTCTACGCGATGGACGCCTCGGGTTCGATGCGGGGGGAGAAGCTCCGGATGGCGAAACGGGCGGGAATCGCGCTCGCCTTCACCGCAATCGAGGAGAAGAACGAAGCGGGGCTCGTCGTTTTCACGAGCAAGGTGGAGAGAGCGATTCCGCCGACGACGCGTTTCCCGGAGCTGCTCGAGGCGCTCGTCGCGGTCCGGGCCGGGATGGAGACTAATCTCGCGGTGACGATCCAGGAAGCGGCGTCGCTCTTCTCCGGGAAGGGGACACGTCACCTCCTCATCCTCACGGACGCGGTGCCGACGAAGGGGAAGGAGCCGCGGAAGGCAACGCTCGAGGCCTCCTCGGCTGCGCGTGACGCGGGCGTCACGATCAGCGTCGTCGGCATCGCTCTCGACGAGGAAGGGGAGAGGCTCGCCCGCGAGGTGGTCGAGATTGGCGAGGGGAGACTCTACCGCGTCAAGAATCTCGACGAGCTGGACGCAGTGATCCTCGAGGATTATGACGCGTTGAGCGCGCGTCGCGGCCCGGAGGAGTAGGTCGTGCTCGTCATCCGTCCGTCGTTCCGGAGGAGGTAGCGTTCGAAGAGCGCGGCGACGACTAGGTCGGCCTGGCTTCGCGGCGGCACGTATTTGAGCGCCCGTCCCCGCTCTTCAGGGTACTTGAGGTAGTAGCGGAGCACTTCCAGGTCAGCGGGGGTGAGCCGCTGATCGTTCTCTTCGCGAGTGGTGAGGAGGGCGAGGAGGACGCGTCGCAGCTCCGCGTCGGTCGCCCCTCGGTGGCCGAGCCCTCGGAGGAAGTGCTGCTCCTCCGCTGTCAGTTGCCGGCTGAGTCCGGCGAACTCTTTCCTTTGGTTCAAAGCTATCGCTCGTTGCATCATGGTTCTCCTCTCGGTGGTGGGTTGAGCGTGAGGATGCGTGATCACGCGAAGCGGCGCGCGGGGTAGTCTGCTCGCCGCATCGCATAATCAGGAACAACGGCTGATACGGGTGTCCGGGGTTCAGGATCGGTATCGCGTCGCGGGAATGGGAGGATCTTGGATCCGATTTGCCGAGGAATTGTGCAGAGCGGATGTCTCGGGGCGAGGGTCTGAGAAGGGATGTTCTCTTCGATGCGGGAGTATGGCTGCCCAGAGGAGCGTTCGCGCGCTCGTCGTTCTGGGGCGGCCGCTTCATAGGCGTCCGCCGATGTCCTGATCTCGCTCGCGTCGTGGGAGGCGACAATCAACCCGCCGTGGAAGACGTGAATCCGGCCGTCGACAGGGACGAGCGCTTCAAGGCTGGTCGTGAGGGTTTCCGTGTCATAGCCCTTGTCAGCGCGTGAGGGGAACGGTCGGGGCGCGGCGCGGGCATACATTTCGTCGAGCTCTTTAAGACGGGGGTTCTGTGGCTGCCTCTCCGGTGAGAGGAGGAAGCCGGTGTCGTGCTCTTGGGGGTCAACGGTGCTGAGCGCCGCGAAGAATACGCGCAGCTCCTCATTCACGAGGAGTTTCTCGAGGAGTTCGCGCGCCAGTGACGGATGGAGGAACAGCTCTGGATCGAGAGCGCTCTCCGGAGCGACGGTTGCCATGCGGACATAACCCCCTGGACAGACGTTTTTTGCGTATTCCAGTATACATTCTTGTATAATGAGATATATATAAATCTTTCTTTTTTGGTATAGGAAAAAGCATACCAACCCGTCAGGAACGGAAAAACGAGGCTCCGCGAAGCGCGTCAAACGAATCATTTAAAAGCAAAACTAGCTGTCCGGGGAATCATGCTGATCTACGCCTTCACCGACCTCCATGGGAATACGAAAGCGCTCGAACAAGTGAAGCGAGCCGTCAAAGAGAAGAAGCCTGACCTCATCCTCTTCCTCGGCGACCTCACCATCTTCGAGCGTGAGCTGGACCCGTTGCTCAGCAGGGTAAACCTCCTCGGCCCCCCGGTGCTGATGCTCCACGGCAACCACGAGGAAGAGAGCAGTCTCCGGAAGGCGAGCGTCCGCTTCTCGAGGATCACGTTCCTCCACAAGAAGACGAGGGTCATCGGCGGCTTCACCTTCATCGGCCATGGCGGCGGCGGATTCTCGGAGAAGTACCCCGACCTGGAGGAGCTGGCGAAGAGCCAGGAGTGGAGAGCCCTGGACTGGGAGCGCGTCGTCTTCATGAGCCACGCTCCGCCATACGGGACACGGCTCGATGATGTCGGCCAGTCTGGCGAGGAGTGGCACGTCGGGAGCAAGACCCTGGCGAAACTCGTGCAGCGACGACAACCCCTCCTCGTCCTGGCCGGGCACATCCATGACTGCTTCAACCAGGAGGAGCTGCTCGGAAAGACGCTGGCCGCGAATCCCGGGCCGAACGGACGGCTCTTCGATCTCGCGGAGCTGACGAAGTGGCGGCAGAGGAGATGAACCTGATGCGCCCGGTCGCGGAACGCGCAGAGGGATGGAAGGCACTCCTGAACGAGAGCGCGGAGAGGAGAATCATCGACTGCCACGCCCATCTGACGAAACGGCCGGTCGAGGGGAAAGGAACGAAGGAGGAGCTCCTCGCAGGGATGAGGAAGGCGGGAGTCGCGACGACGCTGCTCATGGGCGAATCGCTCGCGAACAGCCTCTGGTACGGGACGGAAGAGCTCCTCAACGAGGTTAAGGACGTTCCCGGATTGAAGGTGATTGCCGGCATCGATATGGAAGGAGACATCAAGGAGCAAGCGAAGAGATATGAGGAGGCAGTCCGTGACGGCCGGATCGTCGGCTTCAAGCTCTATCCCGGCTACCAGTATGTCTACCCTGCAGATCCCCGGCTCGAGCCGATCTACGAGGTCGCCGCGCAGCTCACCGTGCCGGTGACGATCCACACCGGAGACCTCTACACAGAGGGGGCGGCGCAGCCGCCGCTCCTGAAATACAGCCACCCGCTCCACGTCGACGAGGCGGCCGCGCTCCATCCAGGGGTGACGTTCATCATCGCGCATCTCGGCAACCCGTGGATGCTGGATGCCGCCGAGGTCGTCGCGAAGAACCCGAACGTCTATGCGGACCTCTCCGGGCTCTTCATGGGACGCATCGAGGAGCCCTACCGGGATCTCGTAGTCCGCCAGCTCCAGGCGGCGATCGCCTCCATCGGCTCCGTGAAGCGGTTCCTCTTCGGCACGGATTGGCCGCTCATCGATCAGGAGGAATATGTCACGTTCTTCGAAAGCATCCTCCCTCCGGAGGACCACGGACTCTTCTTCTCGGGGAACGCGACGAAGCTGTTCCGGCTCAGCTGATCGCGCAGAAGCGACGTCGCCGCCTGAGACGGTGAACGTCTTGCGAAACCATGACTGTCCGGTGACTGGAAGAGGAACGAACGGATAAGCGCCGCGGCGAGATATCCGGGAGGAACGCAATCGCGCCACGTTCTCTAGAGCCCGCACTCCCGAAACCATTAAATAGCGTTGCCCGAGAGGAGGTCAGATGCAGATCAAGGAAGCAATGAAACGGGTCGAATCGAGCGCAAAATTCAAGGAGTTCCGACGACAGGAGCCGGACGCGTATCTGGCGCACGCATTCTCGATGCACGTCGCAGGGAACGAGGGGGAATGGCAGCTCGGCTACTTCCTGCCGAAGCGGGAGAAGCTCGTCGTCTTTCGGAGCGTACAGATTGAGCGGCTTCCCGAGGACGAGGCGTTCAACAAAGGGGAGCCTATTGCGCGGCTCGACATGAAGAGCGTGAAGATGCCGTTCGAGGAGGCGGAAGCGAAGGCGATGGCAACGAAGCAGGAAGCGTACCCCGCCGAGGAGGTGACGAAAGTAATCGTCATCCTGCAGCATCTCGATCGGCAGCTCTACAACTTCACCCTCGTCACGCGCACCTTCAACATGATCAACATCCGCGTCGACGCTTCCTCCGGAGAGGTCATTAAGCAATCGCTCCAGTCGATCATGAGCCTCAGCAGGGATCATTAGGCCCAAATCTTCAGTCTTGATCCGGGCTTCCACAACTCTTCTTCCGGACAGGTTCTGAGGACTGATCGACTTTCGCAGAGCAGCATCACACCTTGTGCTAGTGTTCCTCCGATAGAAGAGCGGAAAAGAACCGCTCTTTTCCCGACGAGGAGATTTCTTTTCCTCATGCCGCGCCTATAGGTTGACGTTTCCGCATTCGGGAGGTTATGTCCGCGTCTCTAGTTCTCCTGCTATACATTGAGGCACAACAGAACATATAAAGAGGCGGAACGGATTCGGCGATAACTGAGCGAGACGAAGTGATGATTGTGGGGAAAGATATCAGCTACGAAGCGAAGATCAAGAGCGCATCGCTCTCCGCGTTCTTCGACGACCATTCAGACGAATGAATCCTGCGATCCTCGCCGGCGGATCGGAGTCCGGAATGCCCAGTCTCTAGAAATTCTTCTCCGGCGCGGCCTTTATCGCGCTTCAATCTGCCTCTCGAACTCATGAAAGCTCGGTGCAGAGACGGAACTCGCCGCTATGGCGACCGCTGCGCCGGAGCCGTACGCACCCGAACGCGCGCAATATTTTAAAGCGCGAAGCGACGCTCCACGCAGATGGACGCGTATATCCACGAAGTGACGGTCATCGACGGCACTCTCGTCATCACGTTCTCGGGGTGCGATTACCGGTGCAGATATTGCGACGTGCCGCACCTCGTCGAGTTCCGCACCGGCGAGGTGAAGGAGACGAAGGAGGTGGCGGCGTTCATCGCGAGCACCGGCGCGACGAAGGCGCTCTTCACGGGCGGCGAGCCCTTGCTCCAGAAGCGACCGCTCCTCGAGCTCCTTCGCACGTGCCGGCAACGCGGGCTCCGCACTGCCGTCGACACCAACGCAGGGAAGCCCGACGTTATCACGGCGCTGCTGGACGAACGGCTCGTCGATGAATTCATCGTCGACATCAAGGCGCCCGCGTCCGGGTTTGACCGGGTGACGCGGAGCGGCACCTTTTTCGCCCCCGTGACGCAGCGTCATGAGGAGTTCCTCACATCGCTCCGCATCCTGAATGAGCGCCAAGACGAGGCTCTTCTCTCGTTCAAGACGCTCATCACGCCCGGACTGATCTACAAGAAAGAAGATATCCTGGCGATTGCCGCAACCCTCGAAGGATTCGACGCCGAGTGGGTCCTCGCGCCGTTCAACCCGACGAGGACGCTTGACCCTTCGCTGCAAGGCGTCGCACCGCCCACTCGGAAATTCCTCGAGACCCTCGCTTGCTTCGTCAGGAAAGCGCATCCCTCGGTCAGGGTGCGGGTCGGCGAAGCAGCGCATTGATCGCCACCATCACCTCGGCGTGAATCTCCTCGATCGTGCGGACCTTCTCAGAGGGAGGACGTGCCGGATCGAGGAGACCGGGCTCACGGATGCCGGGCCGCATGCAATCGATCACGACCCAGGTCTTGTCACGCCCAGCCATCCAGAGGTAGCTCTCCGCCGCCTTCTCAAGATGCGTCACGTCCGACTCATGGATGTCGTGGCTCTTTCCGCGGAGATAGTCGCGTTCCCCTTTTGAGGAGATGAGCTGGTGCGCGACGAACGGGTGCATCCAGAGCAGAATCACGAGATCAGGCTTGGGGATGCCGAGTTCACGGTATTCGAGCGTCTCGATGTATGAAACGATGCTTTCTCGTTCCTCGACTGTGGCCGCTTTCCCTGCCTGGTGCCCGAGCGACGAAGTTGTGTAGCGGTTGCTCAGGATAGTCTTCCCTGCCGCGAGCCATTGCCGCATCGTCTCCGCTTCGTCGTACCGGTCGAGCGCGTAGAAGAGGGATGCCACGTGCGGGTGGACCTCGCGCGACGATCCGTACGCGCCGTTGAGGTAGCGCTCGACGAAGTACGCCCCTGGCTTCCCGTAACGGGGGAAATCTGTCGCGAGAATCTCGTTCCCCTGCTGTCGAAGCGTCTCGAGCGCTTTCCGGAACTGCGTTCCCTTGCCTGTGCCGTCAGTCCCCTCGATGACGATGAACTTCCCGGGCATGCGCCTTCAGGATGGTGCAGCCATTATATAGTTTTTGTCCGCACTCTCTGTCGCAATAACGGGTGATGGTTCTTAAGTCGAATGCGGGTGATAAGGATTTTATTCAAATTTTAAATCTTTCCACTTACAGTATTCGCAGGTTCCATTAACCTTTGGTAGTTTTCCATTTAAGACTTTGGAAGCCCTCTCTAGTGCCTTTCTTACTCTTTCTGGATCAGTTTTAACTTTCATAATAGCTACTTGAACATCCATCCCATTATGTAATTCACATTGCTCAGGATGATAATAGGCAAGGAAACCAAACTTCTTTGTTTTATAGCCATTCACTTGCAACAAGAACGTATAACAGTCTAATTGCAGTTGGTAACTTGGATGCGTCTCCTCAGGAGCTTTACTTTTAGTTTTATGGTCGAATGGTACAATAGCTTTATCTTCTGTCTGTAGATACTCATCTGGAAGCCCCTTTAACTTTACACCATTTTTCTTGTCTTCAAAATACAAGGTTTTCGGCATATTTAGAGAAAGAATTCCTTTAATCTTTCCTTCAATTAATGGTGGTAAAATTCCTTTTTCTCTATATGTATTAAAATATTTTTTAATAATTGAGTCCATCTTAATGGGAATTGAAGACATTGGTCCAGAAGGTCTTCTTATTTTCTTAACAACTTGCAGATAAAAACATCTAGGGCACTCTTCAAGAAGATTTAGTGATGATGGTGAGAGGGTATAAGGCGTCACAGATCATTACCTTTGTATTGATTTAACAATAGCCTATTTTCAAAATTTTGGTCTATACCAAGATTTCTTATAATGACTTTTTCAATTATTTTTTGGAGATAAAACAAATAATGGGGCTTATTTTGTAATTTAGATGAGTTTAAATTATGCACTAATTTTATCCTAATTTCTACTAGATTTCCTATTACTTTCTTCAACTTTTTATTATCAAATCCTAAGTCAAGAGAATTAAGATACGAAAGGACTTTTTGATAAGTATTTTGTTCAAATAAGTAGTCTTTAGATAATGATTGTTTAAGATAATTAACTCTTTTATCATTTTTAAACTGTTTATCCAGTGTCTTATGCAAAGCTTCTTTTATGTTCTTTATTTCTTCTGAAGTAAAAATATCTTTCTTGTTTCCCTGATAATGCTCATTAGCAAGTTTTTCTAACGCTATCCAAGAAATTAAGAATTTTAATTCCCAAGCTATTTGAGATATTGATATAAGATAAGCATGAATGGTTTGTAATATTTCTGCTTTTTTTCCGCCATTAACACTATTTAGAGTATCTAATGCTTTGTTGATAAATTCACTTATATCTCTGGTAAAGAACGCGCCAGTAGTCTTGATTCCATAAATCAATTTAGAGAATCTATTTTCTATTGGCTCAACAAACTTTGATTCAAATGAAAAATATTTTTTACCACTTTTGTATTCATAGATATGTAGATAAAATATGCGCCTACTTTGTGCAAATGAATAAACAAACTCTAACCAAACAGCATACTTCTTAGCTTCATCTTTACTTCTTGCTTTAATGTAACACTTTGCAATTTTCCAACCACCGTTTCTATACTGGCTTGAGAGCTTTGTTCTATTCTTCTCAAAATCTTCCGAGTTCTTTAGTGGAACTATCCTTATTCCCAAAGGTTTATTTGAATACGGTTTACCTTTTGGAATGTATAAATTGTAAAAATCAAATACATAGGTTCTGTTCATTTCAAACTCTCCTCAATAATTGAAATTTCTTTCGTTGTTAAATTGTAAATCTTATATATTTCTTGGTCAACTTTCACAAGCACTTGGTTAAGTTGTTTGTTTAAATTTTTCGGTTTTGTTGAAAGGTTCATAAGAATTAAATAGCCACTTATCGTCGACAAATGGT
>JBBIPM010000048.1:0-9778 GCA_037442865.1 Candidatus Woesearchaeota archaeon
TGAAAATCCTCCAAAGCTGCGGATTGGAGTCATCAAAATGAGGGAAGAACCCTTTTTCTGATGCTTTCGTGATACAGCACTTGCTGTAACAATTTCTTGAGTTCTTCGTCGTCTCGTTTCTTGGCGAGTTTCGTTCGGTTCATGTATGCTTCAAAGCAGCCATTCTTTAGGACGAGCAATGGTAATTCATGTTTCAGCAGCATCCAGCTGACGATCATCCGTGTTGTTCGGCTGTTGCCGTCGGTGAATGGGTGTATGTACTGAAGTTCGTTGTGGATGCGTCCGAGCTCTTTTACGCATGCTTCTTTCGTGGTTATTGATCTGAGGAACTGGCAGTATTCGTCTATCTTGCGCGGCACGTCCTCCGGCATCGCTGTTGTGAAGCGCGGATTGCCCTGGATCTTGTTCTGCGTCTTCTTGTATCTTCCTGCTGCTCTGTTGAGGCTGAAAAGCACGGCCTTGTTCACTTCCATGATACGTTCTGGCGTGATCTCCTCAGAAAGATTCTCAAGAATATAGTGCATTGCTTCGTTGAGGTTCTTCACCATCTGGATGTCGTTCTTCGGCTTGTCCGGATAGATGTCGTTGAGGATGATCTCTTTTGTCTCTCCTGGCGTGACAGTGCTTCCTTCGAGTTGTGCCGATCCTGAGAGGAAGTCGAAGACTTTCTCGTCGAACGGGTTGAAGCGCTCTTCTGGCACTCGCAGTAGTTTCTCTTCTATTGGGATAAATGGCATCTGTTTCGATTCAGTCCGGTCTTCGTTCAGCGATAGTATTTCGTTGAAGAGCGTGTGCTCAAGAACGATCCCTCGTCGTGGTCGCAGCTGCGCGAGGAGGATGAATTGGTTCTCTTCGAAGAAGGTGAGCATCTTTGTGATATCTTGGTTTCCCTGAAGCCTTGCCGGCCGCATATCGGGTGCATGCTTGAAGAGTTCCTTCACAATTGTCGCCAGGTTCTTTGAGAAGAAGATGTTGTAGTCAAGACCTCTTTTGAGCGAGTATTTGATGATGTTGAAGATATGCATCGCTCGTTCAGTTTTTCTCGGAACAAATCGCGTTCCTTTCTTCTCAACTAATCCCTCCTTGACAAGTGTGTTGAGCTGCGCATAGACGCGTCCGGTGAATGGCAAGTCCTTGGCGGCGCATGGTGCGTGTTCGATCACTGCTGCGAATACGTCGTAGATTGTTGGCATGAGTTCATTGTAAAGCACAAGTATTTATAAAATTAACTATTATTGCGAAATTTATACAAAAAATGATAATATTGATGGCTGAGAGTAAGTATAGTTAAGTAAAAAATAATTAATATTACAAAATAAGTTAATAATTGAAGGATATTAGGTTATGATGAAAAGTGTCCCTGCGATGTCACAGTACCGTTAGTCGCCAGGCAGGGGCATGTTCGAGAGATTCTTCGGATCTCTTTCTCGGCCCAGTCTGATCGGGAGTATTGACGAGGATATCCGGCCGGATCATCCTCGCCACTGGCGTCTCTTCTTTCCGCGTCCTGTTCTCCGATCCCTGAGCCCAAAGGAGATCCCTGCTGCTGCAAGGAGAAGGACGATGAGGAAGAGGAGCGCGTGTTGCGTACGGGTCGTTGTCGGGTCCGTCCCGGTCGGCTCGATCACGCTCTCTTCCTTCGCGTCCGGCGCGTCCGCTCTCTCTTCCCCCTTCTCGGCCTCTTCGGTGTTCTCTTCGCTCCTGGTTGTCACGGCTCTGGCCTCGAGGACGATCGCGAATCGGTTGAAGCCGGGCGTCACGGCCTCGTACGAACCGTCATCCCTCTTCATCGTCGGCAACCGTCGCCACGCGTCCGCTTCACGATAGAGCGACACGTCCTGTTCCTCCGCGATCCGTCGCGGTACACGGAACCGGATCCGTGCCGACGCAATCGCATCATCAGGAAGCCCCATCGTCTCGACAATGAATGCGTCATACGCGCCGACGAGTCCGGGGAGGGTCGCTTCCTTCACGTTGACGGTCACACTGCGCAGCTCCTTCGTCGTCGTGAAGAGTATTTCCGTCACCGGGACGAGGCCGTGGTTGATCGCCATCCGTTGCTCGGTCCCCGGATTCACCGTGAAGAACGTCTGCGAGGGGAAGCTGACGCTTTCTCCCCCTCCTCCGCCTCCTCCTCCGCCTCCTCCTCCGCCTCCTCCTCCGCCTCCGATCCTTGGCGTGGGGGAACAAGCGAGGTCTGAACCGGTGCAGTCCTGATCGATCCCATCCCCGCAGATCTCAGTGGTGCCAGGATGGATGGAAAGATTGGTGTCGTCGCAGTCCGTGCCGCCGCAGGCGGCGTCGAGATAACCGTCGCCGTCACGGTCGAGGCATCGCTCCTCCACCGCGCTGTGGGTCAGGCCCGCGACGCTGAATAACGTGCCCTGATCGCTGCACACGTAGCCCGCTCTCGTCTCGCCGTCGCAGACGAGGAACGTCTCGTTCGCGGCGTCGCATGATGCACTGAAGCTGAAGGGCGCGTTCGCAACGTCGAGGATGCAGACCCCGGCGAGCGTGACGTTCCGCTTCGGGAACCTGAGCGTCTTCCCGCCAAGCAGTCCCTCGACAGGGACGCCGTTGAGACGCGCGCGTCCCTCTTCGCGATCCAACGTCACGTCATAGAGCCGGAGTCGCGTCTCCTCTGAGAAGCTGAACAGAAACTCCGAAACGGGCGTGCCGTTCACCACGAAGCTGATATTCCGCTGCCCGGTCTCGTTCACCGTCAGGTTCTCCTGCCCATCCACGAGGACGCTGAGGGAGCCGTTTGTCATGATGAGCGAGGAGTTGCCGACGAGGAGATTGTCCGACGGGAAAAGGGTGATGGGGACGGTGCTGTTCGTCTCGGTTTCGCCGTCGCTCACCATTACCGTGACCTGATGGATCCCCTCATCTCCCGGTTCCGCGCTCCAGTTCGCGACGCCCGTCGTCTCGTTCATCGTGATTCGCGAATCGTTCAGCGCGTAGCTGAGCGGATCGTCGTCAGCGTCAAGGGCCTCGACGGTGAAGGTGACGTTCTCCCCGATGAGCGCGTAGCGCGGTGATATCCTGCCGACGGCTGGCGCAGTGTTCCTGATTACGATGCTCGCGTTGACGCTCTCTCCCGCGTCCCGGCCGTCGCTCACTGTCACGACGCAGGTCCACTCCTGCCCCTTCCGCGTCGCGTTTGCCGGTAGGTTTGTGGTGTTCGCGAATGAGCTGTTCAACTCCCCGTTCAAATACCAGTTCACGTCTGTTCCTTCCTCTTCGTCGCCATCCGGATCGCTGTAGCTGTAGCCGCAGGAAATCGTGTCGGTCGTCGTCGCGTTCGCCGGGAGGAGGGTGAGGTTCGCCGCTGACGGCGCCCTGTTCGTGTCGTTGACGATGAGGAGCCAGTTCCGCGACGCTTCATCATACTCGTTCCTGACAGTGACGGTGATGGTGTAGTTTCCCGCCGCGGTGTAGTTCCCATTGAAGGTGTAGTTGCTCGTCGTATTCGATGCTACTGTCTCGTTCTTCACAGCGACGCCGTTCGTCGTCCACGTGACAGTGAGGCTCGCGTTCTCTGGGTCGAGGGGCGTGACGGTGAATGATTGATCCGTGGGCTCAGCGATGACGACGACCGACTCTTCAGGAACTGACGATGAGAGAACGGGTCCCGTATTATTGACGACGAGGAGCCAGCTGTTCGTCGCCTGGAACCGATATTCATCTTCGGCCGTGACGGTGATGGTGTAGTTTCCCGCCGCGGTGTAGTTCCCATTGAAGGTGTAGTTGCTCGTCGTATTCGATGCTACTGTCTCGTTCTTCACAGCGACGCCGTTCGTCGTCCACGTGACAGTGAGGCTCGCGTTCTCTGGGTCGAGGGGCGTGACGGTGAATGATTGATCCGTGGGCTCAGCGATGACGACGACCAGCCCCTCAGGGGCGGGGGTGCTGAGGATTGGCGGAGAATTGTTAACGACGTGAGCCGCGGCGACAAGAACATTCAGCCGTGGGAACGTTCGGCCGTTCCGGCTGTCCAGGATATTCGCGTCGCTGTTGAGTAGCGCGCTTTTCAGATGAGCCGGTGAGCGTGGCCCGTCACCGTCGAGTCTGGAGAGTTGCTGGAGGAGGGCTGCGGCTCCTGCGACGTGGGGCGTCGCCATCGAGGTGCCGCTCTTCACCGTGGTGCCGCCGAGATGGCTCAGGGAGTGTATCGTCACCCCCGGCGCAAGAAGATCGAGGAGCGCGCCGGTGTTGGAGAAGTTCGCGACAGCATCGCTCATATTCGTCGCGCCGACGCTCGTCACGTTCGAGGCGCACGCGGGATAGTTGATGCCCTGGTTCTGATAATCATTCCCCGAAGCGGCGACGACGAGGATGCCGGCGGCGTGCGCGGCGTCGATGAGGAGGGTCATCGGGTCCTCGTCGCACTCCGTCGCGTTCTCCTCCTCGCCGCCGTCGCCGAGGCTCATCGAGATGACGCTGATGTTGTAGGCGTCCTTCTGCTGGACGCACCACTCGATCGCTTTTCCCACGTCGGAAAAGGTCCCGCCTCCGGAGGCGCTGAGCGCCTTCACCGCGACGATACTCGCTCCTGGGGCGACGCCTCGGTACGTCGGATCAGTGCTCGCGATGATCCCCGCGACATGGGTACCATGGCCGTTGTTATCCGGAGCGGTTGAGCCGTTGTTCGTGTCGCCGGGGCAGCAGCCGGTGCAGAAGCACTGCTGCGCGATCACCTTGCCCGCCAAAGCAGAGTGATTCGCGTTGACGCCCGTGTCGATGACGCAGATTGCCTGCCCCGTGCCGTTCAGGCGTTCGCCCGCGACGAGGATGCTGTTCACCGCCGTCGCATTCACGAGCGGCGCGCTGACGTCCAGGGAGATCGTGACGCGCCGGTCCGGGGCCCAGCGGGCGACGGTGCCGTCCGCGACGAGAGCGTCGAGCTCCGTCCGGGTCAGCGTCGCCGCGATGAGCCGTTCTTCTCGATAGCGATGGGTCACTGCGACGCGCGGAGACTCCGCGAGCACTGGGAGGCGACCGTGCTGTTCCGCGAGGAGGAGGAGGACGTCGATCCGCTCAGCATCATCTTCCTCTCCTTCCTCGCCGTCCGCTCCCCCTTCATCCCTTTCCTCTTTATTTCCCACTTTCACCCGTCGCTCTCCTCCTCGCTCCTTCTCCGTCCCTTCTTCCTCTTCCGCGCTCTTCTCCCATTCTCCCATCCTCTCATCGGCGAGCGGTTCCGGGATCGGCGAGGGATCCTCGACGGTTACGCATTCCTTTCCGTCCTCGACCATGCTCGGCGCTCCTTCATCGTCAATCGACGGCGCCCAGTCACCGTTCCCCCTGTCGACGCGCGTCTCCAAGATCGTGCCGGTCTCACTTCCCACAACGCTGAGCAGGAGCAACGAGAGGATGATGGCTGTCAGAACGCGCGTCATACGAAGGCCCCGTTCAGAGACGGTCATGCTCAGAGGTTTATATGTGTTTATGTCGTTTCGGCTCTCGTCCCCCGAGCGGCCGGTCTCTTCTCCGAGAGGCCAATAAGTTTATAAACGGGGTCCGGTTCGCACGCCACACGATCCTGAACAAGGAATGGAGGTCCAGTACCCCTGCCGCAGCGGGGCGAAGCAGACGATGAAGAGAAGCTCACGTCGATGGAAGAAGAAAGGCCAGATGCGCTGGAAGTGGCAGCGCAAACGGATGAAGAAGGAGAAGCGTCGACGCGCGAAGATGTAAGGACGGCCTTACGGTTCTTTTCTCTGCTCTGGACTGTAGCTTCCGCCCTCTTCTCCACGTTCTCTTTTAGGCATACCCTACCGCAACGGCGTCTCGGCGTTCACCTCCGTCTCTCTCGAGGGTTCAGTCGCGCTTCGCTTCTACGTGCGTTTAACGAGCTTCCGCTCGCGGAGATTTCTCTCCGCGCCAAGCCCTGAGCTCTCACCACGTCAGCCATCTGAGCACGAACTTGTTTTCGCGGCGGATGAGCCATCGTCGGTACTCGTCGCCGAAGAGGATGAGGAGCGCGAAGGGAACGCCGAGGCTGAGCTGGAAGAGTGTCAACGGAGCGGTGCCGAAGAACGGATACAAGGGCGGCGCATACGTGACCGCGAGGACGATGGCGATCTCGACGGCGATGCCGAGCCAGACGAGACGGTTCGAGAAGATGCCTGCGTTGAGCAAGGACTGGGTCCTCGTCCGGCAGATCAGGACGTCCGCGACTTGCCCAATCACGACCGCGGCAAAGAACGCGGTGACTGCCGTGCGGTACAAGGGTTCGGTATTGGCGAGCGCTTCTCCCCATCGCCATCCGCCTTGGTGCAGGACGGTGAAGAATGCGAAGAAGCCGCCGGCCGCCTGGAGCATCCCGATGATGCCGTAGCTCATGCCCAAGAGTTTCGGGGTGAGGAGACGTTCGTTCCTCTTTCTCGGCGGCTGTTGCATCACGTCGCTTTCCGGCTTCTCTGATCCGAGGCCGAGCGCCGGCAGGAGATCCGTGCCGAGGTCGATGCTCAAGATGAGGATGACGGTCAGGGCGAGCGGCGCATTGAGCGTGACATAGACGATGAAGGGCAGGATCTCCGGGATGTTGCTCGTCAGGATGTAGGCGATGAACTTCTTGATGTTTGCGAAGATCGTCCGGCCTTCCTCGACGGCGTTGACGATAGTGGCGAAATTGTCGTCCATCAGCACCATGTCCGCGGCCTCCTTCGCCACCTCGGTGCCGGAGACGCCCATCGCCACCCCCATGTCTGCGTTCTTCAGCGCCGGGGCATCGTTCACCCCGTCGCCGGTGACGGTGACAACCTCACCCTTCGCTTGGAGCGCCTTGACAATGCGAAGCTTCTGGATCGGCGAGGTCCGGGCGAAAACCAGCTCGCGCTCATCGAGGAGTCGCGCGAGGCGCGTATCGGCCATCCCTGCCAGCTCGTCGCCCGTGACGACCTTGCCGTCGCCGGTGAAGAGACCGACCTGGCGTGCAATCGCCTCGGCTGTCACGCTGTAATCGCCAGTCACCATGAAGACCCTTATCCCGGCCGTGCGGCACGTAGCGATCGCCTTCGGGATCTCCGGCCGGTGAGGGTCGAGCATGCCGATGAGCCCGATGAAGACGAAGCCGTGCTCTTCGACCTTCTCGTGTCTCGTCTCCTTGTATGCGAGTGCGAGGACGCGCTCGCCGCGCGACGCCAGGCGCTGGTAGAGGCGCATCGCCTCCTCGCGCCGATGGGGCGTTAGCTCAGTCTCTTCTCCTTGGATAAGCCTCTTCCGGCACATGCCGAGAACCACTTCCGGTGCCCCTTTCAGGTAAGCGATCAATCGCTTCCCGTCGCGGTGCGTGGTGATCATCCGCTTTGTCGCCGAGTCGAACGGCGTCTCATGGACGCGGGGAAGTCGCTTCGCGAGGCCCTCGATTGGTTTCAACGCGTCAGCGTACACCAGGAGCGCCCCCTCTGTGGGGTCGCCCGCGTACTCGGTGTGCGGCCCCTTCGACGCGCCGTGCGTCTTGACACTCTCGAGGTGCGCGTTGTTGCAGAGCGTCATGCAGGCCCATGCCACTGCGAGCCCTTTCTCCTTCCTGACGCGCGCGTCATGCGCTGGAAACTCCTCGCCGCCGAGGACGAGGGTGGAGACGCTCATCCGGTTCTGGGTGATCGTCCCCGTCTTGTCAGTGCAGATCACCGTCGTCGAGCCGAGCGTCTCGACGCTTTCAAGGTTCTTCACCAGTGCGTTCTTCTTCGCCATCCGCTTCGATGCCATGGAGAGCGCCAAGGTAACGGTCGGCAGCAGCCCCTCCGGGACGTTCGCCACGATGATCCCGATGGCGAAGATGAGGCTGCCGATGAGCTGCTTTCCCATCACGACGCTGATTCCGAAGAAGAGGACGCCGAGGACGATGGCGATGGCGCTGATGACGCGGATGAAATGGTCCAGCTCCTTCCGAATCGGCGTTGCGATGCGCGTCGTCTCCTTAGTGAGCTGCACGATTGTTCCGATCTGCGTCCGCATCCCGGTGCCGTAGACGAGCGCCTTGCCGTTACCAGTCTGTACCAGGGTGCCGGAGAAGACCACGTTCCTGCTCTCCAGGATATTCTCATGTGTCCGCTCTGTCTTTCGGAGCTGCGGCTCGCTCTCCCCGGTGAGGGGGGAGTTGTCCACCTTGAGCGCGTTCACCTCGAAGAGCCGCGCGTCCGCCGGGACACGGTCCCCCTCCTCGAGTAGGATGACGTCCCCCGGGACGACGAGCCGCGCCTCAATCTTCGTCGGTTTTCCATCACGAAGCGCGGTAATCACGGGCGGCAGCATGGACCGGAAGCTCTTCATGATCTGCTCGCTCTGATGCTCCTGGAGATACGTAAAGATCGCGTTCAGAAGGACAACGGCGAGAAGAGCGACGCCGATGTAGAGGTTCCCTTGACCGGGGTCGAGCCGTTCGGCGACGAACGCCAAGGCGGAGCCGACGAGGAGGAGGAGCACGAAGAAGTTCGTGAACTGATGGAGGAACTTCACCAGCTCCGACGTCTCCTTCTTCACACGGAGCTCGTTCGGCCCGAATTCCGAGAGACGATGTTCCGCCTCTCTCGATGAGAGGCCTGACTGTGAGGAGTCGAGAAGCCGGGAGAGCGTCTCGAACGGAACGGTGTGTTCGTCGGCCACGACGATGATCGGGGGACGATCCCTTATTAAAGTTTCTTTGCTATTCGACGAGGGTTGCATCGCGCCCGAACCGTTTTTCCCCTCGGAACGGCGACGGGAGAGAAAACTATTTAAATGGTCCCTCCTCGGAGAACGCATAACCCCAGTAGTGAGGTGCAGAAGAATGGCAGAAGTCTTGGCAAGAACTGGCGTGAAGAGGGCTCCGGGCTACCTCTACTTCATCGACAAGCGTGGCGACGTCGCCCGCGTCGCGATGGCTCGAGCAGGGAAGACGACGAGCAAGCGGCAGGAGGTCGTGGCCCGCGCCGGTGTGAGGCGTCAGGACGGCTACCTCTACTTCCTCGACAAGGGCGGCAACGTCGCCCGGACGAAGATGGCGCGTGGCGGCCAGAAGCGGAAGAAGAAGGCCGTGAAGAAGAAAGCGGTCAAGAAGAAGGCCGTGAAGAAGAAAGCGGTCAAGAAGAAGGCCGTGAAGAGACGCTGGTAAGCGTCATCTCTTGAAACACCTTTTCAGTTTCTCATTGGCGAGCGTTCGCCAATAGTATGATTGCGCGGAGAGAATAGGTCGCTGAACTTGGGATTTCATTATACGTTTTTTCTTTTTTTAGGTATTGTACCATTTAAAGTATTTTAATTCTGTAGTGGAGTAGGTTTCCCCACGTCCAGACTTTTGTTGTGATGCCCTCCGCGATTGCTGGCGTCAGTCTTTCTCGGAGTTTATGCATGAAATTCCAGTAGAACTGGAAAAGCCCGATGGCGTTCGAGAGCCGGTCACGGTTCTTCGCGTAGCATTTTCTCCGACGGACGATGCGTCCGACGCGTTCTCGCAGGATGCCGTTGAAGTTCTCAACGGCGGTCGTCTCGATGTCTTCGCGTGCGGGTTTCCCGAAGACGATTCGTCGGAGTTTTCCGACGACACGACCTGATTCTCGAAGCTTGATGAGTTGACCGTAATTGATCGCGGCAGTCCTAAAAAACTCAGGAAGTACGAAGACGTAATCGTCGTTCCCGTCAGAACGGATTTCACGTCGGTACGTGAATGGTGGCGGCGCAACTCGCCGCGCGCGTTGTCAGAGCATCGCTCGGCACGTCTCCAGCGTCCATTTACCGACGGAGAACGCCGCGAAGAAGTACGATATTCGTTTCACACAGATATACGTCC
>JBBIPM010000049.1:0-9533 GCA_037442865.1 Candidatus Woesearchaeota archaeon
ACAATCGCCCCACGGCGGCACAGAAAACAAGACGTTCAATCGGAACTACTGGAGAGGATATTCGTTAGTATCTGACTCACTCTATAGTGATGAGAGAATTAGTGGTATTAAAGAATTTCGTTCTATGCGGTCTCAGAGCATCTCGATCTCGATCTGGAGCCCTTCCGGGATGGGGACGCGCATCACGAGACGCAAGGCGCGTTCGTCGAGGCCGAGATCGATGAGCCGCTTGTGGATCCGCATCTCATACCGTTCCCAGGATGCTTTCCCTTCGCCGTCCGGGCTTTTGCGCGTGGTAATCTTGAGGCTCTTCCGCGGCAACGGCACCGGCCCTTTCACCACGACGCCGGTCTTCTCCGCGATCTCCATGATGTAGGCGCAGACCTGGTTAATCTTTTCGATGTCCGTACTGGCCAGCTTGATCCGTGCCTTCTGCTGCATCTTCCGCCTCTCTGTCACGATGAACGTCCGTATTTCATCCTGGTCTGGTGTCGGGGGAATGACGACCCCTTTTTAAGCGTATGGGTCGTCGAACCGTCGAAAAGATGAAAATCGTTTCGAGGAGGTGTCTCTACGCCTTCTTGACGAGATCGATGCACATCCCGGCCGCGACGGTCGCGCCCGAGTCGCGGATCGCGAAGTTCGCCATCTGCGGGATCTCCTTCTTCTTCTCGATGACAAGCGGCTGGATCGGCTTGATCTTCACAATAGCGGCGTCGCCGTTCTTGATGAAGTCGGGGTTCTCCTGCAGCACCTCGCCCGTGGCCGGGTTCAGCTTCTTCTCAATCGCCTCAAACCGGCAGGCCACCTGGGCCGTGTGGATGTGGAACACAGGGGTGTAGCCGACGGTGATGACGCTCGGGTGGTTGAGCACCACGATCTGGGCGGTGAACTCCGTGGCGACCGTGGGGACATTCTCCGCTTTCCCGATTACGTCGCCGCGCGCCACATCCTTCTTGCCGAAGCCGCGGATGGAGAGGCCGACGTTGTCGCCCGGCTCCGCCTGCTGCATCTGCTCGTGATGCATCTCAATCGTCTTGCAGTCGCCCAGGATGCCCTTGCCTTCCCGGCCCGGGACGGCGATCACCTTGTCGTTCACCTTGAGGATGCCGGTCTCCACGCGGCCGACGGGGACGACGCCGATGCCGGTGATGTTGTAGACGTCCTGGATGGGGAGGCGCAGCGGAAGCTCGGTCGGCTTCTCCGGCGGGACGAGCGCGTTGATTGCGTCGAGGAGGGTGCCGCCCGTCCACCAGGCCATCTTGTCCGTCTTCTTCGCCACGTTGTCGCCGGGGAGGGAGGCGATTGGGACAAAGGCGATCTTGTCGAGCTTGTAGCCGACGCTGCCGAGGAGCTTGCCGACCTCGGTCTTCACTTCCTCGAACCGCTTCTGGCTGTACTCGACGCCCTTGATGTCCATCTTGTTGACGGCGACGATGAGCTGGTTGACGCCAAGCACCTTGGAGAGGTAGGCGTGCTCCCGCGTCTGGGCGTTGACGCCATCATTCGCCGCGACGACGAGGACGCCGGCGTCCGCCTGGCTCGCGCCAGTGATCATGTTCTTGATGAAGTCCTTGTGCCCGGGCGCGTCGATGATGGTGAAGTAGTACTTCTCCGTCTCGAACTTCTTGTGGGCCAGGTCGATCGTGACACCGCGCTCCTGCTCCTCCTTGAGGTTGTCCATGACGTAGGCGAACTCGAACCCGGCCTTGCCGAGCTCCTGCGCCTTCTCCTTCAGCTTCCGGAGCTGCTGCTCGCTGATGTTGCCGGTGTCGAAGAGCAGCCGCCCGACGGTCGTGCTCTTGCCGTGGTCGACGTGTCCGATGAACACGAGATTGATATGGATCTTCTCTTTTGCCATGTCCGTTCCCTCCTTTGAGCGTATGCTTTATCTGTGGTTGCCGTGTGAAACTAGGGTTCGTTTATAAAGATATCGGTGCTTCTCCCGTGGTTTTCTCGATGGTGAAAAGGCCGCAGCCGCGCCGTCCTTTCCGCTTCCGCTCCCTTGGCGGATTCCTTTCCAAGTCTCTCCCATTTTCTGTGCGTCTAGAGCCTCTCAACGAGATGGCTGGCGAGCGAGTAGCGGTCGATCGCGGCTCTGATTGTCAGGCGGTAGTGAGTGTGGCACGAGCAGTTGCCCTGAGAGCCTGTTGGTGAGGTTCGGCTCATTGCGGATCATCCGCCGGACCATGACGCCAGCGCCGAGTCCTAGGATGAGTTCTTTGAGCGAGTACTCTCCCGGCAGGTGTGGCGGGCTCCGGGTGTACCATTCGCCTTTCACAATCTCGTGGAGCATGCTCCTCGTCAGTTACTCTCTCCGGCCTGCTCTCCTGGCCTGCTGCCGATGCTCCCAGTCAGGGGTTCTCTTCTCGTCGGGTTGCACGGGCCTGAGGGCGGGTGCTTCTCCATGGTTCGGGTTTCTTTGGCGTGCTCTGAGGCGGATGGGTCGCGCTCCGGCGGAACGGGCGCTCGCCCGTGCGCGAGAGGATCGTGACCGCGCTCTCCGGGTTACTCTCCGACGGCAAACCGCATACCCGTGACGGCGGAAAGATGCTCGCTTCAGCGCGGCCATCTCATTCCCGCGGAGGACTGCGTCGTTGCGCCACGGGCGCGCTCTTTGCCAAAGAGCCTCTGTGGTGCCCATTTATTCCTTTCGGTCTCTTTTCCGCTCTCCCTTTCTCCTAGTCATGTTTCGCTCTCCGCGGACTTTCCGCATTCATTGGGCCGGACATATGGTCGACGATCCATTAGTATACCTATCCGTATACTAATAGAAAGATTTATATATTAGTTCCTCTCCGGAGAATCAAAATAGACGCTGACGTGCGGCTTCTCACGTCGACGATGCGACAAAGGTGGCGCGCGAGGCGCGACAACGGTAACGAAGGTGAAACGATGGGCTACAACGTACCGAGTGCGGATTTCGAGGTCGGACAGGCGAACATCAAGGTGATTGGTTGCGGCGGTGCCGGCTGCAACATGACGAACTGGCTCTACAAGAAAGGCGTCAAAGGCGCCGAAGTGATCTGCGTCAACACGGACAAGCAGCACCTCGACGTCATGGAGGCGGACAAGAAATTCCTGATCGGCAGGAACGTCACGCGCGGCCTCGGCTGCGGCGGCTTTCCCCAGAAAGGGACCGAGGCGGCCAAGGAATCCATGCAGGAGATCAAGGAGGCGCTCTCGCGCACCGACATGTGCTTCATCTGCGCCGGCATGGGCGGCGGCACGGGCACCGGCAGCGCGCCGATCGTCGCCCAGGCGGCGAAGGAGATGGGCTCCATCGTCATCGGCACCGTCACGATGCCCTTCAAGATCGAACGGGCGCGCGTCGACAAGGCGGAAGAGGGGCTGCGCCAGCTCCGCAAGGTGACGGATACGGTCATCGTCGTCGACAACAACCGGCTCGTCCAGATAGCGGGGAACCTCCCCGTCGAGCAGGCCTTCGCGGTCGCGAACGAGCTCGTCGCCACAATGATCAAGGGGATCGTCGAGATCATCGCCGTCCCCTCACTAGTCAACCTGGACTACGCGGACGTCAAGGCGGTGATGAGCGAAGGCGGCGTCGCCGCCATCGGCGTCGGCAGCAGCGACACCAACAACCGCGTCGAAGAGGCAGTGAAAGGCGCCCTCGCGAACCCATTGCTCGAAATCACCTATACTGGGGCGAGCGGCGCGATCATCCACGTCACCGGCGGACCTGACATGACCCTTGATGAGGTCGCGCGGGCCGGCGAGCTCGTCACCGAGGAGATGGACGCCGACGCGAACGTCATCTGGGGCGCCCGCGTCGAGCCCCACATGAAAGGGAAGATGACCGTGATGACAATCATCACCGGGGTGAACAGCCCCTGGGTACTGGGCAAGGACGCGAGCAAGCACGCGACGAAGAACCGGCAGCGGCTGAGCGACGACCTCGGCATCGACATCTTCAACTGAGCCGATACTGAGACTGAACAGCGGACGGATTATTAAACGACAAACGAGGTGGTGGACATGAGCGACGTGGTCATCCAGAAGATGGTGACGCAGATAGCGGAGAGCAACAAGACGGTCTTCACGCAGCAGCAACAGCGCGAAGCGGACACGATCCGGCGGCTGGTGCCGGTGCTGATGCAGAAGGGCGTGGAGAACATGAACCTGAGCATGCTCGCGCCCGAGCTGAAACGACGCCTCCTCAACTACGTGGGCGACGAGTACTTCCGGAAAGGGCAGGTGAAGGAGGCGATCGGCACCTTCGTCCTTGCGTCGAACCGGCAGAAGCTCGCCGAGATCGGCGAGCACTACGAGCTCGTCGGCCAGAACATGGAGGCAATCAACTGTTACAAGCTCGCGGCAGACGAGGAGCACCTGATTGCGCTCGGCAAGAAATGCCTGGACAACTTCCACCTGAAGGAGGCGATGCTCGCCTTCCAGCTCGTTGAAGACGCCGCCTCCCTGGAGCGCGTCGGCGACGAGTGCCTCGCCAAGGGGAAGCACGAGATCGCGACCGAGATCTTCAAGAACGCGAAGAACGCAGAGAAGCTCGTCCTCGTCGGCGACTCCTCAATCCGCGACCGGGAGTACCGGAATGCGCTCACCGCCTACCAGGCGGCGAACGCGACGGAGAAACTCAACGCGCTGGGAGACATCTGCGTCCAGCAGGAGCAGCTGAAGCTCGCTGCAGAGGCGTACCACGTCGCTGGCAACGAGATGATGGTGATGTTCCTGAAGGAGAACTTCCCCGGGGCGCTCTGAGCCGTCAGGACCCTTTTCCCGAAACGCCTTTCCCTTTTTTTCCGACCGGTGAGACGTTATTCCTATTCCGAGGTGGACAGATGTTGCAGCAGGAAGATCTCCTCATCCAGAAGCTCGAGCTGGTGCTCGAGATGAACGGCAAGAAGACGCTCGCCGAGTTCGCGAAGCTCCGTGAGGAGCTGGCGCAGCTCCGCGACGAGATCGGCTCGCTCAAGAAGCAGCGGGCCCAGGAGCCGCGGCCGGAGCCTCAGCAGTACGTGCAGCAGGCCTCGCAGCCCCACTACCCGCAGCAGTATCCGTCGCCGTACGGACAGCAGGAACAGTCGTTCTCCCGTGGAGCGCCGGAGCCACCGCAGGGCTGGCAGCCGCGCGGCGGAGGACAGCCAACGCAGCAGTACGCGGAGCCGTCCGCCCCCGCGACGCGACCGATTGACCGGAACGGCGTTGCCCCGAGCGAAGTGAGCATCGAGAAGTTCTTCTACTACGGCAACAAGAAGAAATAGTTGCCGACTGTTTCAACGCCGTTTTTTCTTTCTTCTCTTCTTCTTTTCTTTTTTTCTTCTTCTCTCTTTCTTCTCTTCTTCTTTTCTTTTTTTCTTCTTCTCTCTTTCTTCTCTTCTTCTTTTCTTTTTTTCTTCTTCTCTCTTTCTTCTTCTTTCTTCTCCCCTTCGCACTGCGCGGAGCTTCTCACGACTTGTCTGTATCTTCTTCTTCCCTGTCATCCTCCTCGTCGTCGTTCGCGATGTCGTCGATCTCCGCGTCCAGCTCGTCCTGCGTGATGACGCCTTTCCGCTGGAGCACTTCAATCAACGCCGAGAGGATGATCTGATTGCTCTCCGCAAGCTCCTCTGGCGTCAGCTCTTCGCAGCACTCGTCCTTCTCGTCCCCGCAACAGTGGCCGTCGCAGCATCCGTCTTGTCCCATCGTGGCACCTCAATACGAGAAAAACTGTCTCTACTCGCTCTTTAGCCCCTTCCTGCTCCGGATCTGGCCGACGATCTTCGGCTGGAGCTCGCGGGGGAGGAGCTCGAAGTTCTGGTCGATGACGAAGCTGCTGCCGCGGCCGCCCGTGGCGCTCCGCAGGTCGCCGCTCATCCCGAACATCTCCGCAACAGGAATCTTGCCGATCACCGTCACGGAGTTCGACTCCTGCTGCATGTCCAAGAGCTGTCCGCGCTTGTTGCTGATCAGCTTCGAGATCTCGCCCATGTACTCGATAGGCGCTTCGAAGCGGAGTGTCTGGACCGGCTCGAAGAGGACCGGCCCTGCCGCGGTGAAGGCGGCCCGGATACCTTCCCTGACGGCGGGGTACATCTGCGCCGGTCCGCGGTGGATCGCGTCCTCGTGGAGCTTCGCGTCGACGAGCCGGACGATGACGCCCGTCACGGGCTCATGCGCCACCGGGCCCTGGCGCATCACGTCCTCGAACATGTCGTTCACCAGCTCGATGATCTCGTTGATCTGGACGATGCCGCGCGTGTCGTCGATGAAGAGGTTGTCATTGGAGAGGTCCTTCACGTTCCGCGTGTCTTTCGTCTCCATCCCCGTCTCCTGGAGCGCCGCCCAGAGGTTCTCGTCCTTCTTCTTCACCCTGAGCATCGGAATCCGCTTCTCCTTCATCGCCTGCTTCAGCTCCTCGCTGACTGGTTCGACGGTGAAGTAGAGGCGGTTGTGCTTGTTCGGGCTCTTCCCTTCCTGGGGCTCAGGGGTCTTTCTCGTCACAGTCTCACGGTAGACCACGACGGGGGGCGACGTCGTCACTTCGACGTTCTTCTCCCTGATGATCCGGTTCTCGATGATCTCGAGGTGCAATTCGCCCATGCCGCTAATCAGATGCTCGCCCGTCTCGTGGTTGATCTCCACCCTGATGGAGGGGTCCTCCTTCGAGACCTGGACGAGGACATCGACGAGCTTCGGCAGGTCGCTCGGCTTCTTCGCCTCGATCGCCTTGGTGATGACCGGGTCGAAGAGGTGGCTGATCTCCTCGAACGGGTCCTGCTCGCCGATAGTGACGGTCTCGCCCGGGTAGGCGTCCTTCAGGCCGCCGAGGCCGATGATATTCCCGGCGGGGACCTCATCCACAATCTCCTTTTTCGCGCCGTTGTAGACGTAGACCTGCTGGGTTCGGACGTTCTTCTTCGCCCGGTTCAGGTACGCCTCAATCCCTTTCCGCATCGTGCCGCTGAAGAGCCGACCCGCGGCGATCTCGCCCGCCTGCGGATCGACGACCACCTTGGTGACGACGAACGCGAGGGGGCCGTTCGGGTCCGCCTTGATGAGGCTCTGCCCGAGGGGACTCTCCGGGTCGCCGTGCCAGATCTTCGGGATGCGGTAGGCGGCGGAGAGGACGGGGTTGGGGTGGTGCTTCACCACCGCGTTGAGCAGCACTTTGTGGAGTGGCGCTTTCTTCTTCAGCTCCTTCCAGGTCTCCTGCTCGTACGCGTCGATGATGTCCTTGAAGCTGATGCCATGCTTCCGCATGTAGTCGATGTTGAGCGCCCAGTTGTGGAAGGCGGAGCCGAAGCAGACGCTGCCGTCCTTCACGTTCACCTGCCACTTCTCCGCGTACTCCTTCTCCGCGATGTCGCTGATCTTCTTGTTGACATCCGTGATGATGCCGATGAACCGTTGTTGCATCGCCTCCGGCGTCAGCTTCAGCTCCTTGATGAGCCGGTCCACCTTGTTGATGAAGAGGATGGGCTTCACCCGCTCCTTCAGCGCCTGTCGCAACACGGTCTCGGTCTGCGGCATCATCCCCTCGACCGCGCAGGCGAGGACGACCGCGCCGTCAACGGCGCGCATGGCGCGCGTCACGTCCCCGCCGAAATCGACGTGGCCTGGCGTGTCGATCAGGTTGATGAGGAAGTCCTTCCCGTCGATGTCATGGACCATGCTCACCGCTGCGGAGTCAATCGTGATGCCGCGCTCCGCCTCGTCGGCGTGGAAGTCGAGGACGCACGCCTTGCCCGCGAGGTCCTCGCTCATCATCCCCGCTCCCGCGAGGAGGTTGTCGCTCAGCGTCGTCTTGCCGTGGTCGATGTGCGCGCAGATCGCGATGTTCCTGATCATGTCCGGGTGCTTCATGATCTCCTTGACCCGGTCTACCATCTTCGCCATTCTGAATCACCTGAGGTTTCTTTGTTGCGACCGCGGGCCTCACTCGAGGATGTGGATGTCGTGCACGGTCTTGTAGCTGTGGATTTCCCGCTGCTCGAACCAGAGCGCAATCTCATTCGCCGCGTCCTCCTTGTTCGCGCTGGCATGGATCAGGTTCTTAATCCCGATCCCTTTCTGGTCGGCGTAGCCGTAGCTGACATGGGCGTAGTCGCCCCTAATCGTGCCTGCCGGTGCGCTCTTCGGTTCCGTCGAGCCGACCATCTTCCGGACCGTCTCGATCGCTTCCACGCCCTCGATCACCATCGCCAGCACCGGTCCGAGCGTGATGAGCTGTTCCAGGCCGGGGTAGAACTTCTTCCCGAGATGCTCGGCGTAGTGCTTCTGGGAGAACGCCTTATCCACCCACACGAGCTTCATCCCGACGATCTTGAGACCGACACGCTCGAACCGCGTGATAATCTCTCCCATGTGGCCGCGTTGGACCGCATCCGGCTTGAGGAGGACGAGGGTCCGCTGGATCATGCGTCCTCACCCGTCTCCTCGCTGTCGTCACGCTTCCGGCCGCTCTTCTTCTCTGCCTTCTCCGGGCCCTTCGACGGCTTCGCCTCTTTCTGCTCCGCCTTCGCGACCTTCGCCGGCGACTTCTCCGGTTCCGGCTTCGCCTCCCTGTGCTCGGCCGTCGCCTTCGCGACCTCCTTGTTCGTCTTCGCTTCGGCTGTCCAGGGCTGGTTCCTCGGCTTTCGCCGGAGCTGAATCAGGTTCTTCTCGCATTTCCGGCTGCAGAACCAGTAGTTCTTGGCATCCTTCTTGATGTAGAGCAGGCCTGTGCCGCGCGGAATCTCTGCCCCGCAGAAGCTGCAGTGTGCCATCGTCAGTCACCTAGTTGTTGCCGCGGCCCGCCTTGTTGAGCGGCCGCGCCTCGATCTCGGTCTCGCGGAGCATGAGGATATCCCCCAGCTGCACGGGGCCGCGTACGTTGCGCCTGATGATCTTGTTCTCGTCCCTGCCGCCGAGGACCTTGACGCGGACCTGGATCGCCTCCCCACGGGTGCCGGTCCGGCCGACGATCTCCTCCACGCTGCCCGGGACGGCGTCGCTGAACTGGACGCCTCCTTTCGTCTCGTCTGCCATGGTGATCAACCTCACTCGCCGAGCTGCTTCAGCATCTCGCCCGCTTCGCCGGCGTCGACGACCGCAATGGCCGCGGTCCCCAGCGCGAGGCCCGCCGCCGCGCCGAGCTCATCCTTCTTCGCGACCTCGACGTACTTGGCGCCCTTCTCTTTGGCGAGGAGCGGGAGGTGCATAATGATCTCCTTCGGTTGCGTGTCTTTCGCGACGACAACGAGCTTCGCCTGCCCCTTCTCCAGGGCTTTCGTCACTTCGTTGCATCCTTTCCGGATCTTCCCAGTCTTCTTCGCGATCTCGACGACCTCAAACACGGACTCGTCACTCATGGTACTGCCTCCGATATACGCCTTGCTGGCTTATTTTCCGGTGACGCGGAACAGAAGTTCCCTCATTCGGCCCCTTCGGTTCCGAAAGGGGCGTCATCAATCACAGGTGAAGCGGCGAAGAGAGGATTCATTTATAAAGATTTCGTCGGTCGGGGCGTTGCGCGGAAATGAGTCCTGTCGTGAGAAGTAGTCGATTCTTCGCCTGGTGTGGAGGATGCTGCGCGT
>JBBIPM010000050.1:0-9235 GCA_037442865.1 Candidatus Woesearchaeota archaeon
GCACAGTTCTCAGTTTCATGCACCCCCCTCAAAAGCTCCTAAGCTTTAAGGGGGGTGACAAATCCAATGAGCGACCACAGGTACAGTAGAGAAGTTCGCTCCGCTCACGCTGCGCCGCGCTTCGAGGCGTAGTGTGTGCACTATAGTGGGGGCTCCTTCCCGGATGGGGCAACCCCCTCGTCGCCCTTCACTCTCCGAATCGGAACGCCTCGACCTTACGCGCGGCACTCACTTTTCTACTGAGCCTGTTGCTTCGCCACGACGATAGGGAACGACCTTCTCGCGCTCACGCGACCAGACTCCGGAGATACTCATCCTTGTGCCGGAAACCGTTCGCACGCGCCAAGGCAGCCAAAGCATTGTTCGTCCTGCTCCCATACTGGGCCGCACGCTTCGGCCGGAACGCTATGTCTCGAGGGAGGCCCATGAGTTCCGCCGCCTCCCGTAAGATGAGCTTCTTCACAGTCCGCTTATCGGGGATATCGCCGCGCGCCCGTCCCGTGAAAGTCATCATCATATTGATCTTGTATTCCGTCGGGATCGCCAACGAGAACCGGGTCAGCTCCTCATCGAGGAACGGGGTGGCGACGGTGACGTCCAACGCTTTCGCAATCGCCGCTTCGCGGAGCAGGTCGCGCCGATACATCCCCTGCAGGCCGGCGAGGCACTCCTCATGCAGCGCGGCGAGTCCGCCGCTTTCGAGCGCCCTCTCGTGACGGTCGTAGCCGGCGAACAGCTCCTCGGAGCCGAGGCCGCCGAAGAAATGGTCGATGCCGAGCGCATTCCCTTTCTCGATGGCCGCGACCTCAACGCTGCCGACGCCGACATTGACGATGTTTGTCAGTTCCGGACCGAGAATGGAAATGATCTTCTTGACGAGGCAGTGCATCCGCTCGAGGTCGAGCAGGACGACGACGTGGTCGAAGCCGATCTCCTTCGCGATCCGCCTCGACTCCGTGATGTCCTCCGGCTCCTTCGATCTCCCGTCCTGGAACCCGACGGTGATGCACGTGAACGGGACGCCAAACCTCTTGAGGAGGAACGCGATCAGCGTGGAATCGACGCCGCCGGAGAAGAGAAGGCCGACACGAGCGCCAGCGCCGCCTCTGTCGCCGCCTTGGGAGCCTCGCGGATGCTCTGGCCGACTCACCGAATCTGATGCACGGAGAAAGCCACGTCCGATGGCTCCCGCCGCGGCAGAGGCGGTGGCGCAGGGAATGCGTCGCCTCACGGCGTTCTCGAGAAGCGCTTGGAGCTCCTGGAGGAGCCTCCGCTTTCCTTCGGGAGAGAACGGAACCCGCTCCGAAAGGACCCGCTCCGAAAGGACCCGCTCCGAAAGGACCCGCTCCGAACCATCGACCTGCACCAGACCGTCGACGAAGGAACGCCACGCCTCCTCGGGGATGAGATGACCCTTTGCGTCGAGATACGGCTCCATGAGGCGACGGAGGCGAGCCGCCTTTTTCACTGTTTCGCCAGGCCCCACAGCGCGTCGAAGTAGGCCTTGAAGCTAGCGAAGACCTTCTCGTCCCTGATGCGGATCGCCAAGGGCTCGTGCGCGAGGATGAGGATGATGATCACGTCCCGGTAGAGCATGATCTCAGTGTTGGAACGCTGCTCGAGGAAGCGGACGTCGCACTGCCTGCTCTCGAGGAAGAACGCGATCCGTTCCTGCCGTTCCTTGACGTCCGCGTTGAAGATGATGCTGAGCGGGATCCCTTTCCGTGCGCGTATCCTGCTGTACTTGAGGAAGAAGGTGTCGGCGCGCTGCGCAGACTCGCCGACGGCGGCGCCGGAGACGTAGTTCCTATCCACGGGCGTGCATTCCGCGAGGAGGTCGTCGAAGAGCGTCTTCAGGCCGCGCCAGCCGGTGAAGACCTGGATGCTGGCGGCTCCGCTCCGTTCGGTGAATGCCGCTTCAAGGCCGGGCAGGAGCGACTCGACGAGCGTCTTCTCTTCGGCGAGCGTCCGTTCTTTCTGTTCGAGGAAGGTGAGCAGGTTCCGCGGATGGACGGGCGAGAAGTGCTTCACGCCGTCCTTCTCCAGGATGGAGATGATCCCTTTCTCGTTGAACCGGTTCGTGACGTCGTAGAGGTTGGCCGGCGCGATTCCTGAGGCTTTCGCCAAGGCCATCTTCGTCGCCTCGCCCAGCGTCAGGAGCGCCTCGTAGACCTTCCGCTCGCCTTCCGTCAGGCCTATCTGCCGCAGCTGCGCCAGTTCCGGGAGCATCGCCGGTGACGAGGAACTCTCCGAGACAGAAGCATGGGCGACGAAAAATTGGTTCGACCCCCGCAACCGCGACGAGTCAGGATACTTCAAGCACGAAATGTACGACTCGGGCTCGCTGATCAACTGCTTCAGCCTGGTCTTCCTGACCCACCAGCTGACCGGCACGATGGGCCATGAGGTTGAGATGCTGAAGCCGCTCGCTAGAAACTTCGTCGAGCAGGGATTCGGTTACAGCAGCGAGATCCAGTACCTCGCACGGATCTGCGAACAGTGAACGTAAAACCTCTTTTTCTTACAGCATCTTTACGTTCTTCAGGCCCGTGAAGTGCGCGTCGCCCGTCACGAGCGTCGCCCCCGTCGCGTCCTGGACCGCCAAGAGCAGCGCGTCCATCAGGCCGAAACCTTTCCGTCCATCTTCCCTGGCCTCCTGCTTCCTCTTCGCCGCCTCGAGCCACAGGTTCAGACAGATTTCTTGGATCCGGGAACGCTTCTTGACTATCTGGAGCAGGATCACGAAATCATGGCCGTTCCGCATCGCCCATTCGAAGATCTCCGCGACGGTGGAATCGGCCGTGATTATCTCCGCCCGCTTATCGTCGAGAAGCCGCTTGACAATCCGCCCTTTTTCGGAGCCCATGAAATGCTCTATCCACGCGGAGGCATCCAGAAGATAGGCCATCTGTTCACCGCTCATGGAAGTCATCGGCAGGATCCCGCTTGAACGGCTTCGCTCCTCTGCAGATGCCGAAGCCGTCCCCGACGCCGAACTCCTTCTTCTTGATGAGAAGGGTGAGCCAGTCCCCCTTCTCGAGCTTCGCCTTCTTGGCGAGGCCTTTCGGGATCCGGATGCCGTAGCTGTTTCCCCACTCCTTGATTTCGGCTTCGATGATCATCGTGTATACGGGATGTGTATACGGAATAATAAATGTTTCGGAATCGACGTTCGGACAGAAAAGGCGGAAAAGAGGGAACGGGAAGAGCGGAGAACGAGGCAGAAGATGGGAGAACGACGAGTATCGTCTCAGCCCGTCACCAGCTCGTACGTCACCAGCCAGCATTCCTGCTGGTCGAGGACTTTCGTGAAGCGGCTGAGGCGTTCCTTCACCTTGTCGAGGCGCGCCTTCGCGACGAGCTGCTCCGTGTACTCGATCCGTTCGTAGTCGACGGGGGCGTAGCACGCGGCGGAGGAGAGCTTCGCGAGCAGGTAGGCATCCGTGAGCGTAAAGACGCCGGCCTTGGCGTCGTGCGAGAGATACCCCTTCGCGACGAGGTCGTGCAAGTCGTCGTCGATCTCCAGCGTCGATTTCACCTTCTGGAGGGCCTGCTCCTTCGTGAAGGTCTTGAGCGCGTGGGCCGCCATGAGGAGCTTCATCTGGACCTGAGAGAGCTTCTCCAGCTCCGGGAGCTTCGCCGTCCTGCCGTCCTCGATGTCCGTGACGATCGCCCCTGAGCGCATGTCGACGAGCACCTTGTACTGGGCCTCCTTCTCCTGGCAGACGAAGAGGTAGCAGGGGATGAGGAGCGTGCGCGTCTCCTTCACCTCGTCTTCCGCCATCACGATGAGGTCCTTCAGCGACGTCCGCGGCTTGATGAGCGGCAAGAGCGCCTGCTCCGCGAACCGCGACGCCTTCTCGAGGAACTCCCCCTTCGGCTGCTCGAGAATGTTGACGGCGTGGCCGCCGTGCTTCGTCCGGCGCGGCCGGATCGTGACGAAGAGCGGCATATCCACGACGCCGGTGACCAAGGCCGTTCCGACGGGGAGGTTCTGGATCTCCGCCTCGCTCTCCGCGGTCAAGCCTTCGACGCTGCTCGACACCGCCTTCAAGTCGTTCGGGTTGGTCACCTTCAGGATGATCTGCGTCGTGCATTGCGATAAGACCGACTTGTCGACGCGCGCAGGGCGCTGCGAGATGACGCAGAGGCCGAGGCCGAACTTCCGCCCCTCGGAGGCAATGGTGCGGAGGATCTTGCTGCTCGTCGTCTCACCGAACGAGCGTTCAGGACAGAAGTTGTGCGCCTCCTCGACGACCAGGAAAAAAGGAGGCACCGTGTTCACCTTCCGGAGCTCGAAGAGGTCCTTCGCGAGCTTGTAGACGATCACCTGCTGGATCTCAGGAGCGATGCCGCGGAGGTTCACGATGGAAGCGGAGCCGCTCTTCACCAGCTCGTTGTACACCACAGGATTGCTGCTGAAGATCCCCAAGGAGCGGAGGTGCTCGATCAGGTTGATGACGCTCCACTTGACGTTCGACTCCTCCTGCTCGAGCCCGAGCAGGACCGATTCGAAGCTGATGTCGTTCATCCCCTTCAGGGCGCTGTAGAGCAGCCCCAATTGGGTGTTGTTCAGCTTCCCCGGGATGAGGTGTATCAGCTCCTGCTGCGTCAGGTTATTGGGGAGCCGCAACGGCACCAGTCCCAGCTGGTCGGGGCTGCCGTACTCCTTCACCGCGTATCCTTTCGGCTCGACGCCGTAGCTCGCCAGCCGCCCCATGTCGGCGTCGTCGCTCTTCTCCTTCAGGCAGCCGTACTCGCCGTGCGGGTCGACGATCAGGACCGGGACCTTCTGCTCGAGGATCTCTTCGATCAGGACGCCGACCGCGTAGGACTTGCCAGCCCCTGATTTCGCGAGGACCGCGACGTGCTTCGTCAGGAGCTTGTTCAGGTCGAGATGGACCGCGATCCCCTTGCCATCGAGCCTCCCGAGATAGGCACCTCGCCCCTCGTCGGTAAGCTGGATGATTTCCCGGATGAAGCCGTCGTCCGCGAGGAACACCTCGCTGCCGAGATCGAGGGGGATGCGGATCGGCTTCACCTTCCCTTCCTCCTTGTAGCCGAGGACGTGACACTTCGCGAGCGTGCCGTCGCTTGTCACCTCGAGCTCCACCGCCTGGCACAAGACCCAGCCATAGACGCGATGGAGTGCCTTGACGTACTCGAACTTCCGGACATCGCTCCCCTCGGTGAGGTGGAACGAGAACTGGAGTGTGGTCGCCTTCCCGGTGATCCGGCCGAGGAGCATGGAGAGGCCCAACAGGAACAGATTTTTAAGGGTTCCGCAGGGCCGACCAGTAAAACATTTAAAAGAGCGCCCATCACGGAAGGGGAAACGCGAGAGAACCGAGAACCGGGCGAGAGAGGCGGGGACCGGAGAAGGGCTCTCGCCCAAAGGTGATACTCATGGCGGCGAAGAAGGAGATGAAAGAGACGACAAAAGTGCCCGGTTCCTCGAAGGAGGAGCAGGTCGGGTTCCACAAGGGCTCGCTGTCGACGCTCGCGAAGGAGCGGCAGGAGCTGGCGAGGATCCTCGCCATCGTGGAGCAGCTGATGCAGATGCACGTCGCCGCGCTGAAGGAGCTCGGCGTCGACCTGGAGAAGGAGGCGGAGAAGCTCGTCGGCAAGGAGAACGTCGGGGCGGTCGCCCCGGCAAAGAGCCCGGGAAAGCCGAAGCAGAAGCCGCCGATTGAGGACATCATCTAGCGACGTCATCCAGCGCTCAGCCTCGCATCCAGGTAAATTTTTAAACGGGCTTTTCCGTTTTCTCCCCCTATGGCATCACCAGCATCACGACGTCTCGTGCTCTCGGCAGATATCGGCGGCACCTCAACCCGGATTGCGCTCATCGAGGTGCCGTCGCTGAAGATTGCGAGACGCGACGAGCGGCCGACACAGGAGATGAAGGAGTTCTCAACGTTCGCGAAAGCGTTCCTTGGCGAGGAGAAGGTCGTGGGCGTCGCAGTCGGCGCCGCCGGCCCGGTCGAAGGGGGGAAGGGAAAGCGTATCATCCGGCTGATCAATGCCGGCCTCGCCGTCGAGGAAGCGAAACTCAGGACCCTGGCGACACGGACGCTCCTCGTCAACGACTTCACGGCGCTCGCCGCGTCCCTCGAGACGGAGGTAAAGACGAGGAGAGTCAGGAAAGGGCGCCCGGACGAGGCAGCGCCGCGCATCCTAATCGGCCCGGGGACTGGTCTCGGGTCGTGCCTCGTGCTCGGAGATGGGACGGTCGTGCCGGGAGAGGGCGGCCATGCCGACTTGCCGCTCCGGACGCCGGAGGAGTACGCGATAGCCGCATTCATCCGCGCAGAGGAAGGGCTGCGGCAGGATGACCCGGTCTGGTACGAGCATCTCCTTTCAGGACCGGGACTCGTCCGACTCCACCGCTATGCCCGCGCCGCCCGGTATCCCGAAGGGCAGGAACTGAAGTCAGCAGAAGCGGTGGCGACAGGGCCGGATGCGGCGTGCGTCGCAGCGCGCACCCTCTTCCTCAGGTTCCTGGCACGGAGAGCGCGGAACATGGCACTCGATTCCCTCGCGCTCGGCGGCCTCATCCTCGCAGGCGGCATCCTGGGACGGAACCCAGAGATGATCGGGGGGGCCTTCCTCGCCGAGTTCGACCGGCATCCGCATCCACGCTACAAGGAGCTGCTCTCCCAAATCCCCGTGACGTTACTGCTCGACCCTGATGCCGGGCTGCGGGGAGCGGCACGCGCGTTCGTCCGTTCCAAGGAGTAAATTTTAAAGCCCGGTCGTCTTCCATCTCCCATGGCACGACGTCGGCTCAGCAAGAGCGACATCAAGGGGTTGAATGAGCGGCTCGCCCCCTTGGGGATCGGAATCGGTAAGAAGGACGAGATAGACATTCTCGACGAGGACGGCCACAAGACCTATCTGGTGAACGGCGAGCCCTGGCTCTTCGAGCTTGAGGGGCTGCTGGTGCCGCACCTCCGGATGCTCCGGTCACGGCCCGGGTTGCTGCGACGCGTCACGGTCGACATGGGCGCCGTGAAGTTCGTTACGAAAGGAGCCGATGTGATGCGTCCCGGCATCACCGCCATCGAAGATGGTATACGGGAAGGGGAGTTCGTCACGATTGTCGAGCAGACGCACGGCAAGCCCTTGGCTGTCGGGAAGGCGCTCTTCGCATCTGACGCGATGCGATCCGCAACCAGGGGGAAAGCCGTCACGACCATCTACTGGGTTGGTGACAAGTGCTGGACGACGAACACGTGAGAACGAGTCGCCATATTCATACCCACTTCAGAGTAAGAAAATAACAGCACTATTTATAAATAAACAGCACTATTTATAAATAAATAGTGGTTCGTGATCCTATGGCGACCAACCCCCGGGCAACCATCCATCGTCGTCTAGTCATCAACCTAGAGCCGCCGCGCCTCCCGACGAAGAGCGAGATCTTCACTCCCGCATTGGACGAGAAGGTGACCAAGAGGCTCAAAGAGGCCTATGACTTCCCCGAGCTGAGCGAGCTGAACAAGGGACGGAAGCACACCTTCACGCTGGGAAAGTGCCTCGAGATATTGATCAACACAGGCAAGTTACAGGACGCGGCGGCGATTGCCACCACCTACGTCTTCTTCGGCTACAGCGGCCATGAGGTTGATATCACCACCGGAACCCCGGTGGCCGAAGAGTATAATCGTTCTCTCAACGCGAGCAAGTACCTCCTCACGGCGTTCACCAACCATCTCCGTGATCCGGAGAAGCCTTCGATGCTCCTCGGCGACCTTCCGAAGGCGACCCATTCGTTTCTCGTCGCGCGCCGAGCGGCGCGCATCCCCTGGCCGCGAGGATGGAGCGAGACCGGGAGGATGGTCTGCCTGTTCCATGATCTCATCGAGGATACGGAGACGGCGCTCCGTGGCCAGGGAACAACGGATTCGCAGTCAGTGGAGGCGCTCTTAACCAGTATCTATCGGCGGACGGGAGAACAATCAGGGACATGTGGCGAGGAGCGTGAGCATCAGAGGAACGTAGTCGAGAACATCCTGGGAAGCGTTGAGCTCCTGACGCGGAGCGACCTGTTCTATCTCCTCACCTCGCAACGGATCCTCGGCATGAGAGACAAGTTTCCGTACGAGCAGCGGCTCATCGCCGCCATCGCGAAACAGGAGGACCGGTACGTCAACAACCGTTCCATCGAGCCGTTCCTCGATCAGGAACGATTCCCGTTCCGGAAGGTGATCAAAGAGCTGGGGAAGAGCCTCTGGGTTGCTGATTACCTCGGGAAGAGCGCGCTCCGGCAGCTCCACAGAGAAGCGATCACCGACGAGCAGCATCTATTCCGGACTGCGCTTCGGAGCGCGGTGACCGACAATCTCCGCTCCTTGTATGGCGCGCTTCTCTCCGCGCGGACCGAGCTGGAGCAAAGGATCCATGACGACGACAAGCAAGAAGGGGAGCGGCTTATGCGGAGTATCAGGGAAACCGTGGCGAGCTATGGGCGGAGAAGCGGGTTCGAGAGGATTACCTCGCCGAGGAGACGGATACAGCATGTCGGCGATCCACGGGCGCCTGACGGGACGCTCGTCAAGATATTCTCGCTCATGTACCCGACGGCCGAGGCGATCAAGAGAGCGGCCGCGCTCGCCGAGGACCCGCGTCGCGAGAGCGTCGCCCTGAAGCGAAGCATCTTCGCCGGCAGCCCTTCATGGCTGTTGCCGCCACGCTGGCGATCGGGGTACCGTGAAACAGGCATCACTGATGAAGAGGTGCACGACGCCTACGCCGCCATCCTGAACCGGCAAGAGTGGTCACGCGAGCTCTTCGAGAAGGCACGTTGGCAGTATCTCACAATCTACACGCTCCAGAAGATAGTGGAGCGCCACCTGGCTGAACCCGCGTATTCGCTGCTGCGGCCGAAAGTGATGCCGCCAGTAGTTCCGATTGAAGCGTTTTCTCGTCGTTGAGTTTATAAAGAAAAAAGCAAGGGATAGTGTTTATCCCCCGTTGCCTCCAGCAGTGATTACCAGTTCGACGACAAATTACCAGTTCGACGACAAGAGGCGAGTAGAGTGACGACGAATGAGCTTGATAAACTTTTTGGACGAGCATTGAGCATCAATCGTTTCTTGCGGCTTGAACGCGCCAAGAGCGTTCATTGCACCGAGAAGGATTACTTCGAGCTCGTCACGTTCTTGAGCGTGACGAACGCTGCTGCCGAGGACGGCAGCAGCATCCTCAACGCGACTCGTTCGGTGCCGGGGAG
>JBBIPM010000051.1:0-9232 GCA_037442865.1 Candidatus Woesearchaeota archaeon
CGCGGTACGGGTCCCGGAGCGAGGCCAGTCCTGTCTCTCGCCGGAGGAGGTACTCATACTCTTGTCGCGTGATCCGTCCGGCGGCGAGCGCCACCGTCGCCTTTTTCTTCAGCCCCTGTTCCTGGGCTGCGTCCTCCGCGAGGCGGTCGAGCGTCATCGCCGACCACCTCGTACGAGCCTCTTTCCGCCGAGGCCTTCCTCGACTGCGAGGCCGAGCCGTTTCGCCAGCGCGAGCGTCTCTTCTGCTTCCAGGATCTTGCGTCGCGCGTTGGTCTCGAACTTGGAGACTGCGGCCTGGCTGATCCGCAGCGCTTTCGCCACCGCGTGCTGGCTCTCGCCGTGAAGGCGTCGCGTCAGGACTTCGAGCTCTTTCTCTGTCAGCATGCCGAACAGGAGGTTCATAACTTAAACCATTTATATTGTTTCTCAAAATTGTATGATTTGTATAACTTTTTATGGTTATTCGGCCCTTTTTCCGGAACGGTTCTCCATTAATTTTAAATATCCGGACCACCATAAGGCTCCTCGGGGTCGGAGAGCTTTCATACTATGTCCGGTAGCTGCTGCTCTCTCGTCCCGAGGAGGTGTGGCCGTGAAGAACGCGTACATCCAGACCAGCGGCGATTTCGACAAGCTCGACCCGATCGTTAGGTCCGAGACCCGGACGGAGCTGGAAGCGTTCCTCGGCCGCCATCGGAACAGCTTCCGGGAACTCGCGCTCCACGCCCACCTCAAGCGGCTCAACGCGTCGCTTGGCAGCAGCTGGCTCCTCCGCTGCAGCCTCAATCTCTTCACCGACAAAGGGAAGTTCCATGTCATCGAGGAAGGGTTCGGCGCCGACGCCGCGGTGAAGAGCGCGCTCCTCGCGCTTCGCTACCAGGTGGAGAAGCGCATCGACATCCGGATAGAGAGCCGCGAGAAGGCGGAAGGGAGACGCGCCCTCAGCCTCGAAGGGTGAAGAACCGGTCTATCCCTGAGGATCGCACGTATGACCTTCTTCTCTACAGCCCTGGCTTTTCTCTCCCCCCTCTTTCTCGCTTCTCTTCTGATAGATCCGGTCCGCTATCCGGTTCGCCACGTCCCGATCCCTCGTCCCTATCTCAAGTCCGCCGTACGGGAAGACGAGGACCTCGATGCCGTCGACCTTGAGACGCACGCCACTGGCGCCGAACTCCTCCACCACCTCGAACCGTTCCTTCAGCGTTTCAAGGGAGACTCCGCGTCCGTCGTTCGGCCGCACCTTGACGCACCGCTTCGTCGTGCAGAACGTGATCCGCTTCCCTCTTCCCTCGAGCAGGTCATAGGCGCCTCCGCAGACGCGACAACTTGACTTCTTCTTCACCGTGAACCGTTCGAGGCGCGGCTCCCACGCGTCCGCGGAGATGAACTCCTCCGTGTACTCCTTGCCGAGCAGGAGCTTCAGCGCCTCCGCCGTCTGGAGCGTCGCGCCGAGATGGACCGTGACGTTCAGCACCCCCGCGTCCTCGCAGTTCTCGACGGAATGCAAGGAATCGAAGATGCACGCGAAGCATGCGCGCTCTCTCCTCCTCGGATCGGTGACGTAGAGCATGCACCGGGTCTCGACGGCGCCGCAGGAGACGAACGGGACGGCGCGGCTCATCGCGTACTCGTTGAGGAGGAACCTCGTCGCGAGGTTGTCGGTGCAGTCCAGGAGCAACTCCGCCTCGTCGAGGAGGTTCGCCGTTGACGGGCTGAGCTGCGTGGCGTGCGCGTCAATCTTCGCGGCGGCGTCGATCCTGCTGAGATGCTCCTTCGCCGTCGTCGCTTTCGGCTTCCCGATATCCTGTTCGGTGTAGAGCGATTGGCGCTGGAGGTTGGAGAGCTCCACCACGTCGTAGTCGAGAAGGATGAGGCTACCGACGCCGGCGCGGCAGAGGAGCTCAGCGGCGAGGGAACCGAGGCCGCCGAGGCCGACGATGGCCACGGTCGCGGCGCGAAGTCGTTCCTGGCCCTCTTCGCCCACCTCGGGCATGACTGTCTGACGGCTATGTCGTCCTGGAACCATAGACCCGCCTCCTCCGTCTCGCGAGTTCGCTGCTCGCGGACCTGGCCGCCTCCTCCGTCTCGCGAGTTCGCTGCTCGCGGACCTGGCCGCCTCCTCCGTGAGCGCGGGGAACGCCTGCTCGATCACCGCTTCGATGAGCTCCCGGACGCGGCTGCAGAACCGTCTGTTCGGATCGCTCTCGGGGAGGAGGAGCGATACACTCCTGTCGACATCTCGGTCCACGGCTATCGACGCGGCGGTTCCCGGTTCTGCCCTCCATCGCCCATACGCGGTCTCGGCGATGCCGCCGATGCAGACGACGCGGTGCGGGGGGGAGGGAGAGGAACCGATATTCTTGACGGCGGTGGATTACGGGTTGGGGCCGCCAGCGACGTGCAGGAGCGTTGAACGATGAGTAGCGAGGGATCCCGAGCTGCGTGCGGACCGCTTCGGTGATGCGGAGCCTGACGCCGGAGAAGTAAGGGGCGTCGATCAGGTAGGCGGTGAAATACTCGTTCTGGAGCAGAACCGGTTCGAGGAGGGCTCCTCGTGGCGGTTCGCCGTTCAGCGATTCGAGTCTGTTGAACGTGTAGTTGATCCTCATCGCTTCTTCACCACGAAGAGCGCGTGGTCCTTCTCGAACGGGTCGAGTTCCCGGTAGTCGACGATGACGTAGCGCTGCGCCAGCTCCACCGATTCGAACTGCCGCTTGATCCCCTTGAAGATGTCCAACGGGCGCTTCGTGACGTCGATGCTCCGCGCCTTGACCGCGAGCAGCCCGAAGCCGCCCTTCTTGAGGAAGGCGTCGCAGTTCTTCACGAAGATCTCGACCTGCTCTTTCTGCGCGATATCCTGGTAGACGACGTCGACGCTGGTTCCCACCACTCTCTCCGCGTAGGTCTCCGGGCGTTTCGCGTCGGCGAGGAGCGGCGCCATGTTCTGCCGTTCGTCACAGAGGAAGACGAGGTCGCGCACCACGCGGGGCGCGACATCGAGCGCGATGATGAAGCCGCTCTCTCCGATGATGTCGGAGATGTGACTCGGCGTCAGCCCATGCGACGCGCCGAGGTAGAGGACCGTCGATCCCTGCTGGAGGCCCATCTGCTGCAGCCCTTTCACGATCGCGGCAGCGAGCTTCGAGCGGCGCGGATCCCATTCGCGATACGTCTCTTCGCCTTGCCGCACGATCCGCTGGTCGGTGAAGGGTTGTGGGCTCGCGACGAGGCTCTTCGTCAGCAAGAAGGACCGCTTGCCTTCGCGCCCTTCGTAGGCGCCCGTGAGGCGATGCGGCATTATTCTCATAGTCCAATCACCCGGAGGAAGCTGATCCTGCTGAGGAACATGGCGTAGAGCACGGCTCCCGCGACGAGGAGCGCGGCGGTCCACGGACCGTTGCCGGCAAGGAGGAAGAGGAACGCCGCCGCGAGCGCGGTAACTCCGAGGAAGAGGCGCGTCGCGCTCTCTTCGAGGTACTCCTTGACGACGCCTCGTCCGAGACGGAGATGGATTGCGGTGATGATGAGGTAGATGAGGATACCGGGGGGTACGGTCCAGAGATAGAACCCGTTGCCGCGGCCGTGCTGCAGGAAGAGCGGGATCAGCGCCGCGGAGAGGAGCGCTATCACGATGGCGCGCCAGACGAAGAAGAGGCGCTTCACCCCTCGCTTCGCCTTTCGCATCATGGTCCCCCTTCTTCCCCTCCTTCTTCCTTCTCCTCGTCCTACCATGCGGTGAACCTCGCAGTGAGGATCCGTCTGTACTCGTCCGCTTTCCGCTCCCCTTTGAAGAGGTCGATCTTCGCGCAGAGGCTCAGCTTGTCCGCAAGCGCGCGGGCCGCTCTCCCCTTCATCGCGGGGGCGGCGTTCTGGACGAGCGGATGGTTGAAGAGCACCCCGTATTTGGGCGATCGATGCTTCCGCTTGTCGCGGAGGTGGCGGAAGAGTGCCGTCTCGGCGCCGTAGAGCTGGAGCGTGCTGCTCGGTACGCTCGCGAGCCGTTGGAGGTTGCCGGCGTGGGCGAGGAGCTGCCCGGCTATCTTCGTCCCCGCCAGCTCCTGGAGGTTGGCGCAGCGTCGCCGCAGGAGCGTCTCGAGGTACGCGTGGAGCCGTTCTTTTTCGTCGAAGAGGGTGCTGACGCTCCGCACCGCTTCGTCGAGCGCTTCGGTGTCCTCTTCCGTGAAGGTGCCACCCATCACCCCCTGGGCGGGTCTCTTCTTCGTCACATAGCGGAGGAACGCGGCGTGGTCCGTGATTGTCCGTTCCAGCTCCGGGTTCTTCAGCGCGTACCACTCCCGTGCCTTCTTCGCCAGACGGTTCCCTGCCTGCTCGAGCTGCTCGAGCAGCGTCACCGCCTGGATGATGAGCTGGTCGTCGTCCACGCTCGCCGCTACCGCTCGGCGCGTCTCCGCGAGGAGCTGCGTGCGGAGCGCCTGGTATGGGTGCATGGGCTGGAGGAATCATCGGCGGCTTATAAATGATTCCGCTGGATCGGCTCTCCGGCAAAGAGCGCTCCCGTGGCGCAACGACGCAGTCCTGCGCGGGAATGAGATGGCCGCGCTGAAGCGCGCATCTCTCCGCGGTCACGGGTAGGCGGTTAGCCGTCGGAGAGTAACGCGGAGAGCGCGGTCACGATCCTCTCGCGGACAGGCGAGCGCCCGTTCCGCCGGAGCGCGACCCATCGGCCTACGAGCTGGCCGGATGGGGTCTGGAGAACGTAACGCGTTCGCTTTGCTCACGTGCGGAACCGACATCCTCACTGGGTCACCTCGACTCGGAGCATCCTCGTTCGCGTTCGGGGCTCCTCGCACGGAGCATCGTTGCGCCGCGTCGGTCGCCGCTTCTTGGTCGGTCGCCCTTCTCGACTCTGTCGGCCCTGCACCGATGATTCATGAACCAAGTCGCATGTTCGGAAGGGCGATCAAGGCGGAGCGGCCATGACCCTCCGCGGCCACGGGCCGAATGACTCGCCGCGGCGGCGCTACTTACTTTCTCCAACGCCCGCCGGTTGGGACTGTCGAAAAGTTCTCGCGCCGTCGTCTGGCGTCGTGCGACGTCTCCACATTCCCGTGTGACGCTGTTTCCGCTCCGCCGAGCCGCGATTCTCGTGATGGTGCTCGAGTTATGAACAAGGCGAGAATTTAATATTTTTTATATTATTTTTTAACTTATTATATTGAATAGTATTTCGATTGTTCTTCTCTCGCGACAGTTCTCAATTTTCTCGTCGGTGATTATTGATTCTATTATTTCTAAGAATACTCAATGATATATTTTTTAAGATATAGTAAAGAATATTATAAGAAATAGTTTCTAAATTATTATAAAGAATAGTATTTTGATCATCTCCACTGGAACAGAGGTGCATGACCGGACGACCCGGAAAACGATCCCAGACACGAAAGAACAGGGCGAAGACGATGGTCAAGATCCAGCAGCTCCCGAACGGGCAACTGATCCTCACCGTGCCGAAGAAGCTCGCAGAGTTCAAAGGATGGAAGAAAGGACAGGTGATCAGGTTCAAGGACCACTCCCCCTCCTCTTTCATCATCGAAGCGACGGAGGAGGAGCAATGACCTCCCTTCCATACGCGCCGCTGCGCCCCTCATCGCGCCATCCCCTCTCCCTCATGCTCTCTCCTCCTCCCCTCATGCTCTCTCCTCCTCCCCTCATGCTCTCTCTTCCTCCCCTCATGCTCTCCCCCCCTCGCGCCTCGCGCACCTCCTCACCCATGCTCACAGCCCGGGCGGCCACGGACAAGGTGGCGGCGAACCGGAGAAGGCGATTCAGACAACCAGTTCTGAACATAACCCCCAACAACTCGCCTCTCACGGTCTCCCGCTCATCTCGGTGGTAACCGCCCGGGCGAACTTTTCTCCTCTTCTCCCTCCGCCTGAAAACCCGAAGAAGGATTTAAAAACCGCCCGTTCTTCTTCTGCTGCATGTCCGCCGACCGTTTCAAGAAGCTCGACGCCACCGAGCGGTTCCACGTCAAGCACTTCCTGAAGGAGCTGCAGCGCCACCGCGGCCGCCACACCGAGCTGGTCTCGGTCTACGTCCCGGCAGGCTACGCGCTCGACAGCATCATCAACCACCTCCAGCAGGAGCAAGGGACTGCAACGAACATCAAGTCGAAGCAGACGCGGACCAACGTCATCGACGCTCTGGAACGGATGATCCAGCACCTGAAGCTCCTCGGCCGGACGCCGCCGAACGGCCTGGCCGCCTTCTCCGGCAACGTCGCGGAACGCGAAGGGCAGAGCGACGTCCAGGTCTGGAGCCTCGAACCACCCGTCCCGCTCAACCTCCGCCTCTACCGGTGCGACAAGGAGTTCATCACCGAGCCGCTCGAGACGATGCTCGCCGACGAGAACGTCTACGGCCTCGTCGTCCTCGACCGGCGCGACGCGATGCTTGGCCTCCTCAAGGGGAAGACGATCGTCCCGATCAGGAAGACGCACTCCGAGGTGCCGGGGAAGATGCGCGCCGGCGGCCAATCCTCCGTCCGTTTCGCCCGGCTCCGCGAAGGGGCGACGAAAGAGCATTACAAGAAGATCGCGGAGCACATGAAGGAGGAGTTCCTCCCGATGAAGGGGCTGAAGGGGATCATCATCGGCGGCCCCGGGACGACGATCAACGACTTCCTCGGCCACGACTACATCACCGGCGACGTGAAGAAGAAGATCATCGGCTCGAAGGACCTCTCCTATACTGGCGAGTTCGGCCTCCAGGAGCTCCTCGAGAAGGCCTCCGACCTCCTCGCCGAGGAGGAGGTCGCGGACGAGAAGCGGCTGATGCAGCGGTTCTTCCACGAGCTGAGCAAGGAGACCGGGCTTGCCGCCTACGGGCCGGCGCAGGTGTTGGAGGCGACGCGGATGGGCGCCGTCGACACCCTCCTCCTCAGCGAGGAGCTGGACGACGACGGAATCGCGCGGTTCGAGGAGGAGGCGAAGAGGGTCGGCACCACGGTGAAGCTCATCAGCGTCGAGACGCGCGAAGGAGCCCAGCTCCGCGACATCGGCAAGGTGGCAGCGATCCTCCGGTACCCAATCGCGACGTGACCATGAGACCGACGAACAAGCCTCGTACACCCGGTCCATCACGGCTCACGATCTCAGTCGTCATACCTTCGCTGGACGAGTTCGCGGCGTTGCCGCGCCTCCTGAAAGACATCGAGACGCAGACCCTGAGGCCCGACGAGGTGATCGTCGCGGAAGGGGGAGACGTGAAGCGGATGCGGCGCCTCCTCGACGAGTCGCTCGGCGAGTCGCATCGCGTCTGCGTCGTCAGGGGCGGCTCCCCCGCCAAGGCGAGGAACATCGGCGCCGCCCGCGCCCGAGGGGACCTCCTCGTCTTCCTCGACGCTGATGTTCGGCTGCCGCCCCGGTTCTTCGAAGACGCGGTGGCGGAGATGCGTCGTCGTCGGCTCCACCTCACCAGCCCGATCCAGTCGCCGAGCAGGCCGCTCCTCAGCTACCGATTAATCTACGCGGTCCTGAACGGCTTCACGAGGGTCGGCCCCTTCTTCTTCCCGGTCGCGACGGGAACCTGCATCCTCTGCGAGCGCCACGCGTTCCGCGCCGTGCAGGGTTTCGATGAGCGGATAACGCTCGCCGAGGATGCCGCCTTCGCCAAGGCGGCAGTGAAGGCCGGCTACCGGTACCGGATGCTCCGCAGCGTCACCATCGTCGCTGATACGCGTCGGTTCGACGAGCGCGGACTGTTCCGGACGCTCCGCCAGATCGTCGGCGTCACGCTCTACCGCTTCTTCGTCGGCGAGGATTACGAGAATAGGTTCAGGTACGAGTTCGGCCACCGGTGAGAGTCGGCACGTCACTGCCGCTCCTGGTGTTCTACGCTCTCCCTCGCGTTCTGCTCTCCTGAGCACTCGCCCGGCACGTAGCCGAGTACCTCCTCGTCGCGGCAGGCGCCGCACCCGTTCCCATACGTCCGCCACTCGGTGGCGGGGCAGGGGGCTCGGATACACCGGACCCCCATATCCGCCTGGGCGCAGACAGGATCGTACTGCGCGGTGCAGATCTCGGGGCGCGGCTCGGTGCAGGCGACATAGCCGTCTCTCGAGGGTTCCGGTCGCTCTCCGCACCCGGTCCTTCCCGGTTGCTGGGCGCAATACTCCTCGACGCTCACCCCGTCGGCGCAGGCGAGGCACTCAGCGGTGAGCGCCTTGCAGCAGACGCGGGGCTCTTCGGTGGCGACGCACCCTCCGATAAGGAGCACGGTGATGATGGCGGCGCAGAAGCTGTTCAGCAGCGGCTTCATCGGGCCACCTCGCATTCACCAGGCGTATAGCCGACCACTGTCATCGCGGCGCAGGCAACGCACGCGTTGCCGAAAGTCTCGAAGCGCTCCTCGCCCGAGTTCAGCAGGAGCTTCCCGCACACCGGAGCGTACTCCATCGTGCAGGCGACCGGCCCAGCGGTCCGCGCAGCGGGGCAGGCGACGAATCGCGCGTCGCAATCGCAGGTCGCCGCCGCGCATCTCGCATCAGCATCTTCAGAGCAGCAGAAGCCGCACAGGTCCATGATCGGCGCGACGCATCCCTCGCCCCGGAAGAGCGCCCACTCCTCGCACTCCCGGCCGTCGAGGAGACAGACCCCTATCTGGCCGTCTGGCGCGTCGCGGATCGCGAGGACGCCGCCCTTCTCGACGCAGTGGCGAGAGGCCGGGTTCTCGAGCCGCGTACCCTCGTCACCACCGTCATCCGTCTCCTCGGGGCAGTCGAGCACCTTGACGCACGTCATCGTTGCCTGCCGTTCCATCAAGGCCTTGCAGCCCGGGCCGATACTGTCAGGAGCCACGACCGGGCAGTCCAGGAAGTCGCCAGTCGCGGCGTCCCACCAGCGGCTGCCGCCGCCGAGAGTGTTCCGCTGCCCTTTCAGATAGTCGCCGCAGTCATATACCTCGTCGACAGCGTCGCCACAGTACTGGCCGTACCGCTCCACGAGGTCTCGTTCGGCGCCAGCCCTTTCTCCGCCGCTGCACGCTGCCAGGGCGAGGAGCACGATGATGCTGAGCGCAATTGTTTTCCTCATGATGTCACCTCAGTATGATGCTGTCGTTCGATGAGAGGGGGCTCTTTTATATATGCATATTCTTGGTTTCCGTTCTGTCCGCAGTCATCGTGCCTGATCTTTAGTACCCAATATAGGGGGGGCCGAATTCTAAGATAAGGGGTGCGTCGCCGCACCCCTTATAAACGCTGTCGTCGATA
>JBBIPM010000052.1:0-8990 GCA_037442865.1 Candidatus Woesearchaeota archaeon
GCATTATTCTTTATAAACTCAACGACGAGAAAACGCTTCAATCGGAACTACTGTTGCCGTCCGTTGTATTCGTTAAGGCGTCCCGGCCGCGATGGCGTAATCGAGCCGGATCGGCTCTTCCGGTCTCTCTTCCCGGGAATCGTTCTGAAGTGTCGGGACCGGACGTCCAGGTTCCTGATATTCGGTCACCGGACAGCCCCCTTCGTCCCCGAACCAGTCCTGCGTCGTCGCCAGATAGCCGCTCGGTCCGTCATTGCGCGGCCTCCTTCTGAGGAGCGCGACGCTCACGGCGCCGAAGACTGTCGCTGCACCGATCCCGGCCGCCAGGTACTTGTTCATGTTCCCCCTCCCTACGCGAACCGCTCCCTTCTCAGGTAGAACCCCCGGTCGAGCAAGTTCTTGATCGCGACGTTCTTCTCCTTCCGCCTGCCTCTCGCCGTGGGGGCGACGCCGTAGCCGAGGTTCTCGCCCTTCGCGTTCTCGACGAGCCAGAGGCCGTCTCGTGTCGGCTCTCCGCGCCGGATGAACGCCTTGTTGAAGAGGTCGCGGCCGCAGAGGAAGAGCCATTCCGCCTTCTCGTCGACGACGGCTTTGTGCTGCTCCATCTTCGTGGCGATCAGCTCCACGCAGGCAGGGCTCGGCTCGAACCGGCTCTTCTCCTCGCCGAGGAAGACGCCGACGCCGAAGAGCTCCGCCTTCCGTCCGTCGAGGTGCCGGAGTGTCTCGTTCACCCGGTCGTTCTCCCCGACGAGGAAGCACCGTCTCCCGATCCGGGTGACCATGCCGAGCGCTTCTTCCCCGAGACCGAACCCCTCGCAGAAACCACTGAGCCCCGACGAGGATCCTCTCCTCTTCGTGCGGCGAGTTTCTCGCTTATCCCGTGTCATCCTCTTCCTCGATAATCGTCTCAGCGTCCTCGATCCGGGCGTCGAAGGGGCGGAGCAGCTCCTGGAGCTTCGCCCGGTACGCGTCGTAGCCGAGGGCGCCGAGCAGCTCGCCAATCCGTTCGAGCTTCCGTCTCCGCACCCTGATTTCATCCTTCACCGCCTCGAGGAAGGTCCGCTGCTCGTTGATGTTCATCGCCGTGATGTCGTTGATCATCTGCTTCCGGAGGAAGGCAAGCCGTTGCCGGATCGGGTGGAGCTGCCGCTCCTCCTCGTCGGCCGAGAGGTTCCTCACCGTGATTGCGTCGCTCTTCTCGAGGAGCTCCTCCTCTTCGGCAATCAGCTCCTTGTACCGGCCGCTCCGCGCCTGCTCGGTGTAGTACTGAATCTTCTCCTTGATCTTGCGCCGTCGCTTCTCATAGGTCTCCAGCTCGTCGAGGATTACGGCCTGGAGCTCACGGAGCTTCCGCTCCTTCTCTCGTCCTTGCCGGTACTCTTCGATCGTCGCCTTGATGCGCCTGATCGTGTCGAGGTCCTTCGTCTCGAGTCGTTCGACGAGTCTGATCGTCTCGTCCTCGAGCCCCTGCGCCGCCTCGGCGATCCCCCTGAGCTCGTCGGCGAAGAATTCTTTGAGCGCCGCGACGCTCTTCTGCGTCGACTCGCGATACGCCGTGAGGCGCTCCTGGAACTCGCTCCGCTGCTCTTCCATGAGGAAGAGGTCCTCGACGAACGTCGCGCGTTCCGCGAGCCGTTCCGCCTCCTTGAGGATGCGCGGGAGGTGCTCCTCGTAGATCGGCACGGCCCGTTCCGGGACCTTCCGTTTCAGCCGCGGGTCCGCGAGCCGTTCCTTCGCCGCCCGGAGCGCGGCGGCCCGCCCGCTCACCGCGTCGAGCCCTTTCCGGAGCTCCTCATCGAGCCGCCGATGGCGGAGCAGCCGTTCCGGCCACTTCTCCATCGTGGCCGCGTCGAGGATCAGCTTGGTCTTCGCGAACCGGTCGAAGAGCGCCATGGCTGTCAGGGACGCAGCCGGGTATTTATGGTTTGTGCCGCTGCGCGAATCCCCGAACAGGCTGAGCCTCGTTCCTGAAGATGCGCACCATTGCCGCGGCGCTTACCGATATCCTCCGGTTTGTGAACCGAGGCTTCACGGACTCGACAGGGAACCGCTTTCCGCGCCAAGGCGGCGATGGTGCCGTTCTAGTAGAACTGATCGAGGCTCTTCGTGATGTCGACGTCGCCGACATCGCGATCCGGGAGCGGGTCGCCGTGCTCCGCGGGGACCTCCTCGTCGTACGGTTCTCTCGCATCCTGGTAGAAAATGCCGGTGCCGAGCTGCTCGAGGTCGAGAGCGAGCGCCAATGCCTGCAGCTTGTTCGTCGGGTCGTGTCCTCGCTCCTCGAGCTTGTAGGTGTGCTCCTTGTACCAGGTGACTGTGTTCACCTTGTTGAACGTGGCGCAGTTCTGGAGGACGTCGATAACGCTGAACCCCCGGTGCTTAATCCCTGCCTTGATCAGCCCTATGAGCTGCTGCTGGTCGGCGCTGAATCCCCTGGCGACGAAGCTCCCCCCTTGCGCGATGGCGAGCGCAATCGGGTTGACGGGCACCTCGATGCTCCCTGTCGGCGTTGATTTCGACTTCGTCCCTTTCGCCGAGGTGGGCGAGGCCTGTCCGGTGGTGAGGCCGTAGATCTGGTTGTCGTGCACGATGAGCGTCACGTCGTGGTTGCCTCGGACGCCGGCGAGGAAGTGGTTCAGCCCTTCCCCGTACGTGTCCCCGTCTCCGGCGACGACGACGACGGTCAGCCTCCTGTTCGCCAGCTTAATCCCTTCCGCGACGGGGATCGGCCTGCCGTGCAGTCCCTCGAAGCCGTACACCCTGATGGCGGTGCACATGTGGCCGTGGCAGCCAATTCCGTAGACAATTACCACGTCCTCATGCTCGAGGTCGAGCTGGGTGAGTGCCTGCTTCAGCGCCAGCCAGATGCCGTAGTCGCCGCATCCCGGGCACCACGTCGGCTTGATCGGCGTCTCGAGCGACTCTTTCGGGATCATCGTCTCCCTCCGAGCAGTGAGGCGACGCGGTCATAAATCTCTTCCGGGTAGAATGGCCGGCCGTCGTACTTGAGGAGCTTCTCGGCGATGGCGATGCCGGTCTCCTCGCGGATGACGCCGCCGAGCTGCCCAGTATAGTTGTTCTCGACGAGGAGGATCTGTTTCGCCGCCCGGAGCCGCTCGGTGACGTCCTCGGACGGGAACGGCTTGAGATGTGTGATCTGGAGGAAGTTCACCCTGTACCCGTCTTTGGCGAGCCACCCCATCGCATCCAGGATCGGTCCTTTCGTGCTGCCCCAGGAGATGATGGTGAGGTCCGCCTCCTCAGCTCCGTGGAGGCGTTGCCGCGGCACCTCCCGCCGGTACGTCTCCTCCTTCCGCATCCGTTTCCGCATCATCAGGTTCCGCGCTTCCGGCTCCTCGGTACTCCACCCGAAAGCGTCGTGCTCGTTGCTGTTCGCGAGAAAGAACCCCCCTGGAACGCCGGGGATGGTGCGAGGGCTGATCCCGTCAGGCGTCTCCGCATACCGGAGATAGCCGGGCGGCGCTTTTCGGAGGAGCTTTCCCCGGTCGACCCGGTACTCTTTGGCAGTGAAAGGCTCCACGCTCGCGTGGCTCTCACCCAGGTACTTGTCGCTGAGTAGGATGACCGGCGTCTGGTACTTCTCCGCGTGGTTGAAGGCATCGAGGGTGAAGCGGAACGCCTCCTCCACGTCGCCCGGGGCGAGGACGATCTTGAAGAAGTCGCCATGGCCCGCGTGGAGGACGAACCGCAAGTCCGACTGCTCGGTCCACGTCGGCAACCCCGTCGCGGGCCCGCCGCGCATCACCTCTGCAACGACGATGCCGGTCTCGGTGATGCCTGCGAGACTGATCCCTTCCTGCATCAGCGCGAACCCGCCGCCTGAGGTGCTGCACATCGCCCGTGCCCCGGCGTACGCCGCGCCGATCGTCATGTTCACGGTGCCGATCTCGTCCTCGGCGTGCTTCACCACGATGTTGTGCCGTTCTTGCCATGAGGCGAGGGTGTGGAGGATGGTCGACGCAGGGGTCATCGGATAAGCTGCGTAGAACGTGCAGCCCGCCTTCACGGCGCCGAGCGCCATCGCCTCGTTCCCAGTCAGGACGATCCGTCTCGGTCCGGGGATCCGGGTGAGCCGGTACTGGTCGAGGTGGCCGTACCTGCGACGCGCTTCCTCATAGCCTCGCCGTGCCGCGGCAATGTTCTTGTCGACGATCGCCGCTTTCTTCTCCTCGAAGCCATCTCTGATGATGTCGGCGAGGACGTCGAAGTCGTAGGCGAGGATGCCGAGCGCCGAGGCGAGCGCCACGGTGTTCTGCATGATCTCTGTTCCTCCTGCCGCGGCGATGATCGCCTTGAGGGGCATCGGGCACCTGGTTCCGCGTCCGAGCCGCGTCCGTTCCGGCTTGATCGTCTCCTCGTCGTAGATGATGATGCTCTCCTCCCGGAGCTCGGCTGCGTGGAGCGTGAGCGTCGACTCGTCGAGCGCGATCAGGATGTCGACGCCGCGTATCTGGCTCCGGACTGGCGACTCTTCGGCGCGGACCTGGTAGCTGTTGTGGCCGCCCCTGATCAGGCTCGGATACTCGATGTAGTCGAAGACGTGGAGTCCGATGCGAGAGCAGCATTTCGCGAAAAGGAGGCCTGCCTGCATGATTCCCGTCCCCGCAGGGCCGCCAATCCTCAGGCTAATCCTGTTCTCCACAGAGGCCACCTCTCTTTCCTCTTCCTTGCCTCCGTCAGCATTTAAAAATGTTCCTTTTGGTTCTGGATGGCGTGTCTCGTCTCTCCACCCTTCTCCGCTTCGAGGCAGCAAGTTGCGATGAAGCACGATGACCCGGAGTCTCAACGAGGGCTAGGGCATGTAGGCCTGCCGGGGCAGACCTCTTCCCCAACTCTTATTAACTCCTCCTCTTTCTTGAGTCCCTATGCAGCCGCGACGCAACAATCGGCGACGCTCGGAGCAGGAGCTCGCGCCTATCCGGCGGGAAGTGGCGGGGCTTTTCGTCGAGGCCGAGTCGTTCTTCCGCGTCGGCGACGAGGCGATGGCGCGGCGTCGTGTCCGCGCCGCGAGGAGGGCGGCCATGAAGGTGCGGCTCCGCATCCCGGAGCACGCCGACAGGTACTGCCGTGCGTGCGACGCTTACCTCGTCCAGGGCCGGAACATGACGATTAGGGTCAAGGCAGGCGTCAGGATCAGGGTCTGCGGCGTCTGCGGCGCCGTTCGGCGGCGGATGCTGGGGTTGAGCCGCGCCGTCGAGCGGGGATGAGAGTATGCGTGCCCCGCTCACTCACCCCAATTCATTCACTCCCGGAGGATTGTCAGAGGGGCTTAAGACTTCGGGGCACACGAGGAAGAAGGGGCGCCTCGTTTAAATAATCTTCTGACGACTGTCCTGCTCGTGGCATCCTTCTCCATGATTTTTGCCTCATATGTTCCTCGCTGGTTGTTTCTTGTCACTTCTGCCACTCTCTGCGTCAGATTCTTGCATAAGGTATATGAACCGTTCCGTTTCGCGGCACGCTTCATGCGGTTGCAACGCGCTGAAGGAACTCCTTTCGATAGTCCGTTCATCCGTGGCGTCAGCTACGGCAATCACGAGGCGTTCCCAGACCTCTCCGCGGCGTTCATGGAGGTGCGTGGCTGGCACGGCCTGGTGAAGAGTCTGCGGAGTACGCGGTGCTTCCACGTCCTCGAAGGAGCGGGGCGTTTCGTCGTGGCGGGCAAAGAGTACCTTGTGGTCCCCGGAGACGTCGTCTTCGTCCCACGCGGCGAGCCGCATGACTTCACCGGCGAGATGACACTCTTCGTCGTTCACAGCCCAGCGTATCATCCTGACTTCATCGTCAAGCTCGACTAGGGAGGGGTGGCGTCACCCTGTTCGCCGCACACCGTCTCTCAAGAGGTCTGTAGAAAATCTCCTCCGGCGCTGCGTTCACTCGTTCGGCCCGTTCTCGCGTATGGTCACGAGCGCCACGCCGGAGATCTTCTCCGCACCCTCCCCAAAGCGAACCTTTAAAATCGCTCTCTCTTTTCGTCTCGTCATGGCACGGTTGTTGCTCGGCACTGGCGCGGAAGCGTCCGTTTTCCTCGAGGAAGGCGGAGATGGCATGCGCGTCGTAAAGGAACGCCTCCCTAAGACGTATCGCCACCCGCTCCTTGACCTGGAGCTTCGGAGGAGCCGGACGCGGCGTGAGGCATCTCTCCTCGCGAAGCTCCCGGTCCCCGGTCCAACGCTTCTTGCCACTGACCGGGAATCATCGATCACGATGGGGTTCATCGACGGCGTCCAGCTGAAGCATCTCCTCGACGAGGAGCCCTCATGGGCGCGCGTCGTCGGGGAGCGTGTCGCACGGCTGCATGACGAGAACATCATTCATGGCGACCTCACTACGAGCAACATGCTGCTTCGTGCCGGGACACTTCACTTCATCGATTTCGGGCTGAGCTTCACCTCCTCCTCGACGGAGGATAAGGCGGTTGATCTCCATCTCTTCAAGCAGGCCTTAGAAAGCAAGCACCACCGCGTCTTCGACGAGGCGTACCGGGAGTTCGTGCGCGGCTACTCTCTCAGCCCCGGGGCGCGGCCGGTCCTCAACCGTCTCAAGGTCGTCGAGGCGCGCGGGAGGAACAAGGCGAAGTTCTGAGGTGGCACGTTGCGTCTCTCCCGTTGCCTCTCCATTTTCCATTCTCCGTCCGTCTCCTCCTTTCTCTTCGCGCTTCTTTTCCCACTCCTCTTCGTGCTGCTCCTTCCCGTGACTGAGGCGGGGCGCGGCCACCTCGTCTTGTTGACGGTCGCAGAGGGTGACGATCCCTTCGAGCAGGCCACGGGGGGGACGGCCGATCTCTACCTCGAGATCAGACCGGGCAACGGGCAGATCTTCCTGGACACCTTCCCCCTCTCCCGGCTGGAGACGCAGAGCAGCACGCGCTACGCAAACCAGGTGGCGTGCAACGCTCTCGGCGCGGACTGTTCGCGCTACGATTTCCTCTACACTATCAGGGCGGATTCCGCCGTCGTCGGCGGCCCCAGCGCCGGGGCGGCCATCGCAGTCCTCACCGCGGCGATGCTGCAAGGGCAGCGCGTGGACGGTTCGATCGCGATCACTGGAACGATCAACAGCGGCGCCCTCATCGGCCCTGTCGGGGGCATCGCGGCGAAGGCCCTCGCGGCGCGCGATCGAGGCCTCTCCCAGGTCCTGGTCAGCTCGTTCGCCTACGTCACGGAGCTGAACGCCTCGTACGTAGCGGAGCTGAATGGTTCCGGGTCCTTCGATCACGAAGGGCTTAACGTCTCACGTCTCTACATCCCCGTCGATCTCTCCTCCCTCCCCATCCCTGTCACGGAGGTGGCGACCCTCGGAGAAGCGCTCGCCATCATGACTGGCTCTCCTCTCCCTCCCCCTCCGGTCACGGCGGAGGCGCCTTCCTCCTACACTGAGCTGATGCGCGACGTCGCGGCCGACCTCTGCGATCGTCACGATGCGCTGGAGTCGAGCCTCCGGCGACGCGGACTCCTCATCGACGAGTCATCAGCTCCTCCTCCCCCTTCTTCTCCATCTTCCTCACCATCTTCTTTTCCGTCTCAATCATCTCCTTCTTCTCCCTCTGTTTCATCCTCCTCTTCTCCTTCGTCTCCCTCCTCTTCTCCTTCGTCTCCCTCCTCTTCTCCTTCGTCTCCCTCCTCTTCTCCATCGGATGCATTGGAGGAAACCGAGCGCGAGGAATCGTCCGATCGCTCCTTCCCGGAGAAACGGGCCCGCGCGCTCGCGTCCGAGGATTGGTACAGTCTCGCCAGCTACTGCTTCGCCGACCTCATCAGGCTCCGCACTGTCGAAATCGAACTCCTCTCCGCGGAGGAGCGGCGCATCCAGTACGGGTTGATCCTCATGAGGATCGCCGAGTTTGAGGAGAACTTGGCGCGTCGCGAGATCTCGACCTTGGCGGAGCTCGAGACCGGGATGATCGTGGCTGAACGGCTCCGGGAGGCGAAGGAGGCGCTGCGGGACCAGAACCTCTCGAACCTCAGCGCGGCGACGCTCGCCTTCGCAATCGAACGGCATCACTCCGCGAACGCGTGGAGCGCCTTCTTCCGCATGGAGAGCCCGCGGATTTTTCTCGATAACCGTCATCTCTCGGATGCGTGCCTTTCAAAGGTTGCTGAGACTGAGGAGCGGCTCAGGTATGCGGAGCTCTACGTCCCTGAGCAGTTCCTCGCGGATGCGCAGGACGAGCTGCGGTTGGCGCGCATCGATACCCGCGACGCGCGGTACTCACTCTGCCTCTTCCGCGCCGCAAAGGCGCATGCCCGCGCCGACCTGCTCCTCGGTGCCATTTCGATCCCGCGCGACAAGCTCGAGCTCCTCGTGGAGCGGAAGCTCGCCGCCGCCGCCCTGGTGATCGCGCAGCAGCAGGAGAAGGGGCTCTTCCCGATTATCGGGCACAGCTATCACCGGTACGCGTCCAGCCTCCAAGACCATGACCCGTACAGCGCTTTGACCTTCGCGGAATACGCGCTGGAGCTGAGCAATCTTGACCTCTTCTTCCCGCGCGAGCGCGCGTTCCGGCTCCCGTTCTCCGCCTGGGCCGTCGCGCTCGTCGTCTCCGCGCTCCTCCTCGGCCTCTCCTCCGGGCTCGTGATCGGCCGTCGCTGCCGCTCAAGGAAAAGACATAAATAGTTCTCGCTTCTTTCTCCTTTTCGGAGGTGGTTCCTGTGACTGGTTGCGGCTGTTATTGCGGTTCGAGCAAGAGCGACGTCAAGAAGAAGGCTGCGAAGAAGAAGCGAGTCTTCTGATTTCAGTTTCTCTTCTAGGGTGGGGCAGAATTCTAAGATAAGGGGTGCGTCGCCGTACCACTTATAAACGCTGTCGTCGATAACGCTGTGGTGAGGAGTTATGACAACAGCGGCAACAGTGGTGACGACAGCGATTAATCTTAAACTTGTCGAATCCGTGCAACGCCCCCGGCGCGGGGCGTCGGGCTATGGTCTCCTGGTCATTATGCGCGTTCTCGTCTACGCGCTCCTCGCGGA
>JBBIPM010000053.1:0-8783 GCA_037442865.1 Candidatus Woesearchaeota archaeon
GAGGTTCACGCGCCGCAGAGGTTCACGCGCCGCAGAGGTTCACGCGCCGCAGAGGGTGACGCCGGCGTCGAACCTGACGGCTTTCGGCCCCGCGTACCGTTCACGCTCCGTCTCCTCCGCGCTCGGGCGGTAGCCGTCGAGCATGGCGAAGACGTTGCCGCTCAACATCGCGGCACGGATCGGGATACGCTTCCCGTCCTGGTGGAGATAGCCGAGCCTGATTTCGGCGCTGAAGTCACCGCTCATCGTGTTGGGCGAGAAGCTGCTGAACGCAACGACCTCGATGACGCCGTCGGAGAGCAATGCATCCGCGCACTCCTTCCCCGGCGCGAGCCTGATCGCGCCGAGGCCGCCAGTGACCGGGACTGAGAGGTAGTGTGCGTAGCGCTGCGACGCGGCGAGGCGCTTCACGAAGCCGTTCTCGACGAGGGTGACGCGGTTGCTCGGGCTCCCATCCTGGTCGAACGGGTTGCTCGCCGGGTTGTACGGCAGCAACGGGTCGGAGAGGAGGGTGAACCGCTCGTTCGTCGTCATCGGCGAGCCGCGGTCGTAGCGCGCCAGCCCGAGGTGCTTGGCGCGAGCGAGGCAGTGGAACGTCACCGGGTTGAGCGCCAGTTCCGGGGACCAGAAATCCCTAAGCGCCTCCCCAGTGAGGACGATGCCGCCCTCCTGGACGCTGCTGAACCGGTGCGCGACGAGTATGTCGCGCGCCTGTCGCGCCGCCTCCCGCATGAAGGAGGCGACCTCAAGGTCGGCTACCCGGTTCACGGTCCGAGCGGCGAGGAACTCCTGCTCATCCCGCTTCGTGCCGACGCCGAACGAGGTGAGGACGAGCTCGACGGAGAGGCTCGTCGACTCCGACGTCACGTCGACGCCTCCGGAGGCGATGATCCGCGTCGTGGCCCGGGTAAGGTGGAGCTCCGCCGCACTGAGCCTGACGCCGCGCTCCTTCCTATACGCGTTCCGGAGCCGCAACCAGACCGAGCGGAGGAGCCGTCCTTCGGTGCCGTCGCGGAACGCCGCGGCGATCCTTCCGTCTGAGAGCGGGATGCGAGGGATGGGCCGCTTCCGCGGCAACGGGTATGCCTCCTTCTTCGCCGTGGCGCAGATCGCGAGCGCGTCCCGCAGCTTCGTCGCGAACTCCTGCTCGTCGAAGAGTGTGAATGTCGCGTCCCCGAGGAGACTGCCATAACGGCGGTAGACGGTGATGTCGGCGCTGGCGCGGCGCGAGGAGCTGCTCGTCTCGGTTTTCTCCTCGTTGGCGAGGAAGAGACCGCGCCTCCTCTCATCCCGGTAGATGAGCTTCCAGTCGTCGGGCTTCAGCCGGCCAGTGAGAGCTCCGAGCCGATGCGCGATCCGTCTGGGCGATAAGGGTCCGGCAGTCATGGGTGAGTCCTCGACATATTCTTAACGTATTCTTCAACACATCTTACGCTATCTTCATCACATCCTTACCATCTCTTCAAGTAACCTTCAAGTAACCTTCAAGTAACCTTCAAGTAACCTTCAAGTAACCTTCAACTTAGTGAGACCCGCTCGATGAGGAGGTAGGGGCCACCTTCGCTGACACGGACCCAGTCATGGTGCCCTTTGCCGCAGCGCCCGTTGCCAGGAATCGCGAACGATTTGGAGACGCCTACGATGCTGTTCAGCACGTCAGGGAGGTAGCCAGTCATTCCAACTTCGTAGTAGAGCTTCCCGGTCAGCTTCCCGTTCCGCACCTCTTCCGCCACAATCCCTTGGATCTGGATTCCCCACCCTTTCGGATCCTCCATACCGCCGGCGCTGGAGTGGAGGTAGAGCCCGTCCTTGAGGCGGGCGAGGAGTTCGTTCTTCGTCGATGACCCTGGTTCGAAGTAGGTGTTCGTCATCCGCGCATAGACTTTCTTGTCCCAGCTCTCGCACCGCCCGTTGCTGCTTCGCGGCACGCCGAGCCGCGCAGCCCAGTAGGCGTCAGTCAGCGGACGGTTGACGACGCCCTTCTCGATCATCAGCGTCGTTGTCGCCGGAAAGCCTTCGTCATCGAAGAAGAAGAAGCCATGCTTCCCGGGCCGGAGGGGACCATCAGCGATGCTGACATGAGTCGGCGCTATCCGCTTCCCGAGGTAATCGCCAGCTTTGGCCCGCCCTTTCACGATCGTGTCGGCCTCCATGCCGTGGCCGAAGCTCTCGTGGGCGAGGAGCCCGGAGACGGCAGGAGCGAGGAGGCACCGGTAGGTCCCAGGCGCGATCTTGGTCGCGCTCGCGACGCGTTCCGCGAACCGGGCCGCCGCCCTGAGTCGCTTGTCGGGGATCTCGGTCGCTTCCCAACCATGGCCGAAAAGGCTCTCGTAATGGTAGCGCGTGTTGCCGTCATCCCCTTTCACAAAAGGGAAGAGGAGAGTGAGGCAACCGCCAATCACTTGGCTCAGCTTCCGCGTCCTGCTCACGAAGATTTTCGTCTCGCGCATCTCGTCGTAGTAGACCCGAGCGTTGATGAGCCGTTCGGACGCCGCCATGAGCCGCGCATGCGTCTCCGTGACGCGACGCAGCTTCTCAGGTATCGGGATCGTGGCTGGATCGGTCGTGCCGAGAGCGACGTAATCCGCTTCCGCGGGAGCCGGCTCTTCGAGCGGGACGCCGTCGCGTCGTCTCGTGACCCTGCCGAGGCGGCGCGCCGAGGCGCGCAGCAGTCTCGGTTGCCAGCCGCCGATCCCTTCCTCATGATACTGGTGGCCGTCGTACACTCGAAGCTTGACGCCCCTATCGTGCTGCCGCGTAACGTCGACCGCGGTCGCGTCCTTGTTCACCGCCAGCGTCTCGTCGTCGATGAAGAGGAGAGAAGCGTCGCATCCGCCACGCTCCATGACTGGGATGAGGGATGAGAGGAACCGCTTCTGCGAGGCGAGGGAGGAAAAACGCTTCTGCGAGGCGAGGGAGGAAAAACGCTTCTGCGAGGCGATGGGGGGGAGAACCATCTCGCGCCGTGCGGAAAGGCGTTTTAAATATATTACGCTTTACCGCCGCGCATAGGTGACGAAGTCGTACTCAGGGTGCGTCTCGCGGTCCGTCTCCGTCCAGACGGCCCGATCAATAAGGGGGAAGAGCGCGTCCCCTTCCGGTTCGAGCTTGATCTCGGTGATGAGGAGCGTCTCGGCGAGCCCTTTCCTCATCGCTTCGGCGTAGACTTGCGAGCCGCCAATCAGGAACGCTTTCCGTTCGCCGTGGCGCCGGCAAAGGGTAAGCGCCTCTTCGAGGCTCGGTAGCAGGGTCACGCCCGGGGGCACCGCATACCCCTCGCTGCGCGTCAGGACGATGTTCCGTCGATCGGGGAGCGGTTTGCCGATCGACTCATACGTCATCCGTCCCATGATGACGGCGTTCCCCTGGGTGATCCGCTTGAACCGCTTAAAGTCCTCGGAGAAGTGCCACGGAATCCTGCCGCCGCTGCCGATGACCCTGTTTGCCGCCACCGCCGCGATGATGATAATCTCCATGATGTTCCTCTTGACGCACAGACTGCTCTTCACTACGCACCCCTCTCTTCAGAGCGGTTCAGACCGCAATCGGCGCCTTGATCGCGGGGTGCGGATCATACCCGGTAAGCTCGAAATCCTCGAAGCGGAAATCATCGATATCCGTGACATCCCGGATGATCCGGAGCCTCGGCAGCTTCCGCGGCTCGCGCGACAGTTGCTCCTGGACCTGGTCGAGGTGATTCTTGTAGAGATGGAGGTCGCCGAAGGTGTGGATGAACTCGCCCGGCTCCAGCCCCGTCACTTTGGCAATCATCACAGTCAGCAGCGCGTAGCTCGCGATGTTGAACGGGACGCCGAGGAACGCGTCCGCGCTGCGCTGGTAGAGCTGGCAGGAGAGCTTCCCGTCGACCACCATGAACTGGAAGAGCGTGTGGCACGGCGGCGGCGCGTGGTGATGGTTCCGGATAAGTTCCTGGATCTCGCCAACGTTCCAGCCGGAGACGATAATCCTTCTGCTCGTGGGGTCGCGCTTGATGAGATCGATCACGCCCCGTATCTGGTCGATCCCTTTCCCGTCCTTCGTCGCCCATCGGCGCCATTGCTTCCCGTAGATTGGGCCGAGCTCCGCCCAACGGTCGGCGAAGGCGTCGTCCGTCTTCACCTGCTCGACGAACCATGCGAGCTTCTCGTTCCACGCGTCGGAGTAGCGCTCCAGCACGTCTGCGAGACCGTTCTCTTCGAGGTAGACTTGGAAGGCCCATTCGTTCCAGATCTTCACGTTGTTCCGGACGAGATACGTTATCTTGGTGCTTCCGGAGAGGAACCAGAGGAGCTCGTGGATCACGGCGCGGAAGTAGATCTTCTTCGTCGTCAGCAACGGGAACCCTTCGCTCAGGTCGTACCGCGTCTGGTGGCCGAAGACGCTGATCGTGCCGATCCCTGTCCGGTCCTGCTTCTCCACGCCATGCGCGAGGATGTGGTTGAGGAGGTCGAGGTATTGCCGCATGGTATCGCCTTCATCGTCTCTCGGTGCCCTTGAGCTCCGGGTAGATTGGGAATCTCGCGCAGAGCGCAAAGATCTCCACGCGTATCGCCGCGAGGAGTGTCGCGTCGTCGTGGTGCCGCAGCGCGTCGATGATGTGTGCGCCGATGACCTGCATCTCGGGTTCGCGCATGCCACGCGTCGTCAGCGTCGGCGTGCCGAGCCTTATCCCTGAGCCGATGAACGGCTTCTCAGGATCGTAGGGAATCGTGTTCTTGTTGCAGTAGATCCCTGCAGTGTCGAGCGCAGACTCGGCCTGCTTGCCGTTCAGCCCGAAGGGGCGGACGTCCGCCAGGATGAGGTGCGTCTCGGTGCCGCCGGAGACGAGGCGCAACCCACCCGCTCTGAGCGTCTCGGCGAGCGCCTGGGCGTTCGCGATGACTTGCTTCGCGTACCGCTCGAACTCGGGCTTGAGCGCTTCTGCGAACGCGACGGCTTTTGCCGCTATGACGTTTTCATGGGGCCCTCCCTGGAGTCCGGGAAAGACCGCCTTGTCGATCGCTTTTGCACACCACTCCTTGCAGAGGATGATAGCTCCCCTGGGTCCGCGGAGCGTCTTGTGCGTCGTCGTCATGACGACGTCGCAATAAGGAATGGGGTTCTCGAGCGCCTTCCCCGCTATCAGGCCAGCGGTGTGGCTGATGTCGGCGAAGAGTATCGCCCCGGATTTGTCTGCGATGGCCCGGAACCGTTTCCAGTCGATGCTGCGCGGATACGCTGTGTAACCAGCGAGCAGAATCCTGGGCCGCTCCCGCACGGCGAGCGCCTCGATGGCGTCGTAGTCGAGCATCTCCGTCTTCGGGTCGACTTCGTAGGGGATGATCGTGTAGTGCTTCCCGGAGAAGTTGACGGGGTGGCCGTGCGTCAGGTGCCCTCCTTGGTCGAGCCTCAATCCCATGAGCTTGTCGCCGCGTTCCATGAGGGCGAAGTAGACCGCCATGTTCGCCGGGCTGCCGCTGAGCGGCTGGACATTCACGTGATCAGCGCCGAAGAGGGCTTTCGCGCGCTCGATCGCCAGGGTCTCGACCTCGTCGATGACGTCGTTGCCGGCGTAGTAGCGCTTGCCGGGGTATCCTTCGCTATACTTGTTCGTGAAGACGGTGCTGAGCGCTTCCAGGACTGGGAGGGAGACGAGGTTCTCGCTCGGGATCATCTCCGCTCCTTCGCGTTGCCGGGCGAGCTCGCGCCGCATGATGGCGTAGAGCGCCGGATCCGCCACCTCAAGATGGTCGTACATATACTTCCTCCGCCCACGCATTTATTATGCATACTCGCCTACTGCGCGTACACCCCGACTACGCGTCTCTACTCGTACGTCCCCTCACCCAGACCTTCTTTGAGGAATCAAGAGGTGTTTTAAAGATTGTTGTGGCGCACAGATGAGGAAAGAAAACCAATAAATAATGGGTATCGAACCGTCGCGCAGATGACGTTCCAGCAGCGCCTCCTCGCCTGGTATGCCCGCAACGGCCGCGACCTGCCGTGGCGCCACACCACGGATCACTACAGGATCCTCGTGTCGGAGTTCATGCTGCAGCAAACGCAGGTAGACCGGGTCCTCCCGAAATACACGGCCTGGCTGACGGCGTTCCCGGACTGCGAAGCGCTCGCTGCAGCCTCCCGCGCCGACGTCCTGAAGCTCTGGAGCGGCCTCGGCTACAACAACCGAGCGGTCCGCTTGCACGTGCTGGCGAAGCTGGTGGTGAAGGAGCATCACGGAGCGCTTCCCGATGATGAGGAGGCATTGCGGAAACTGCCCGGCATCGGCCCCTACACCGCCGGCGCGCTGATGGCATTCGCGCAGAACAAGCCAGGAAAGTGCATCGACGTCAACGTCGAACGGATTGTGAAACGAATCTTTTTCCCTAAAACCAAGAAGGACATCACGAAAAAGATGATCGAAGAGACGTTCCTGGGTTCATTCCCGCCCGACCGGGCGACGCTCTACGCGAACGCGCTCATGGACCTCGGTTCCCTCGTCTGCACCGCATCGGAGCCGAGATGTGACGAGTGCCCGCTCTCCGAGGAGTGCAGAAGCAAGGGCGAACGGCCGGAGGAGGCGCAAGAACGCGTCAAGAGACGCCAGCCGACCTTTCGTCACAGCAACCGATGGTGGCGCGGCCGGATCCTGAAGGCGCTCGCCCGGGATGCGTCCCTCTCCCGGAAGGCGCTCTTCCAAAAAATACTCAAGGAGAAGAACGGAGAACGGGTGAAGCGGCCCGGAGAGGAGACCAACCCGGAACGGTTCTTCGCTGCGCTGGAACAGCTGGCGGACGAAGGCCTCATCACCACCGAGCGAAGGGTCAGGGTAAAGGAGTGAGAGGGAACGCAATGGCCAAGGACGTCATCATCAGCTTCACCACCATCGTCACACTGCTCGTGCTGATCTTCACCGAAGGCGCGCATGCCGTCCTCGCCGGTTTTCGTTTCCGCGAAACGAACATCATGATGGTTTCGCTCCTCGTCGGCGTGGCGCTCCTCTTCCTCACCCAGACCGTCCTACCTCGCAAGTATTATCAGGTCGGTCGGCTCACCGCAATCCTCTCCCTCGCGCTCAGCGTCGAGGCGTTCGCCAACTACGTCCTCGGCGAGTTCGGACGGTGGCTGACGCTCATCATCATCCTCGTCGTCATCTACGGCCTCGCCTGGTACGGCTACATCGAGACGAGCAAGCTCAAGGCGCTGTAGAGAACCTGTCGCTCCGCCGCCACTCAAGGTCTCGCCGCGCTCATCCTCGTCGTCGAAGCATGATGCAGGCATCATGGACGCAGTCGATGCCGTGCTCCTCGCAGAACCTGATTGCGTCATCGCTCTCCGCTCCCGGCTGGAACCAGGCTTTCGTGATGTCGTGCGCCCGGGCTTCAGTGACGACGGCGAGCGCAGCCGGCGGCGGGACGATGAGGATGAGGACGATGCGTGCGTGCGCCTCGTGGCGCTTCTTGGCGTCGAAGAGCTTCTCCACGCGTTCGAGGAAAGCCGTGACTGAGGGGTAAGCGGGCGTCCCGTGGATCTCGTCGCCCGGCTTCGTCTTGTTGTTCACGGCGACGACATTGTATCCCGCACCCTTCAGATCGAGGAAGACCTTCGAGCCGAACTTCTCCTCATTCTCAGTCGCGCCGACGACGAGGAAGATGTTTTCGGGCCGGAAGAATGGACTGGTTTCCATCTGCTCCGTGAAGGTCGACTAGTACTAGAAGTTTTCCTTTCCGGAAAAATCTTTCCGCATCCGCGTGAAGTTCTCCTCGTGGAACTCCAGATATTTTCGTTTCGTCCCGAAACGTTTCGCGTCCTCCAGGTATCGTTGCCACGCCGCATCGATCTCGGCCGCGGAAGGGAGCTCCGCGCCCCGCCCCGTCAGTGCCCTGAAGATCCACGGGTTCTGGATGGCACCGCGGGCAATCAGGACGCCGTCCGCTTTCGTGAAAGCCGACAGCTCCCGCGCCTTCGCGGCATCGAGCGCGCCGCCGTTCGCGATGAAGGGGATGGTCAGGGCCTCCTTGAACTCCTTCAGCGCAGCCCAATCGGCCTGGTCGAGTCCGCGCTGGCCGGCATGCTTGCCGTGGACGATGAGATAGTCGAGGCTGCTGTTCGCCGCCGACACGAGCCGGATGGCCACCTTATAGCGCATCTCCCGTTCGTTGAGGCCGAGCCTGATCTTCGCGCCGACCGCGATGCTCGTATCGTGCGCCCGCACCGTCTCCTTCAACGTCGTGAAGATGGATTCTATCCTCCTGGTCCGTTTCACCATGGCCGGGCCCTGTCCCTTCTCGATCAGCTCCGGATTGGGGCAGCCGAAATTGAGGTCGATCGCCCTGATGTTCCGGAAGTGGCCATACTCGGGGCGCGAACGGAGCTCGAAAAGCGTCTCGAGCGCCTTCTGGAGCTCGTCTGGCCCTTTCGTCAGGAGTTGGAGTCCGGTGGGGACCTCGGAGTCGTACGTGTCGACCAGCGCCAGGGTGGAGGGATTCTGCCTGAGGAACGAAGAGGCGCGCACCATCTCGGTCCAGGTGAACGACGCGCCAAGCGAATAGCACAGCTTGCGGAACGCGCAATCGCTCACCGCTTCCATGGGTGCGAGGATCCAGGGACTCCTCAGGCGCAACGGTCCGAGCGCGAGCGTCATGACGACCGAAGAAGGCGTGGTGTTTAAAAAACGGGTTCCTGAATGGTTAAGTCAGATTAAGTGGGAATCTTCTTATTTGGACATTTAAAAGGTTCTATCCGGAGCGCGCGCGGCGCTGGCGCGCCGCCTTTACTGGCGCTCCGGAGGCACAACCATGAAA
>JBBIPM010000054.1:0-8722 GCA_037442865.1 Candidatus Woesearchaeota archaeon
GCATCTCCCTGCTGAGTGTGAAGTCTGTGCCGCGGGACATAAACCGACGCTCCGGCGCCAGGAAAGAGCGTCGAACAGGCTCGCACGTGCCGGGTCAGGACCCTGCAGCTTGCCCGTTCTCCGACAATCGCTCCCCGGCGGCACAGAAAACAAGACGTTCAATCGGAACTACTGTTTGTTTGGTACTGTTCCGCTCGGCCCTTCATAAAGCAGAAAAGCTTTTAATCCCCCTCTTCTCAGAAGCGCGTCTATGGGGTGCATGGAACGGATCTACGCCGTCGCGAGGAGGCGGCAGGCCACCGTCGTCCTGCCGGAGCCGGAGGATCCGCGCATCCTCAAGGCGGCGGCGATCGTGGAGAAGCAGGGGCTCGCGAAACTGCTGCTCCTCGGCGACCCGAAGAGGGTTCTTGCCGCGCAGAAGCGGCTCCGTCTCCGGCTGAAAGCCCCTCTTCACGACTTCGTCTCCCATCCGGCGGGGGAGCGGCTCGCCAAGGAGATGGTGATGCTCCGCCGCCACAAGGGGCTTGTCCTCGACGAGGCGCGCAGCCTCCTCAAGAGCGACACCAAGTCCCTGGCGGCGATGCTCGTCCAGCAAGGGCTGGCGGACGGCTACGTCTCCGGAAGCATGACCCCCACCGCTTCGACGATTAAGCCGGCGCTCCAGCTCATCGGCGCCCCGCGCGGCTTCGCGAGCAGCTTCTTCCTGCTGCGCCGCGTCCTGAAGCGGAAGGAGGAGCTCCTCCTCTTCGCGGACTGCGCGCTGAATCCCGATCCGACGGCGGAGCAGCTCGCCCTGATCGCGGTCGATTCGGTGCGGAGCGCACGGCTCTTCGGCCTCTCCCCGCGCGTCGCCTTCCTCAGCTTCAGCACCAAAGGAAGCGCCGCTCATGAGGACGTGACGAAAATACGACTCGCGACGGAGCTCGCGCAACGACGCCTCCGCGACGTGCCCGTCGACGGCGAGCTCCAGTTCGACGCCGCCTACGTCCCCGAGGTGGGGAAACGGAAGGCTCCTGGCTCCCCTGTCGCCGGCAAGGCGACCATCTTCCTCTTCCCCGATCTTAACAGCGGGAACATCGCCTACAAGGTCGCGGAGCGCCTCGGCGGGTTCCAGGCGGTCGGGCCGTTGCTCCAAGGGCTCAAGAGGCCGGTGAACGACCTCTCCAGGGGCTGCACGGTCCAGGACATCGTCGACGTCATCGCGGTGACGGCAGCGCAGGCAGAACCGGCTCGGAAGACTTAAAAAGAGCGTTCTCCACTCGTTTCGGTGAGGTGAGGGGTTGCATCGCCGTATCCTTGTGCTGAACGTGGGGAGCAGCAGCATCAAGTGCGCCCTCTACTCCCCCCATGATGATGCGCTCATCCTCACCGCTCGGCTCGAGCGGCTCGGCTCCCCCGAGGCGCGGCTCCATCTCCAACGGTGGTACGCGGCTCCTGGCGGCGTCGGCGAGGAGATCCTCGAGGCGCCCGTCCACCTCAAGAACGTCGCTCACGCCCTCCCTTTCTTGCTCGACCTCTTCCTCACAGAGGGCCTCCTCAGGAGCTTGAAGGAGATCATCGCCATCGGCCACCGCGTCGTCCACGGGGGCGAGTTCTTCTCGGCAGCCGCGAGGATCGACGACGAGACGCTCAGCCGCATCGAGGAGCTCGCCGCTCTGGCGCCGCTCCACCAGCACCAGAACCTCGCCGGCATCAGGCGGGCGCGGAAGCTCCTGCCCGGCGTCCCGGACGTGGCCGTCTTCGACACCGCGTTCCATCAGACGATGGAGGAGCACGTCTACCTCTACGGGATCAGCCCGGAGCTCTACCAGCAGTACGGGATCCGCAAGTACGGATTCCACGGCACGAACCACAAGTATTGCTCCGGAGCGGCGGCCGAGCTCCTCGGGGGGATGCCTGCGCGGATGGTGACCTGCCATCTCGGCAACGGGTCGAGCGTCACCGCCCTCAAGAGCGGGAGGAGCGTCGACACCTCCATGGGCTTCACCCCGACGGACGGGCTGATGATGGGGACCCGTTCCGGCGCGATCGACCCGGAAGCGGTCCTCTACCTGCTCCGCGAGCTCCACAAGAGCCCAGCGAGGATCGGCGAGTTCCTGAACAAGGAGTCGGGGCTGAAAGCGATCGCGGGCACCGAGGATCTCCGGGAGATATGGGGACGCGCCGAGCACAGCGACCCCTTCGCGTTGCTCGCGTTCCGGATGCTCTGCTACCGCATCACCCTCTTCATCGGCGGCTACGCCGCCGTGCTTGACGGACTCGACTCTCTCGTCTTCTCCGGCGGCATCGGCGAGAACGCCTGGTACGTCCGGGAAGCGGTCTGCGGGCAGCTCGGCCATCTCGGGGTGCTCCTCGACGATGAGAGGAACCGCGAGAACGCCCTGATCATCAGCTCCTCGCTCTCAAAGGTGAAGGTCCTCGTCATCCCCGCCAACGAGGAGCTCCAGATCGCGCGCGAGACGCGGGACGCAACCCTTAAAAAGAGCGGTTGACCACCCCGCGGCATGGCGTTCGGCCTCTCCAGCACGTATCTCGGCAACACCGTCGCCCAATACCTCCTCTTCTTCGGCGTCATCATCTGCGCAGTCATCATGGGGAAGACGATCACCTGGATCTCGAAGAGGATCCTCCACGCCTTCGCCGACAAGACCGAGACGAAGTTCGACGACCTCCTCCTCACCCTCCTCGAAGGGCCGATCCTCTTCTCCATCCTCCTCGGCGCGCTCTACTTCGGCAAGATCCTCCTCGCCATGAGCACCGGCTTCCTCGAAGCGTACGGGAAGGTGCTCACCATTCTCTTCATCTTCAACGTCGCATGGTACCTCATCCGGTTCCTCAACGGGATGATCGAGTATTACGTGAAGCCCTTCGCCGGGAAGACGAAGACCGACCTTGACGACCACCTCCTCCCCATCGCGAAACGGCTCATCAACGTCGTCGTCATCCTGATCGTCGCCATCATGGCGATCGACAAGCTCGGCTACAACGTCGCCTCCCTCCTCGCAGGCCTCGGCCTCGGAGGCCTGGCCTTCGCCCTCGCGGCGAAGGACCTGGTGGGGAACCTCTTCGGCGGCGTCGCCATCCTCTTCGACAAGCCCTTCAAAATCGGCGACCGGATCAAGGTGGGAGAGGTGGACGGCCACGTCCGAGAGATAGGGCTCCGGACGACGCGCGTCGAGACCCTCGCCGGCACGATGATCATCCTGCCGAACAGCAAGGTGGTGGACAGCAACATCGAGAACATCACGGCGGAGAAGGCGCGCCGCATCATCCTCGATCTCGGCGTCGAATACGGGACGAGCATCAAGAGGATCGAGGAGGCGAAAGGGATCATCCGGAAGCACGTGAAGCGGATCCGCGGACTCAATGACGACTGCACCGTCGCCTTCACCGCGTTCAATGACTCCTCGCTCAACCTCAAGGTCGTCTACTGGATCAACCAGGAGGGGATGAAGGACTTCTGGGGCGTCCAGGACGAGCTGAACACCGCCATCAAGCGCGACTTCGAGAAGGCGCGGATAGGGTTCGCCTTCCCGAGCAGGACGGTCTACGTGAAGAAGTGACGCTCTCCGTAGCGGTGACTTCTCCGCTCATCAACTCATACCGCGTCAATGCCGATGGCCCCTGTGGCTGAGCCATCGATGCTCCGTGGGAAAGGCGCATGAATCCGATGACGTAGGGCTCGGGTCGCGTCTCGCCGTAATCTCGGCCGACCATTCACCGGAGCAACAGTGACGAAAAAAGGGCTCCGCCAGAGGAGTTCGATTACTACCTGGGAACGTCGGACCGGACCAGAAACGCGTGCTGGCGCCTCAGAACGCCATCCTCGCCTGGCCGACGCATCCGGTCGTCGGGCAGAGCAGCCATCACCGGCTACTCGGCGCAGGACGAGCGAGTGCAGGGCGGCATCGAGGTGATCAAGGAGGCGGGGTAATGGTTGTCGCGGTTTCCGGACTGACGGCATCCGGCCTGAAACGCGTCAAGGATTTTCCTACTCTTCCCACTCGACCTTCAAGAAGTGCGTGCTGCAGCTGAAGCACGGGTCGTAGGCCCGTATGAGTTTCTCGATCTCGAGAGGGATCTCCGCCCTCTTCACGCTCTGGTCGAGGAGCTGCTGGAGGTACGCCGCGACGTCTTCCTGCATCGCTTTGAGGTTCTGGCAGGTCGGCGTCATGATGTTGGCGCGCAGGATGCACCCTTTTTCGTCGAGCGTATAGGTGTGGAAGAGGATGCCGCGCGGCACCTCGACGACGCCGACGCCAGTGCCGGCTCTCGGCGTCACCGATATCTTCTCAGGCATCTTCTCGTCGCGGAACCCCCACGCGTGCTTCTTCAGGAGCGCGCGGCAACGACGCACCCACGTGACGAGCTCGACCGCTTGCGCCACGTTGTTGTGGAACGGGTTCTTGCTCGGGAACCTGACCCCTGCTCTCGTCAGGATCCTGTGGATATCCGGGTCGAGCCGCGGGTGGTTGTTGTTAATCCGCGGCAGGGCTCCGAGCATGAAGCTCTTCCCTTTCTTGACGACGAACTTGGCGGTGCTCCACCGGTCGACGTACTCGGTGAAGTACCGCTCATACTCGCGCTCCGTAATCCGCCACCCCGTATCGGCAATAATGTCGCCGGTGAGGAGCGGGAAACCGTGCTCCTGGCGGAGGGAGAGGTGCTCCCGTTCCACCCAGAGCGAGGGGTAGGGTAAGGAGGCGAAGAGCTTCAGCGCCCGAAGGGCAGGCGCTTCCGCCTCGTCGAGGAGCGCGAGGAGCGCGTTCACTTGGTCATGGTCCGGGTAGTGGGTGAAGCCGCCGACGCGGTGGCCCATCGGGTGCATCTGCCGCCCGCCGAAGGCGGTGACGATGCCGTTCCCGAGCTTCATGAGGAGGAGCGCGTCGCCGATCTCCCTCTTCCGCGTCGGTACCATCGCCAAGGCGGAGTCGAATCCCGTGTAGTCGGGAAGGACGAGGAAGTAGAGGTGCGCGGCGTGGCTCCTGATCCGTTCCCCGATCGCGGTGATCTCGCGCATCGTCTGCGTCTGCTCGCTCACCCTGATCCCCATGGCGTCCTCGAGCGCCGCGAGGGAGGCGGTGTAATGGCCGACGCTGCAGATCCCGCAGATCCTCATAGTCATCTCCACCGCGTCGTCGTAGGGGCGGCCGACGACGAGCCCCTCGAAGAAGCGAGCCCCTTCCGTGGAGCCGAGCTCGCACTTCACGACGCGCCCCTTCTCCACCTTGACGGTGAGGGAGGCGTGCCCCTCGATCTTGGTGATGTGGTCGAGCGTGATCGTCTTTGCCATCAGCAGCAGCCTCCTCGTGACGGCGCGGCGGCATCCTCCGCGTCCCTTCGCTTCCCCTCCACGCGCTTCGCGCCGTCGTGTGCAACCCGTCCTTTCGCATCGCTCGTCGTCGCCTGACGCATAGCCGCGTCGCGTGGCTCCGCCTGCGGAGTCATCTGCGGCGCGGCATCGCGCTCCGCTTTCCGCCGCGCCTCAACGGCGAGGCCGGCGTAGGTATGGAGCCGCTTCTCGATATCCTCCCGCTTGTATCCCTTGCTGATGAGCAGGTCGATGTACGCCACGAGGTTCGCGTCCTCGGAGGGGCCTCGGCACCCCATGCATTCATGGCCGGCGGCGGTGCAGATCGCGTCGCACCCCCCGGTGGTGATCGGGCCGAGGCACGGCTTCCCTTTCATCAGCAAACAATCGACTTCGCGCTTCACGCATTCGACGCAGACCGGGTTGTGTGTGATCCGCGGTGGCCGTCCGAGGACGAGGTCGGTGAGGACCGCGTAGATCTGGTTCGCGTCCGGGGGGCAGCCGGGCAGCTCAACGTCGACGGAGACGTGGGTCGAGACCGGCGTCGCGGCGAGGCCGTTCAGATAGTCGACCTTCGCGTAGACCGCTTTCTCCACCTCAGGATGGTCCATGAAATTCTTCATCGCGGGGACGCAGCCATGGACGGCGCAGGCGCCGAGGCAGAGGAGGACATCGCACCGCCCCCGGTACTCCTCGGCCTTCTTCTTGTCCTTCGTGTTCGCGACGAGGCCTTCGAGGATGATGAGGTCGAACCTCCCCTCGTGGTTCTGCTCCTTGATGAAGGGGATGGAGAGGATATCGATCATCCCCATGAGCGCGGGGAACTTCTCGGCGAAGAGGATGGTGAGCTGGCACCCCGCGCAGCCGGTGAGGCCGAAGACGCCGACCTTCAGCTTCTCGCCCTTGACGCGCTTCTCCCGGAAGCGATGGAGCCAGTCGTTCATCTGGGTGCGATGGCACAGGACGTCCTGGCCGAGCTTTGTCTCCATCACCGAGCCCCCATCATCACAACGGCACACCTCATCCGCAACGCCGAGAGCGTCAACGCCGCGGCGCTCATCCGCGTCAGTATCCGATTGTGCACCGAGCATTCATGATATTGATCGGGAATCGCTTCCGCGCCACGGCGGCGTTGACGCCGGAGACGGCAGCAAGCAGCGTGCGCAGCAAAGCTCATCCCTTCGCCTCCTTGATCCAGTCCCACCTGAAGACGGGGCCGTCCTTGCACGTGTATTTGCCTTCGATCATGCAGTGGCCGCACATCCCGGTGGCGCATTTCATGTGCCGTTCGTGGCTGATCCAGATCTGGTCGTCGTGCCAGCCGCGCCCCTGGAGCGCCTTGACGGCGGAGAGCATCATCGGCGTCGGGCCGCAGATCAAGGCGACCCTGCCGCGGTTCTCCTTCACCTCGTCAAGGCACTCGGTGACGTAGCCACTCTTCCCCGTGAAGCCGGGCGGCGGCTGGCTGTACGCGACGGTGAACGAGAAGAGGCCCGCCCTCTCCCACCGCGCGAACTCCTTCGCGAAGATCGCGTCCCCGGGGGAACGGTAGCCCCAGAAGCACTGCACATCGCGGAAATGGGCGCGATGGCGGACGACGTAATCGAGCACCCCTTTTAGGGGGGCGACGCCGCAGCCGCCGCCGATCAGCACGAGCGAGTTGTTCTGGAAGTACTTCATCGGGTAGCCGTAACCGTACGGGCCGCGTAACAGGAGGACGTCGCCCGGCCGCTTCCGGACCGCCTCCGTCGTCACCGCTCCGACGGGGTTGATGAGGAGGTCGATGTGCTCCGTGCTGTACGAGGCGATCGAGATTGGGGCTTCGCCGTAGCCGAGCACCGTCACCTGGAAGAACTGGCCGGGCTCGTAGTCTGCGTGCGCCTTGACGCGGAGCAGGATGTGGCGCGCCCCCTCCTTCCGTTTCAGGACGATGGGAGCCTTGACCGGGTCGAGGAGGAGCGTCGTCCCCTTCTCCCTCCGTTCGAGACGGTGCTCTTCGCAATGACAGTCGTGACAGTCGCAGGAACCTTTCGTCATCATTCTCCTCCTCGGGCGCCGCCGCGGCGCTTATCGCATCGGCATTTCACGCGTATCAGATTCTGCGAGTCGGACGGCATATCGCTCTCCGCGCCAAGGCGGTGGCGCCCGCTATCGAGAGTCACTTCTTCCCCTCCGCGATGCCGTTGATGAGCTCGACGAAATCTATCCGTGTCGGGCAGTGCTCGATGCACCTGCCGCAGCCGGTGCACATCGAGGAGCCGAACGCCTCGGGATAGTAGACGATCTTGTGGTAGACGCGGTGCTTGAACCTGGCGACACGCGAGGGACGGAAGACGTGGCCGCCCGCCACCTCGGTGAACCGCTTCGAGTGGCAGCTGTCCCATGTTCGTTCCCGCGTCCCATGCTCGAGATCCGCGGAGGTCTTATCGTAGATATCGAAGCACATGCAGGTGGGGCACATCGTCGTGCACCGCTGGCAGCTGAGGCACTTCGCATCAGTCACCCGCTCCCACTCCGGATGGTCGAAGAGACGCCTGATCTCCTTCGTCTCCAGCCGTTTCTTCGTCTCGATCCTCGGCACGGTTTCGGTGTGCTCGACGAGGCCGAGCCCCTTCCCTTCCGCCGTGGCGAGGAGCTTCGCGACGAGAATCTGCCCCTTCGGCGAGCCGACATCGATATAGATCGCGTCGCGTTCTCGTGCCGACGCCTTCCCAATTCCACCTTGTTCTTTCGGATTGATCTCCCGGATGAGCAGGTCGTAGCAGTTCACAAGGTCCATGCTGCCGCAGAAGCAGAACTCTGAGGGGGGAGTGTCGCAGTACCAGCCGATCAGCGTCACCGCGTCGCGCGCCGCCTTGTACTGGTCGTCGACGAACTGGGCGCCGATGAACAAGGAGTCCTGAATCCTGACCGCGTTGAGGTCGCAGAGCCGCAGGCCGAAGAGGATGCGGGGCTTGAAGCGGAGCTTATGGTCGACCACCTCCTGGGCAGCTATGTCATAGGTGAAGAGCTCCTCGTAGGCAGGCATGAACTGCTTCTTCCCGGAGAACTGCGGATTGACAGAGAGGTCGAGCCGATCCAGATCGTCGTCCTTCGCCACGCGGTCGAAGGTGACGACGCCGTCGCGCCTCCGCTTCATCGGGGCGATGAGGTCGCCATGCGCCATCAGGGCGGAGAAGAAGCCCGTGAGCCGCTCCCGCGACAGCAGATACCCCATCAGCCACCTCTCTTGACGGGTCCGAGAGACAATTCTTTTTAAATATTTGCGCGGAGTACGGTGGAGGAAGGCCGGCACGGGAGAGGAAGGCCGGCACGGGAGAGGAAGGCCGGCACGGGAGAGGAAGGCCGGCACGGGAGAGGAAGGCCGGCACGGGAGAGGAAGGCCGGCACGGGAGAGGAAGGCCGGCACGG
>JBBIPM010000055.1:0-8567 GCA_037442865.1 Candidatus Woesearchaeota archaeon
GGGGAGCCGCTTGATGATCGCGTTCTCCTTCGCCATCCGCTTCACGCCGATGGCGAGGGCCACCCCGATGACGGCGGGGAGGCTTTCAGGAATCCCCGCGACCGCCACTGCGACGACGAGGAGGAGGAGGTGCTCCCACGGCTCTCCTCGGGTGATGCCGACGATGAAGATCAACGCGCACGCGGCGAAGACGGCGTAGCTGAACTGCTTGCTGAGCCGGTCGAGCCGCTTCTGCAGGGGTGAGGACTCCTCACCGGCATCCTTGACCATCGAGGCGATCTTCCCAAGTTCCGTCGTGCGACCCGTTGCCACGACGATTGCTTTCGCGTGGCCATTCATCACCTGGGCGCCGGCGTAGAGCATGCTCTTCCGCTCCGCGAGCGGCGTCTCCATCGGCGAGGCGTCGGCCCGTTTCTTGATGGGCATGCTCTCGCCGGTCAGGGCCGATTCGTCCGCCTGGAGGCCGCTCTCCTCGATGATCCGCGCGTCTGCGGGGACGATGTCCCCTCTAGTGAGAAGGATGACGTCGCCCGGGACGAGCTGCGCGGCGAGAATATCGCGCAGTTGGCCGTCGCGGAGGGCTTTCGCCTGGCGCGGCGTGAGCCGCTTGAGCGCCTCCATGTCTTTCGTCGCCTTGTACTCCTCGAAGAAGCTGAGCAGGACGATGAAGGCGACGATGCAGCTGATGACGATGAACTCGACGTGCTCCCCGATAATCCCCGAAAGAATCGCGGCCGCCCCGAGGACGTAGATGATGAAGCTCTTGAATTGCCGGAGCAGGATGGTGAGCGCCGAGGTGGTCTCCTCCTTCGCCGCGATGTTCGGGCCATGTTCCGTGAGTCTCGCCGTCGCCTCCGGCGAGGAGAGTCCGTGCGTGGTGTCGCTCCGCAAGAACCCGGCGGCCGCTTCGGGGGCGAGAGCGTGCCATCGCTCCTCCTGCTCCGCCCGTTTAATCTCCACGCAGACTCCCTCTTTCCGCTCTCTTTTCCGCTCTCGTTCCCTTCCCCCTCCTTTCCATTAATAAGCTTTTTCTTCTTTTTGATCTCCACTCGGCGATGGTTATGCTAATTTAAAAAATGGTTTCGGCGATGCTTCCTCGATGGCGCGGCTCGAGAAGACGCTCTCCTTCCCAGTGATTTTGATTATCACGATCAACAGCATCATCGGCACGGGCATCTTCTTCCTTCCTGCGGTTGGGGCGAAGGTGGCGGGGCCCGCTTCCCTCATCTCCTGGACCTTATTGGCCTTCATCGGCGCGGGCATCGCGCTCGTCTTCGCCGAGCTAGTAGGCATGTATCCTAAAGCGGGAGGTGTCTACGAGTACAGCAAGCAGGCGTTCGGCTACTTCCCCAGTTTCCTCATCGGCTGGATGACGATGATCGCGGGGAACGTCACCGTCGCGATGCTCGTCGTGACGGCGGTGAACTACCTGAACCCCGACCTGCCGGGTTTCCTCAGCATCTCGATCAGCATCGGCTTCATCCTCATCTTCAACTACCTCGCCTATCGCGGCATGCAGACAAGCGCCGCGATGCTCGTTGCCTTCGGCCTCATCACGATCGGCTCCCTCGTCGCGCTCACGATCCCCGGGATCTTCACCTTTTCCTCGGACCTCCTCAAGCCCTTTTGGGTCTTTGACCTCCCCATCACCCTGCTCGCCATCTTCTTCATCGCGGAGCAGTTCTTCGGCTGGGAATCTGCGACGTTCCTCGCTGAAGAGACGAAGGACGCTGAGCGCGTCATGCCCCGCGCCATGTGGGTCGCCGCTGCGCTCATCTCGCTCCTCGTCCTCTCCTTCGTCGTCGTCAGCCTCGGAAACATACCCTGGAACGTCTTCGGCTCCTCCGCGACCCCCCTCATCGACCTCGCCACGCTCTATTACGGAGTCTCAGTCGCGCCGATCGCAGGCATCATCGTCTACCTCGCGGTAATCGGCACGGTGGCGAGCTGGATCGTCTCAGCCCCTCGTCTCATCATGAGTCTCGCGGAGGACAAGCTCTTCATCGCTCAGTTCGCAGACACCCATCCGCAGTACAAGACGCCGCATAAGGCTATCCTGTTCCAGACGATCCTCTCCAGCTTCCTCGTCATCGTCGGCAGCGGGAACATCGACGCGATTCTTCACCTCCTGATGCCTATCGTCCTCGTCCTGTACATGGCAGTCATCATCGCCTTCCTCGTCATGCGTCGCACGAAGCCGGAGCAGCCCCGTCCGTTCCGGCTCAGAGCGGGCGTTCCCCTGGGGGTCCTCCTCATCGCGACGCTCCTCGCACTCCTCGTCGGCTGGTCCGTGATGGTTCCGGGCGCGATCCACACCTTGTTGCTCGTCGGAGGGTTCCTCCTCCTCTCCTTCCCTCTCTTCCTCCTGCTCAGCTTCTACTACGACCCGGGTACCGTCATCCGGTTCACCGAGACGTTCGCGTTCCTCTCGCTTTTGCTCGAGAACCTGCTCCTGCCGAAGCGGATCAGGCGGGAGATCCTCTCGTTGTTCCGCGAACTCGAGCAGAAACGGGTGCTCGAATACGGCGCAGGCGTCGGCACCTTTACGCTCCACATCGCGGAGAGGGTCGGGCCGAGGGGCACGGTGATCGCCACCGATTTGAGTGCGAAGAACCTCTCAATCCTCGACCGGCGCTTGAGACGGAGAGGCATCACGCATGTTTCCACGCTCCACGATCCGCACCAGGTGAACCGGATCCACCCCAGCATCACGGAGGTGGATCTCATCTTCAGTGTCGGCATGCTCAGCTACATCCAAGACCTGCGGAAGGTGTTGAAAGACCTCCATCGCGTCCTTCCCGAGCGGGGCAAGGTCTGCTTCGTCGAGTACGTCGACTTCTTCCGCCTCCTCCCGAATCCCAAGTTCCTCGCCGACGAGGAGATCCTGAAGCGGCTCTTCCGCGACGAAGGGTTCAGCGTCCAGGCGGTGAAGGTGCGCGGCCTCTTCTGGAACTATCTCTTCATCTACGGCGAGAAGAGCCGACATGCCAGGAACGTGCCGTTCATATGAGGCTCTCGATCGTCGCAGGGATGTCGGAGAACTGAGAAACGATCGCCAGGGGCTTGCCTTTCTCGAGATGCTCCCGCTTGTGATAGCCGAAATCGACGGCGATGGATCCGACTCCTGCTTTCCTCGCTTCGCGGATGTCGCCGAGCGTGTCCGTGACGAGCACGAGCTCTTCGTCCTTGAGCGCGTATTCCTCCTTCACCTTGAGGAACTTTGCCACCTTAGACGGGTCCGTCTCGAAGCCGTAGAGGAACAAGAACGCATTCTTCAGCCCGTTCTTCTCGAGATAGGTGCGTACGCCGCTCTCTTTCGCCGAGGTGATGATGCCGAGCGTGTAGCGGTCGGCAAGCGTCAGGAGGGTCCCCGTGACCCCTTCGGGCGCCACCCTTCCAGCATCATACTCGTTGAAATGGGCCTTGAGGTCGAAGTCGGTCATCCGATGCCGGAGCTTCTCCCACTCAGTATGGATATTCCTCTCGAAGAGCCGGCGATGCTCCTCGCGCGTCAGTCCGGTGATCTGCCGCTGGCTGAGCTCGAAGTGCTTCTCATAATTGTCATCGCTGACGCCGTCGAAGTCGAAGACGACGCAGCGGATCATCGGCTCACCGCGCCATCGGCACGGCCCGTCCTTGCTCGGCGTACTGCGCGAGGGCCGCCTCGGGCGTCAGCGAACGGGCCGCGCCCAGCTCGCTGAGGAGCTGCATGAGCGTCGGCGTGTGCGTGTACTCGACCAGTTCGGCCTCGATGCCGTGCGTCTCCTTCAACCACGCAACGGCTTCGCGCTCCCCGCCGAGTGCGTCGACAAGCCCGTGGCTGAGCGCTTCGCTGCCGAGGAAGAACCGGCCGTCCGCCAAGGGCTCGACCTCCTCGACGCTCAGGTTCCTGTTCTCGGCGACGCTCTCCACGAAAAAGGCGTGGATGAGGGCGAGCTTCTCGGCGAGGAACTCCCTCTCGTTCGGCTCGATTTCGCGGAATGGGGTGCCGACGTCCTTCATCTCCCCGCTCACGAGCTGGTTGTACGTCACGTTCCAATGCTCGAGGAACCGGCCGAAGCTGAGGTAGGATCCGATGATGCCGATGCTCCCTGTGACGCTCATCCGGTTCGCGATGACGTGATCCGCGGCCGAGGCTATCCAGTAGGCGCCGCTCGCCCCCGTCTCGCGGATGATGGCGACGCTCGGCTTCTCCATGCCCTGTATTGCGGTCACCACTTCGTCCGAGGCGACCGCGCTCCCGCCGGGGCTGTTGACGCGGAAGATGACCGCCTTGATGCTCTTCGTCTCCTCCGCAGTCCGGATATCCTCAAGGATCGTGTCGCTCCCCACGATCCCTCCTCGCGCGGAGCCCGTCCCGGCGAGGATGACGCCCTCCATCGTGATGACCGCCACGTTCCCCGTCGCCATGCTCCTGCCCTGGAAGAGGAGGATCATCGCCGCGATGACGCTCGCGATCGTCGCCAGTGCGAGGAGGATGAGGATGCTGATCCCTATCTTCATACCCATACTTGTCCCATTCGTCTGTGTCCGTGCCATGCCGTCGCCTCGGTGTCGCTCCATCTCTCTGTCGCGCAGTACGCTGGTTCTGATCCTCAGTATCGTATCTCCTCAATCGTCCTCGTCCTGCTGACCAGCTCGAGGAGTCGCGTCTTCCGCCACAACAGGTGGACCGGCTCGAGGACCCAGAGGAGCGGGAAGGGGAAGAACGGTATCAGGTACAGGTTCCGGACGAAGGCGCGTCCAAGCGTCACGTTCTCCGTCCTGAGGCTGAGGAGCATCATCCCCGGCGTCTGGGCGAGCAGATACTCGAACAGCGCGAAATAGGCGAAGGCGAGGAGCGCCATCGCCGTCGCCGCGGCGGAGAGCGCGGGGGTGAGCGTGAAGTTCCGGGCCAGCTCCGCGAAGCCCGTCGCCGAGGGGAGGAGCGAAGAGAACTGGCCGAAAACGAAGAGGTCGAGAAAGAGTATGTCGGCAAGGAACGCCGCAACACGACGGAGAAGCCGCGCCTCCTGAATGTGGACGCGTTCCTTCGGGAGCTTCAGCGATGCGGGGAGTGCCATCCTTCGCCGGGAAGGCGCGGGGTATAAATATGTTTGCGTCGTCGGGAGCGTCTTCTCCTCTCGTTGCGGTAGCCCGGAAAGTTTTTAAAGCGCTCCCAGTTCGTCGGCGTCATGGCAGAATACAAGCGTCCGCAGCTGACGGACGAGGAGCTCCTCGCCCGCGTCAAGCTGCCGCGCGACAACGAGGTGTTCGGCGTCCTCGAGCAGCGGCTCGGCGGCTCGCGCTGCATGGTCCGCTGCCTCGACGGCAACACGCGGAACTGCCGTATCCCCGGACGCCTGAAGCGGAAGCTCTGGGTCCGCGAAGGTGATATCGTCCTGGTCGAGCCGTGGGAGTTCGAGGGCGACAAGAAAGGCGACATTATCTTCAAGTACCGTCCCATCCAGGTCGACTTCCTCCGGAAGAACGGCCATCTTGACAAGCTTGAATCGATGGACGAGTTCTAATTCTCCGTTCTGAGCGTGACTCACTGGGTCCCGCTTGCTATCGGCCGTCGAATCCGTGATGCTCTTCTCACTTCTCGCGTTTCGTTCGGATTCCCGCTCTCCCCTTCCTGGACAGCTCGTGTGCGACGAGGAGCAGGACGCCGACGACGAGCGCCGAGTCCGCCACGTTGAAGACCGGCCACCAGCCGAGGTCGAGGAAGTCAGTGACGCCGCCAAAACGGATGCGGTCGACGAGGTTCCCAAGGAGCCCGGCGATAATCAGTGCGAAGCAGCCCCGCTCGATCCTCGTGTTGAACGTGTCGTGCCAGTAGAGGAGCAGCCCCAGGACGACGAGCGCTACCAAGAGGAGGAGCGTGTTCTGCCCGGCGAGAATGCTGAACGATGCGCCAGTGTTCCGGACATGCGTCAGCCAGAGGAGGCGGGGGATGAGGGTGACGCTCTCGCCGAGCGGCAACGACGACAGAACGAGCGCCTTCGTGAGCTGATCGAGAAGGAGGAGTCCCGCGGCGAGGACGAGGAACGGCAGCCAGGCGCCCTGTTCGCCGCGCGCGCCACTCGGGCTTTCTGCAGCTCTTCGGTCTTCCCCCCTTCCGCTCCTTTCCCGGATATTTCCTTTCTCTCTCCGGCTTTCTCCTCTCGGGTTTCGGCCGTTGCCAGTCATCACCATCTCCTTCTCGACCATGGGTCCGTCGTTGCGCGGCGATATAAAAAACTGCCCAATCCAAACACATAAATAACACATCCCCTCGGCGTCCCCGATGCACTTCCCGATCTCCCGCGTCCTGTCGACGCAGCACCCGGACAATGTCAGTGTCCCGTTCTTCGCCGAGCACGAGGTGATGGGCGACGACGACGAGGTGAAAGAGGCCTTCTACAGCTTCAGTCATCTCGGGATCAGGGAGCAGCTCTGGGATACGGAGGGAAAGGAGGCGGACGCTTTCGTCGTCAAGAAACTGCTGTCCCGCTACGAGCCGTTCTTCCGGAAGCACCCCCTCGGCGTCGACGAGACGATCAGCCTGCGCGTCCCCAATCCCCGCGTCGAGAAGGCCGACGCGAAGGTCCTGATCGAGGCGCTCCACGGCGTGACAAGGAGCCATGACATCGCCGCCGCGTTCTACGGCGAGGAGACTGCGCCGCCGATTCCGCAGGTCTATGTGCCGATGACGCGGGATGCTAAGGACGTGCTCCGGGTCAAGGCGTACTACGACCAGTATATCGTGAAGAACCAGGAGCTCCCCCTCCTACCGGGCGACGCGCGGATCAAGGAGTGGATCGGCGCCTTCCGGCCCGAGACGGTCCGCGTCACGCCCCTCGTAGAGGAGAAAGAGGCAATCCTCGGCTCTCACCGGATCGCGGAGGAGCTGATCGCGGCGAAGGCGACGAACGGCGACGGTTTCCTCCGGTTCTGGTACGCCCGTTCCGATCCGGCGTTGAACTACGGAAGCGCCGCGACCGTGCTGATGCTCAAGGTCGCGCTCCAACGGATCCACGCCGTGGAGGAGAAGACGGGGGTCGAGATCCTCCCCCTCATCGGTTGCGGCTCCGCCCCGTTCAGGGGGAACTTCACGCCGAAGAACGTCCCCGGCCTTCTCAAGGGCTACCCTTCCATCCAGACCTTCACGGCGCAGTCGAGCTTCAAGTACGACCACCCGCTCGACGAAGTCAGAAACTCGATAACCTTGATGAACGAATCAAAACGGAAGAGACCGTATGCTGTCGACGAGGAGACGCTCCTCCCGATCATCGACAAGCTGGCGAAGGCGTATAAGGGTCATGTCAAGCTCATCGCGCCCATCGTCAACCGGATGGCGCCGAACATCCCCGCGCGGCGGAAGCGGAAGATGCACATCGGCCTCTTCGGCTACGCGCGCGACGGCGGCGGCGTCACCCTGCCCCGCGCCATCACCTACACCGCGGCATTATATTCGCTCGGCCTCCCGCCCGAACTCTTGGGGCTGCATATCCTCTCCGACAAGGAGCTCGAGCGAGTGCAGGAGGCCTGGCCGAACTTCCTCCCCGACCACGAGGCGGCGGCGACGTATCTGAACAAGGAGAACCTCTCCTTCTTCCCGCGGCGGATCCAGGGGGACGTCAAGGCCGTGATGAAACGCCTTCCCGTCGAGCGAAACAGCGACCATGCGCGGATCACGAGCATCATCCTTCAGAATTTCAAGAAGGAGCGACACGACCTCGTCCGTCAGGATGTCGTCAACGCGGCGTTCGTAAGAGGTTTCCTAGGATGAAGAGCGGCGCGTTTCGCCTTTCTGCGCTTTCGCCGCACTCTACTGTCTCTCTCGTGAGAACTCTTCGATAGTGGGGCTCTTTAACTCCGTATGTTCGCCGCGGTGAGAGATCGGCCTCCGCCTTCGTACGACGCGACCGAGTCCGCGCCATTAGCCACGTCTTCTGGTGCCCCGTGAAAGCGGCAAAGGCACCATTATTCGTGAGAAGCAACTATGAGGACACTAGAAGTACCGTCGCTGCGTCGCCGTCTTCTGGTCGCTCTGCTCGATGTAGTGCTCGATTCGAAGCATCCGTTGCCTGATCGCGTCGAGCTCCGCCTTGATCGTGTCGAGCCGCTCAAGGATGAGCTGCGCCTCGTGCCCCGTCACGGTGCCCGCATAGCTCTGCCCCGCGGTGTTCGGCTGCATTCCCCGTCCTGGGCCGTGCTGCGCGCTCAGCCCTTGCGCGTAGCTTCGCGCCCGGTCGGCGTTCGTCGGCTCGTTCGAGGTGAAGATGTCATGGCTGAAGTTCGACTCCTGGCCGAATCGTGAGGACTGGTCTCCGAAGGGGTCTTGCCCGTAGCCCGCGCCGAACGGGTCGCCCGCTAAGGGGTCCTTCGCATACGGGTCGGAGGCGAACGGGTCCTTCCCCGGCGGCTGGCTGAAATCAGGCGGGTTGGAGAAGCTGAAGTCATCCTTCTTCTTAAACTTGCTGAAGAGACCCATGACCCACCTCGTAGCGTCTCAACCGAGTCCATCTATTTAAGCGTTTTCATGCCTTGGGCTTTGTAGAAACAAATATTAACCCACCCCGTTAGGGTGGGGGAGAACCTGT
>JBBIPM010000056.1:0-8427 GCA_037442865.1 Candidatus Woesearchaeota archaeon
GATACAGGTTCTGGGACAAACATCACTAATTCGACGAGTTTCCGCGCAAAGCCGTTCGGCTGGCCGCGGTGAAAAAAGGTGAGCGGCCACGCATCACCCCTCGCCGAGCAGCGTCCGCAATCCCGGCGCGTGGCCGGCGCCGACGACGACTAGGACCTTCTCCTCCGGATGGAGCTCCTCATAGCGGAGGAGGAGCCGCACCATGTAGCTATTCCGCTCCTCGACGAGGACGCGGTAGGGGCGCGGGTACCGCTCCCGGAGCTCGGCGAGGAGGAGCGCCACCATCCCCTCGTCCGGCACGGAAGAAAGGTCGAACGCAATGCGACGCGGACGGATGAGCGACTCCCAGAGATCGCGGAGGAAGCGACGGAGCTCTCGCCAACCCAACGAGGCGTGGAGACGACGCAACGTGAGCACCAACTCACGGTCGATGAGGAGGAGCCGTCTCCCCTGGGCGAGCCGCGCGGCCGCGAGCATCTCCGCGCCCGGCTCCATGCTGACGACTCGGCCGAGCCTCCGCTGGAGCCACGAGCCGAGCAGTGCGAAGAGATACCCCTTGACTCCGACGACGCGGATCAGCCGCGGCGAATAGTCCGGCTTCTGCCGTGAGAGCAGGGCGTGGAACCGGCCATGATCAAGCTCGACCGCCACCGCGTCCGGCGCGAACGATGCGACGGCGCGCTCCACATCACGGATGGCCTGAGCCGCGATATGAGAGGTGGCGACGATAAGGAATTCAGCCATGCGGACGAGGAACAGGTAAATCTTTAAAAACAATCCCCTCATCCGGTCGCGGATGGAGTACGAGAAGCTGCTCGACCGCGCCAAGGAACAGCTCCCTGAGGACGTGGAGAGCACGGAACGGTTCACCATCCCCAAAGTGAAAGGGCACATCCAGGGTGTCAAGACGGTCATCAACAACTGGTTCGAGATTGCCAAGACGCTGGACCGGAGGCCGGAACACCTCCTCAAGTACGTCCAGAAGGAGCTCGCCACCCCGGGAGAGATCATCAAGCAGAGCGTCGTCTTCGGCACGAAGATAAACGCAGGCAAGATCAACGAGAAGATCACCCAATACGCGGACGAGTTTGTCTTCTGCAAGAGCTGCGGCAAACCCGAGACGAAGCTCTCCAAGGACGCCGGCGCGATCCTCATGACGTGCCAGGCCTGCGGCGCCCGGAACGCGGTGAAGAGCAGGATCTAGAAGAGACCCTCCGAGAAAAAATTCTCCGAACAGAGCGAAACGTTTCCGACTATAGTCTCTAGAGTCCGAATCCAAAAACCACCAACACAGCCCGCCACCCGGCGTCTCCCAACGATAGAGAGCGCCGGGACTAACGCCCAACAACCCTCGCGACCCACACCTTCTTCTACAACCTGCTCCTCCTCATTTTCGAGCCGGCGGGGACGGTTCAGCTTCTGGACCGGGCTCGACCGGATCTTCTTCGAGACGAAGGAGAAGGAGACCGAGCACGATTTCTACCAAACGATGGCGAAGATTAAGATAGTATTCTCGAACTCCTGCGCGGGCTCAGCCGAACCATTGCCCCAGGCCTTCCTGCCGCTCCGCCTCCTTGCCGAAGACGGACTCGATGCGCCGCTTCGTCAGCTCCAAATCCTGCTTCAGGTAGGTGGGCACGTCATACGCGTAGGCGAGCGACAACGACGGCTCCAGATACTTGACGACACTCCCTTCGCTGATTGTGAAGATCACCTTGCCGCCGCACGCTGTGCAGTTGCCGCGCAGGGGCGGACGGCGGAACTTCTCGTTGCACGCGACGCAACGGTACTGCTGCTGGCTGAACTTCCGAAGGTTCCCTTTCGTGTCCCGGATGAAGTGCTTCTCGATCACGAGGCGCGCCACGTCTGAGGCGTCGCACGCCCTGATCTTCTCCGCCAGCTCCATCTGGCCACGCAGCTTCTCCTCCATGGAGGGGAGAAGCTTGTACGCGCTGCACCGCACCCCGGCGTTCAGGTCGGAGGTGGGGTGTGTGAACCCCATCCCTTCGTACTGGGCAGGGGAGCCGAGCGTCTCCTTGATCTGCGGCACCGAGACCTCCCACGGCTTCTTGAACGCGAGGGCCGCCTCGTAGAGCTCCAGGGGATATTTCCACGCGATGTCGACGTGGAACGCCATGTCGTCCACCTCTGACGGGTTGAGGATGCTCGTCAGCACCAAGGGGGCGTCCATCGTCGAGCCGCGCGACTCGGGCAGGTACTTCCGTGAGAAGTTGAGGAACGCATCCATGAGGAGCAGGACGCAAGCCTCATCGCCGTCAGTATCCCTCCGCATGGCGGCGTGGAAATAGGGGTGGGCCAGGAGCCCTTGAGTCTTAGAGAAGCCGATGATCCGCCCGAGGATGCCGGCCGAGGTGTGCGGCGCCAGGCCGACGATGAGCTGCCCCACTAAATCCTCCTTCGTCCGCAAGGAGAAGAACGGCTCCTGCCGGTAGAGCTTCACGAGGAGCTCGTCGATGAAGGCCGCGGCGCGGAAGAAGACCTCATCGGCGGGATCCTCCGGGTTCTCGGGGCAGCATGGCAGCACCACATCCTGTGCCTTCAGCTCGAGGACCTGCTCCTCGTGGATGAGCGGGTCGCCGTGGATGTCGGCCGTGTAGCCGAGAGCGCGGAGCCGTTCCGGGGCGACGTGGACCTCTTTCGGCTTGAAATGGGTCAGGGTCAGCTCGCTCGCGTCGTAGCGGAGCGTGCCATCCTTGTTGACGTGGATGCCGTGCTTGGCGCGGAGGATCCCCTTCACCGGGTGCTCGGGGATGTGGTCGCCGTTGCTCGTCCCCCGCACCCCTTTGATCAGGTCAGGGTAGATGTTGGTGCCGAGAAGTGAGAGGCAACCCTCGAAGATCCGCTTGATGTCGACGCTCCGCACCGTCGAGCGCTGGATCCGGTGCTCGCACCGGCCGAGGCCGTCCCGGCCCGCCGCGACGCACCGGTCGCACCGTTCCATCGCGGCGTGGGGGCATGTCTCGACGATGCCACATTGCGGGCAGGAGAGGAGGCGCACCGTCTTCCCGCCGCACCGTTCGCACCGGAAGAGCGGCGTCTCGTTCCCGCACGAGCAGCGGCACAGCGGCCAGTTGCTCTGGACCTTCCCGACGGCCAACGCGCCTTGGAAGGAGCGGAGCCGACCACCTTCATCCCCGACGGGGAAGAGGACATGCGGACTCCCTGTCATCTCGCGCATCTTCGCCTTCTCGGGCCGCCCCATCCGGGAGCCGATGAAGGTGCCCGCCTTGTCCCGGAGCGTGACGGGGGAGCGCGAGGAGACGAACGCGAGACCGTCGGCGACGCACGAAGCGGAGACCGCGCCGGACCATTCCTGCGCCCCCGCGGCTCCGAAGACCGTCTCGAGCCCGAGGGGGAGGAGGAGCTGCCGCGCCGCGTCGCCGACGAGGATAATCGTCTCGCCATGGACCACGTCATGCTCGACGCCGAGCGTCTCCAAGGCGCGCTTCCCTGGTGCATCGACCGCTTTCCGATACGGAAGGAGGAGCTTCTCGCCGTCGAGCCGTGCCGACGCGAGGAGTGAGAGGAGCTGGCGCACCGCCTCCTCGTCGAGGAGCTTCCAGAAGAGAGTGTGGCTCGGGTGGAGCGGCACGCCGGTCGTTTCGCTGATCCGGAGCGCCTCGGTGAACGGCACGGGCGTGAAGGGCTGCTGGAAGAGGAGGCCGAGACGCTCCTTCGCCACACCTGTGACGGCGGAGAGCCGGTCGAGGTCGAGGATAGCGTGGAGCTCCATGGCGCGCTTCTCCAGCTCGGCGAGCCACCACTCCTCGCAATACCCCGCCGGGACGAGGGGATGGGCGCGGTCGAAGAAGTCACCATAATTGACGAGGACGTCACCGAGGTAGAGGATCTCCGCCACCTCAGGGGAGAGACGCCGCGCCTCCGACTCGGTCTTAACGCGTCTCACCGAGCCGTCGCGAAGCTTCACGATGGGCCCTTCGACCGTGTCGCAGGGCGTGAACGCCGCCGCTTTCCCCGGTCGCTCCACTTTCAGCTGGGTTCCGGTGGCGAGGAAGCCGAGGAGGAGCGCCATCGAGGCGGGGTTAATTGCCTGGCCGCTGTACCCCGATGCGCGGCTCCGGCCGTACCGGAGGCGCCACCCGCCGGGCCGCATCGGATGGGAGAAGACCGGGCGGCCCGCCACCAAGTCTTGGATGTAAGTGTAGTCCGGCTTCAGCCCGGTGGAGGTCTCCACCTTCCCTCTCGCCTTCATCCGCTTCTGGAGCGAGATAAACTCCTTGAGGAAACCCCAATGGGTGAGGCCCAACTCGCCACCCCACTTCTCGAGCTTCGCCCAGAGCTTCGGCGCCTTGAGGGGGATGCAGCTGCTGTGGATGAGGCAGTACCCGTTCCGGAGCCGGTTCGCCGCGACGCGGGGGAGGTCCTTCAGGTTGATGTTGCTCAGCTCGTACTTCTCGGACTCGTCGCCATCGATCTCGACAGGGAGGTGGCGGAGCAGGAATTCGCTCTCCTCGTCGCTCGGATAATACTGGAGGTTCGTGACAAAGTTGTGGTAGTCCTCGAGCTCGGCGTGGCACCGCTTCGTCTCCTTCTCAGTGGGATCGTAGGCGGCGTACCCCATGTGGACGCGGATATAGTCTGCGATCAGCACCGAGACGGCTGCGGCGGTCCCTCCGGCGTTCCTGATCGGGCCGCTGTACCAGAGGGAGAAGTACTGTCCTTCACCGTCGTTCCGCCGCTTCAGCTCCAGCTTCGTGAACCCTTCGAGCGGGGCGGAGACGACGCCGACCGTGACGTATGCGAACCCCACTCTGATCCCGACCTCGATCGCCTCGGTAACGGTGCTGAACGCGCAGAACCGCTGCTGGGCCACCTCAAGGGCGGCGATGCAGGCGACGCGCCAGTCGAGCTTCCCGTAACGCTCCTCCAACTCCAGGATTCTGGCGACGAGGCCGCTCCCTTTCAGCCGGGGGGCCACGATGGAGATGAGGCCGATGACGCGTTCGGCGAGGTTCGCGGCGAGCGCCACCTCAACAACCGGTTCAGGGTCGTACCCTTCGGCGCGGGCGCGTTGCGCGACGAGGAAGGAGCGCTCCACCCCCTCTTGGAGAGCGGTGAAATAGTCAGTCATGGCATCGCTCTGGTTCACGGCGTCGCCTCCTGCTCAGTCGGCGCCGCAACCGCGACGCCTTTCCCCTTGCCGCTGAAGAAGTTGATCACCTTCACGTCACGCGTCTGAAGGTTGACGAGGACCAGGCGAGCGGGCTGCGGCTCGAGGCCGCGCTTCTCCTGGTACTCGTCGATGTCGCACCACGCCGAGCCGTTGATCAGGGTGACGCCGCGGTAGACGGCGCTCGCCACGCGGTGGATGTGGCCTGTGAGGAAGAGGTCTGGCACTTTCGCGATGACGAGCGAGTCCTGCTCCGGGTCGGGAATATAGAGGTTGCTCCCATGGGTGGGGGCGAGGTGGCGCCGTTGGAGGAGGAATTTCATGATCAGCTCCGCCCGTTTCTGGCCGCCCCGCTCCCTGATTGAGGGGACGTTGTCCGCGTAATAGGTGAGGCTGTAGCCATGGTAGAGGAGGAGGTCGAGCCCGGAGAACCCTTTCTCAGGGTCCTCTGCGATGGTGACGAGGGAGGGGCTGCTCAGCATCGTGACGTTCTCCATGGCGTAGAGCGCGGGTGCGAAATCTTTGTAGATCGGCGGCTGCGGCTCGCTGATCCTCCCCGCGTCGTGGTTCCCAGGGATGCAGAATATCCTGATAGTTGAGGGGATCTGCCGGAGCAAGTCGGCGAACGCCTGGTACTGCTCCTTGATATCTTTGAGCGTCAGCCCTTCTTCCTGCCCCGGATAGACGCCGACGCCTTCGACGAGGTCGCCGACGACGACCGCGTAGCGCACCTTCGCGGCGATGGCGCGCTGCTCTTCGTTACCGAGCCGGCCGTTGAACCATGCGAGGAGCTTCGCGAAGTCCTTGGCGAGGAACTGCTTGCCCCCCACTTGGGGGTCCCCGATGACGGCGAGCCACTCCTCGTTCGGCGTCTTCTTCAGCTCGTGCGTCACCGGCACGTCGGGGAAGAAGAGACCATTGATGAAGATGATCCCGTCGCCGAGCGAGCCGGTCAGGCCGACCACCTCGTCGGGGACGAGGTCGCGCGCCGCGGCGTGGAGCTCCGCGTTCTTCGCGGTGACGAGCGCCTTGGTCCGGCCCGTCTGGTCCTCGAGGGTGAGCATCACGTTCCCGTTCTTCGTGACGCTCTTCTCATCCACCATCGCGATGAGGGCGACCCGCTCGTTCGCGCCGCGCCGAGCGAGCCGGGTGATGGACATCGCTCCTTGGAGCTCCGATCGCTGGCGAAGGATGGCGGCAAGCGCCTTGAACCGCTGGTTGAAGTGCGCGACAAAATCCTCGTACGCGTACTTCCTGCTCCTCTTCACGTAGTTTGAGATGATCCTGATCCCGTTCCGCGCCAGTTCGCCGCGCTCGGCCATCCCGGCGAACCCCTCGTAGGGACGCGGCTCGTTCCGTTTCTCCGCCGCCACCTTGGCGTCGTCGAACGCCTGCCAGTCCAGGGGTTCGTCGGCGAACCCCTTGTTCCGGGCGTCGAGCAGCAACAGGTCGTCCCGACTCAGCGGCGCTTCGAGGGTGTCGAGCTCTTCCGCGAGCTCGGGGCTGAGCAGGAGCCCTTTCTCCAAGAATGCCAGTATCTTCTCGTCTCGCTCCATGGTGGTCGGCGGGTCGCCCTTCGGCGCAGACGCCTCTCCTCCTCTCGCTGCCCGCGTCTCAGACGCCGAGCTCCTCTTTCAGGATCGCGGTGATTTTCGGCGCGAGGGCCCGGGGAATGTTGAGGGTCACCTCGCGGGTCCGGCCGAACCGACCTTTGCTAATCACCTTCGCATTGATCAGGCCGAGCATGTCGAGCTCCGCGATGATGTCGCTGACGCGTCGCTGGGTGAGGGGCCGGAGGCCGATCTTGATGCAGAGCTCCTTGTAATGGTCGTAGATCTCGCCGGTGAAGAACGACTCCGTGCTCCGGTCGTTCACTGCGATGGCGCTGTAGAGCGTCGCCTGGAACTGCTTCGGCTGGTGCTGCACGACGTCGAGGAACCTATCACGTTCAATCTTCTCCTCGGCCGCGTCCAGGTGCTTCAGCTGGACCGTCCGTTCGCCGGCGCGTTCCGCGAGCTCTCCGGCGACGCGGATCAGCTCGAGGGCGCGGCGCGCGTCGCCGTGCTCCCGGGCGGCGTAGGCGGCACATTTCGCGACGACGCCATCGCCGAGCGCGCCGTCGAGGAAGGCGAGCGCCGTCCGTCGTTTCAGGATCGACTGTATCTGGAGCGCGTTGTACGGTGGGAAGATGAGTTCCTCCTCGCTGAGCGAGCTCTTCACCCGGGGATCGAGGTTATTGCTGAAGGTGAGGTCGTTCGAGATACCGATGATCGCCACCTGTGCCTGTTTCAGCTCGCTGTTGACCCGGGTGAGGTTGTAGATGATCTCGTCGCCGGCGCGTTTCACGAGCTGGTCGACTTCGTCGAGGATGAAGATGATGATCTGGCGCTGCGCGTCGAGCGCCTGGAAGAAGATGTTGTAGACCTCGTCCGTCGGGAGACCGGTGGGAGGGATCGCCTTGCCGAGGTGTCGTGCCAGCTCGGCGATGAGCCGGTACTCGGTGTCGGCGATTTTCTTCAGCTTGCAGTTGAGGTAGAATATCTTGACGGGGATGGTCCGTTCTTCTGCCACCGCCAACATCCGTTCGGCGGTGTATTGTGCGGTGAGCGTCTTCCCTGTGCCGGTCTTTCCGTAGATGAAGAGGTTGCTCGGCCGTTCGACGCGGAGCGCGGGGGCGAGGATATTGGCAATCGCCTCTATCTGTTCGTCGCGGTGTTCTACTTCGTCTGGAACATAGGCGCTCTGGAGTGCCTTCTTGTTTGCGAAGATGGAACTCTTCTCGAGGAAGTTCTCAAAAAACGTGGTGAGTCGCGCCCCCATATTTTTCCAGTGGAAATAGGGGTTATTTAAAGGTTGTTATGGTTTGATGTAGAGGAAAAAACCTCGTTGTTCTGGTTGTGGTGACCCCCCTTCATTTCCTGTAGAAAGTGAAGGGGTTGTTGAGGGGGTTGGGGAGGAATGAGAGATGAGAAATAGAGAAGGAGAGGGAAGGGACAAGAGCGTTTGTGATTTTTTCTACACCTTATTTTGTTAAACAAAATCTGTTTTTATTATATTTCTATATTATTTTTCTATATAGATAGTAAATAAATAGTAAATAAATAATAAAAAACAGATATACCAAATTCAGAACAAAACCCACAAAAACCACACACCAGTTCCAGACGAAACAATTGGGAGAGAACCGGCCAAACACCACACATCTGTTTGGTTCATCCCTTCTTTTGATGAAGTCTTAAAAGGCTGAAACCCCTGAATTCGGCCTTATGGGGACG
>JBBIPM010000057.1:0-7816 GCA_037442865.1 Candidatus Woesearchaeota archaeon
GTTCCTCCTTGGCGCAGTGCGCCTTGCTATGATCTATAGAGACTTGCCGGAATAATCCGGCCTTCATCGATGTACCAGACCGGCAGGCCCAGCGCTTCGGCGACCAGCCGTTCAAGCCGCGCGCCGCGCGATCCCTCCCACCCGGGGAGCATGGCGATGGCGTCGCATCCGAGCAGAAGCGCCAGGTCGTGCCGCATGTAGGCTTCCCAGCTCTCAAGCTCCGGCGCCCAGTGCGGCGACTCCGCCTCGTATCCGGCCAGGCGCAAGACATCGCAGGCGGCCGCAAAGGCTGGATGATTGAACTCCTCGATGCCCGTCATCGGGCCGGATACGTAGACCTTCATGCCGACTTCCGTTTGTACCGGCATATTTCCCGGACATGGCTGATCGAATACCCGTACTTGATTGAAAGCTGACGATAGCTCGCGCCGTCCTGGAACTCTTTCCGGATGGCCCGGTGACGCTCGGCGGTGATGATGTTCTTGGGTATGTAGAGAGCTGTCCCGGCGAAGGAGTCGGCCACGCGGAGGGCCAGCTCGGGGCCGAGAAGCTCTTTTAATAGCTCGAAAGCGTCGTTTCTATCGTCCATTATGCGTCCTTAAATAACTCTTCTTGTCGCGCCTGGGCGAGGATGTCCCGCGCTTCGAGCAGGGCCTCCTCGGCTTCGCGAAAACCGGCGCGCTGGGCTTCCACGCGGACGCGCAGCGTGCCGAGTTCGCCTTTGAGCCAGGCGGCAAGCTCCAGGACACGGTCCGCCGGTGTTTCTTCGAAGATGTTCATCTGGCACGCCTGCGGGGGGGTAAAACGGGAACGCCTCATTTCGCGAGCCTCCCGCCCGATACCGGGTCGTAGCCCTCGGCGAGCATCATCTTCTCCAGCGCGAGAATCACCTTCCGCGCGAGGGCGGGATTCAGGAAGCGCGGGGAATCGACGTGCGCGATCCGGCGGATGAAGGCGCGCAGCGCGGCCTCGTCCTTGTTGCGGGCGCAGGTCTTCCACATGACTTCGATCTTGGCCCGCTGGCCCGGCTTGCAAGCCCATTCATCCGTCCACCGGGGGCGGGAATTGGTCTTCCCTTCCTTCTTCCAGCTCTGGAATCCCAGCTTCTCGAAGGCGTCCATGATGGCGCTGAACTGGTCTTCCCACTCCAGCTCCCTGGCGCTTTCGATGCCCGCCGCGCCGGAAATCAAGGCGCGGTAGGACTCCTCATCCAGACCGCACTTTTCCTTGGCGATATGGATCAGGCTCATCTTGCTCCGCTTGTTCGTGATCATGACGTGCGGTGCCCTTTTCACCGTGTCCCCTCCCATTTGATACGCTCCTTATTTCGTAATGCTTAGCCCGGACGCCGTTCGCTCATCGGCGGCCGGGCCTCTCCCGGTGGCGCGGTATACGGCCGCGACGCCAGGAGCTTCACGCTCCGGATCCCGCCCAGGCCTGCGATGGCCTCGGCGATCTCCCTGGTCAGCTCTCGGGTGTCGGCGGTCCCCACCGCCTCCACCTGGAGCAAGAGGTCAGTCCTCACGCTCCGCCTCGTAGTCCGATCCGTTCCAACAGTCGTCGCATGCCTCAACCGGCCCATGCTCCCTAATACAACCAGGGCACCACGGGTTCGGATCGCCACCCTTCAGAGATAGAAGCGCTGGCCGAATATCTGGCTTGGGCATCAGACGCGATCCGGCGCGCTTCTTCCGCTCCGCCAGCTCGTCCAGGACGAACGGCCCGAAGGCCAGCACGGCGAGCGCCACCATGACGGCCGAGAGAAACAGGATCCCGAGGACGGTCCCGACTATCTGCATCGCGCTTTGCTCCTTTGGCTACTCATCAGGCCCGAGGCGCCGCCCTCGGACAACGGACGGGGCCGCACGCGCGGCCCGCCGTTTCGCTTCGATTCAAGACCGCCTAGGCGATCTGCTCCTTGAGGAGTTCCTTGTTGACCTCCTCCTTGTCCGCCTCGCAGAAGAAGTCGTCCTTGACCTTCCGAACGGCGTCCACCTGGGCGAGCTGCTCGTCTTCCAGGTTCGCCATGGCCTCTTTGTCCGGCTCTTCCTTGATGCGGATGTACTGGACCAGGTTCAGCTTCTTGAGGAGGTCCACCGTGGTCTTGCGGACGGTGATGGACGTGCTCTTGCGGTAGCCGAAGACGCCGAAGGTCAGCTCCACGGTCTTCTTGTCCTTGAACAGGTCGCCCTTGTTGTACTCGGCGAAGGCGCCGAGCAGGGCGGAGAGGTCGGTGATCCGCTTCCGGATCGGCTCCCCCGCCTTGACGGCGTCGCTCTTGATCTCGGCCATTTCCTTGTGGGCTTCGGAGTCGATAGCCTCAAGCTCCCGTTCCAGGATGCCGATCTCCTTCAGGACGAGGTTCGCGTCCTCCAGCGTGTCGATCTTCCCTACCTTCGGTTTCAGTCGCGCCATGAAATCCTCCTTGCGCTTTTTATGGTATCCTCCGAAACGGAGGTGATATGTGAACAAGATTCCGGTTGATGTTGTGCGTCTAAAGTGGTACGAGTTTCGGGAACGCATATTCCCGATGGAGCTTGCGGAGCGCTTGTGGACGCTCTATCGGGTGAATGAAAGCCAGCTCCAGGAGCTTCAAAGGCAATTCGGGGAAGCTGCGCAGGACTTACTGGTGAAGCTGATTGACTCCAATGGCGAGCGAAACTCTGAAATTCTTGCCGAAGCGCAGCTAGAGTTGAAACTGATTTTGATTCGGCGCTGTCTTGATGCCGATGCAATGCTTGGGACCTTTTCTTCAGGCTATGGGGGTATCCCCAAGTCGCGGGATGCCACCGACGAAGAAACGCTTCATGTTCTCTTCCGTGATGCTCTGCTCTTTCGCTCATAGACACTTCCTCCCTCTCTGGGTATGCTCTTCGTGTTCAAGCACTTCGGATGCGGCCGGGGCCTGCCGGGGATTCCCGGCCGCGTCGTTTTCGGCCCGGCGGTTCCAGGAGGAAAGCTCCCGAATCGCCTGCTTGGCCTTGCGGCGGTTCATGCGCCGCTCCATCCTCGGCGCGCCCATGCTCATGATCGCTTGATCCGGAGCGAGCGCGCGAAGTCGCCGAGGGCGAGCCCCACCCGGATGAGCGTCGAGCTTCCCCAGCGCTCCCCGGCTTCCTTGACGGCGATGGCCGCCCGGTAGATCATTCCCTGCATCGCTTTCCCTCCCTATCGCATCAAGAGTTCGCCCGCCGCCGCGACCACGTCGGCGTCGGGGGCGTCCAGCCGGTTGAGTCCCATGACCTGGTGCACGCGGCCGATGAGCTTGGTGAGCGTGCGCACGGAGCCGCCCGCCACGTTCACGAAGGCGTCCACCGTCTCCTTGGAGAGGTCTTTCCAGACGCCGCCGAGGATCTTCACCGCGTCCGTCCGCTTCATGCGACCCACCTTGAGGAGGACGCCGACGCGGGACGCGAGCTGTTCGTGGTCGTTGCGGAGGTTGCGGAGCTTGTACTCCAGGCGCGGGAGCCCAGCGAGCACGATGCCGGTGCGGGCCTTGTCGTTGATGATGCGGCGCACCAGCTCCAGGGAGCTGTCGGAGAGGTAGTCAGCCTCGTCGATGATGAGGACGGCGTCCCGCTCCCGCAGGGCTTCCACGATGCGGGCGATCACGACGGTCATGCCGCCCTTCTGGTCCACCCCGATCACGCGGGCGATCTCGGACACGAGCACGTTCTTCGTGAAGCTCGGGTCAACCTCTACCAGGAAGGCCGAGTGGCTTTCCGCCTCGTAGCGCCGGAGGGCCGTGGTCTTGCCGGTTCCCGCGTCACCGACGATCACGGCGATGTCCGCGTCATCCTGGGCGATGGTCGCGGCCTTGCGCACCTGGTCCATGACGGAGGTCTCGGCGGTGGGGATGTCCACCTTCTCAAGGCGGCGCGCCTCGCGCTTGAGCCACGCCTCGATCTTCTCCTCCAGGGTCTTCACGTTGCCGTTGTAGCTCCGGCTCTTGTAGGCGCTGACGACGCCCGAGGAGTAGCCCAGGGCGGCCGCCGCCTTGGCCTGGCTGATGCGTCGGGAGCTTGCTCCCGCCATCTCTTCCGGCGTTCCCACCAGCTCGAAAAACCGCGCGTACAGCTCCTCGTTGTACTCGGTCTCCTTCTTTTCCATACTCGTTCGCTCCTTATGCCGTCGTTCTAAACCGCCCACACGGGGCGGGGATTGCCAAAAAGAGGGGCCGGTATTACGCCCCCGGCCGGGCCTCCGTTCCTCCAATACGGCGGACTTTCGGTGTCCTAACGATCCGGTTACGATCCGGCTTTCAGGGCTGCGCCCCGAGGGGTGGCCTCGTTTCTACTCATCATCGAAAAGCCTCTTTAATTTCCGAACCGGCTTCTCGTTCTTGACGAGGGCGAGCTTCGGGCCGCCAGCGGGTACACTGATCGTGCCGCCGTTGATGACTTCGTAAGTGACGGGTTCTTCCGCCTTGGCATCGCGAAGCTCTTCCAGTTTGCTTTTGCGGTCCTTCTGAAGCTCTTTTTGTGCCAGCTTGTACTTATCCAGGTGCTTGGCGGCCTTGGCGCGCTTACGGGCCAGGTCGCGGTTGTTCTCTTCGGTAAAGCCCTTGTCCTTGAACTCGCTGGACGCGTCGAAGAGGTATTCGCCTTCCAGGCTGAATATGTAGGCTTGGCCGATGTCGTCGATGCTGACGCGCAGTTCGACCTGCTGACCGATGAACATCTGCATTTGCGTGTTGTAGAACCAGTCGTTGCCGGACTTCACGCCGTCACGCTGGACGGTCTTGATCTCGCGCCGGGTCCAGATGTACTTGCGGTACGCCTCGGGAATGTCGCGGCGGGCTTGGAGGTTCTCCGCGAAGACTTCGTCCGGGGTGCGGCCGTTCATGCCATCGCCGGTATGGTGATGCGTGGCGGCGAAGGCGCGCATGAAGCCGTCCACCAGTTCACGCGCCTCCTCGATGGTGGGCAGTTCCATGATGTCGCGCTTGGCCGCGCCGTCGAAGGCGCCAAGGTAGAGCTTGGCCTCGTCGGGGCGGGTAGCGGTGTTTGATCCGAGGTAGCTATCGAACTCCTTGTCGAACTCGCTGGCCATGAAGCCGAAGAAGCGTTCGATGTTCTTGGACTGGCCGCGATAGGGCTCGGTGAAGTGGACTGCGGTGCCGAGGTCGTCGATCACGGATGAGACAGCTTTTTCTTCCTTGGCGCCGAACTTGAGGTGCTGCTCGTTCCAGGCGTTCCCCGTGAACCAATAACTGCGGAAGTCCTGGCCGTTGTCCATCTGGGCTTCTTCGGCGCATCCGTAGGTTTCCACCATCATGCGGGTGGCGCGAATGATGGTCAGGGTTGACGGGGTCTCGTCGACCCACCAGCCCAGGGGCTTCCGGCTCCGCTTGTCGATGACGACGGTAACGAACAGGCGCACCATGTGCCAACCGTCGACGCGCAGTATGCGAGAGGCGAAGTCCAGGGTCTTGTGGTCGTAGACGACCATCTGCATGGAGCGGTAGCGGGTATAGTCGATATTGATGTAGCACTCGAACTTGTCGTGGAAGTATTTCTTGCCCATGCGGAAGTAGGCCTTCACGCTTTCGGGGATCTCGGTCTTGATGTAGCGGTACATGATGTCCCTACTGATCGTGACGCCCTCTTTCTTTTCGAGCGTCCGCAGGACCTTGGCGCCTGTCCATTTGTTCTTGTTGAGGTAGTAGAACCAGATCAGTTCCTTGACGTGCTGATCCAGGGACGCGCCGTTGCCGCCCTTCTTGACGGCGTACTGCGGAGCGAGTCCTTCAAGGCCGAACTGCGTGTAGAGCGCGAGCCAGCGGTAGAGGGTCTGGAAGGTCTTGATATCGCCGTGGGGGCCGAGCTGCTCCTTGAGGTCTGGGACGGCGGCGCGCGCGTGATAGGCTCTGACGAAGTCCTCGGCCTTGAGGCCCGAGGCCGACCAGGCGAAGAGCACCTTCTCCCGCAGGCGGGCGACGGCGCGGCGCGCCTCAGGGAGCTGTTCTATGGGGATTAGTTTCTTGTCTTGCTTCTTGGCTCGGCCGTTATACCGGGGAACGTCGGCTTTCTTCTCCGCCTTCTCTGCGGGCGCGAGTTCCGCCCGCAACGCTTCCAGCGAGGTTTGCAGACTGGCGGCGTAGGCGATCTGCACGTCCTCCGGCAGGTCGGCCAGGCGGTAGCGGTACTGTTGGCCGCCCTGGACTGATTGCTTGCGGCGTGGCCACGCCTCCCAGTTCGCCCGCCTGCGGATGGAGCGGCTTGTAGTTGAAAATAGCGGGGCGATGTCGTCGGGGGTGAGCCACTTTTCCATCATGCGACCTTTTCTTTCCCGAAGAGTTCGTCTCTGGTGATGCCGAGGTAGGCCGCGATCTTTTCTTCTATACGGGGGATGCGCCGTCCGGGGATTCCCCAGATGCAGGTGGACACGTGCTGGATACGCTCGCCGATGTCCTCGGACATTTCGGTGATGGTTTTCCGCTTCATCTGAAGGAGGTAGAGGACGCGGGCGTGGCGGCCCCAGTCCTTGAACTCCCAGTTGTCCTTCTCCGGCTTGATTTTTGCCGCCGCTTGGTCCATACTCGAAAAAGCTCCTTTGCACTGCATTTGCGAATTGACTGGGTTATTCATAACCCGCTATCAGTATATGCACACAAAGAAGGTGCAGTCAAGCGATTTAGAGTGCAAAGCGCACAAAATATGTGTTAGGATCGAGAAATGAGTGCAGACGGGGATAGCGACGTAGCCGAGCGGTTCCGTCAGCTACGAGAAAAGGAAAACCTATCTCAACGCGATTTTGCGAAGGCGCTTGAAGTATCTCCAAGCGTTATAAGTGAAATCGAGCGCGGAGCCCGCGAGCCGTCGCGGAAGGTTTTCCTTGCCGTCCACAAACTATTCAACTGCGACCTGAACTGGTTGCTTCTTGGAATTGGCAGTCTTGATGAATCAGCACGCGGATTAAGTGCTAAGGAACGCGAAATCGAGGAGTTGAAAAAAAGCATCGACGGCATGGAAGCTGAAATTAGAAAGCTGGAGATGGAGAATAAGGAGATGGCTTCTGAGTTAATGGAGCGCATGCGCCAGCTGATAACGGTTCAGCAGCAGAAACTTAGCGGCGCTTGATGTCCGGCTTTCGGAAAAATCGGTTGTCCGTCTTCCTTGTCCGGCTTGTACCCGCGCTACCCCGTCCGAATAAATTCTATTTCTTTATCTATCATAGATTTTTTCCTGTCGTGTCCGGCTTTTTTCATCATACCATTCCGGCGTCCGGCTTTCGCGGCCTTTTCGAGGTCCTTGCTTCAAGCATCGTCGCGGGGCCGTTCCCGCTAAACCCTTATAAAATCAGCGTTTGAAGCGCTTTGAAGCCGGTTAAAGCCTCCCGCCCGCCCTGGCCGTTTTCCGGCCCTCCGCCCGCCTTTTTCCCGTTTTCTCGTCCCCTTTTTTGCAGGCCGCCGCCGTGGCCTTTCCTGCCTATCTCTTTATGGCGCAAAAGCTTTCCGGCTGTCATGGGGTGGACGCTACATTCTCATTCTGCATGCTACCCCACACCCAGGTCGAAGGCTTCCTCCATCCAGGCGGAATCCCCGTAGGCGAGGAAGGGCACCGCCTTGGGAATGCTTCCGCAGAGGGGCTTGCCTTCCGGAAAGGGCACCAGCAAGGCCGACGGCGAGGTCCACCGCAGGGGAACGGAAGCAACCATGCGCAAGGAAAAGGATGTGAACGGAAGATCGGCCGGCCCCAGGGGGAACCGGCCGTTGGAGACGGCGTAGAGAACGGGCGGATCCGGTGAATCCGTCGTTCCCATCTCTATTTCGATCCCTCCGGTAGGGCCTTCATTTTTTCTTTTAAATCCAAGA
>JBBIPM010000058.1:0-7668 GCA_037442865.1 Candidatus Woesearchaeota archaeon
GAAGGCCGGCACGGGAGAGGAAGGCCGGCACGGGAGAGGAAGGCCAGCACGGAGGTCTCAATCCCTGATTCATGATAGCAACAACCGAAGAGGGAAACATTTTATAGCGGGGAGTCATGGCTGAGGTGATGCGTATCTTCCGCTTTCTCGTCACAGGCGTGGTCCAGGGCGTCGGCTTCCGCCCATACATCTACAACGCCTGCGTCCGGCGGGGAGTGAAAGGGCATGTGAAGAATGTCGGAAACGGCGTGGAGATCGTCGTTGACGACAGGGAAGCACTGGAGGGGATTCTCGCGCGCCTCCCGCCGCTGGCACGGATCGACTCCCTCAACGTCACCGAATCGGAAGTGGACCGCGACGACACAGGGATAGAAGAGGGTTTCAGGATACTTGAGAGCGAAGGTGAGGGATACGCGGAGGTCCCGCCGGACCTCTTCCTCTGCGAAGAGTGCCTCAAGGAGCTGCGCGACCCTGACGACAGGCGCCACGGCTACTTCTTCATCACCTGCACCGATTGCGGCCCGCGATTCACTGTCACGAAGCGGAGCCCGTACGACCGCCGGACGACCAGCATGGACGATTTCGCGATGTGCGACGCATGCAGGAAGGAGTACGTCGACCCTTCGAACAGGCGCTATCACGCGCAGACGATCGCGTGCCACGGCTGCGGCCCGAAGCTGCGCCTCCTCACTGACGGGAAGGAAGCGGGAGGCATCGACGAGGCGGCGCGCCTCCTGAAGCGCGGCGAGGTCGTGGCGATCAAGGGGGTGGGCGGCTTCCACCTCGCCTGCAGGATGGCGGCGGCGGCGAAGCTCCGGCGCTTGACCAAGAGGAAGGATAAGCCGTACGCGCTGATCTGCGCCGACCTGGCCGCGGCGAGGAGAATTGCGCTGCCCACCGAAGAGGAGGGGCGGATGCTCGAGAGCATCGAGCGGCCGATCGTCCTCGTCAAGAAGCGGGACCGAGAGGCGTACGCCCTCGTCTCGGAGCTAGATACCTTCGGGATCATGCTCCCATACACCGCGCTCCACCACCTCCTGCTCGACAGGCTCGGAGAGCCGCTGATCATGACCTCCGCGAACTGGACGGACGAACCGATCACGACGAGAGCCGAGGAGCAATTCGTGCCGTACATCCTGGATCACGACCGTGAGATCGTCAACCCAGCGGACGATTCCGTGATCAAGGTAATAGATGAAGCGGCTCTGCTGCTGCGGCGGAGCAGGGGATTCGCGCCGAGAAGCATCCCGCTCGAGAGCGATCAGGATATCCTGGCGATGGGCGCCGAGATGAACAGCGCGTTCTGCGTCGTGAAGGGAGGGAGGGCGATTCTCTCCCCGTTCCTCGGGAACACCTCGAACGAGGAGAGCCTGAAGAGGTACAAGGAGATGCTCGGACGGTTCCTGGAACTGACCGGCGCCCGTCCGGCCATCGTCGCCGTCGATGAGCATCCTTCCTACAGCACGAGCATCCTCGGAAGGGAGCTGGCCGAGCGGTTCGGCGCGAGGCTCGTGAAGGTCCAGCATCATGCAGCGCACGTCGCGGCCGTCGCCGCGGAGCATCGCCTCGAGGAGTACGTCGGCATCGCGATGGACGGCCTCGGCTACGGCTCTGACGGGAAGGTCTGGGGCGGCGAGATCTTCTCAGTGACGGCTGATCGGACGTCAGGATCCCCTCTCTTCGAGCGCATCGGCCACCTCGAGGAGCAGCCGCAGATGGGGGGCGACATGGCGACCCGCTATCCGAAGCGGATGCTCTTCGGCATCCTCTCGAAAGCGCTGAGCGAGAAGGAGCTCCTCGGCGTGGGCCTTTTCCCTGAGGATGAGGCGAGGCTCTACATGCAGCTCCTCAAGGAAAGGTTCAACACGCCGATGACGACGAGCGCGGGGAGGGTCCTTGACGCGGCAGCGGCCCTCCTCGGGCTCTGCGACCAGCGGACCTACGACGGCCGGCCGGCGATGCTCCTCGAGAGCGTCGCGACGGAGCCACTCCCGTTCGGGCCCGTCATCGAGAAGAGAGAAGGCAGGAAGATCCTCCTGACGACGCCGCTCTTCCGGTTCCTCGTCGAGCATCGCGACCGGGAAGGGAAAGGGCGCCTCGCGGCGACGGCGCAGCGCTACCTGGCAGAGGGGATGTGGTGCATCGCGTCGGAGAGCGCGGGAGGCAGGCCGATACTCTTCTCCGGCGGCGTCTGCTACAACCGTCAGATCGGGGGTTTCCTTAAGGCGAAGGGAGCCGTTCTGCCATCGGCCCTCCCCGCCGGCGACGGAGGCGTCTGCTTCGGGCAGGCGGCTGTCGCTGCCGCGTCGAGCGGCGTGCGTCTCAGGCGGACGTGAGGACCATCTTGCCGTGGCGCACGCCCCTGGTCGAGAGGACCGCATCGGCGAATCTCGTCAGGAGCCGGACCTTCCCTTCGAGGATGAGGACTTCGAGGCAGTTCTCCGCGTCCATATGGATGTGGAGGGTGCTCCTAATCATCGCGCCCGCGTGGTGCTGGAGGTGGGTCAGCTCGTGCTGCGCGTCGTGGTCGTGATGGTTGTAGATCATGGTGAGGGTCGCCATCATCCGCGCATCCGGGTCCTCTTGCAGCTCCTCGACGAGGCGTTGGCGGATCAAGTCCCTGATCGCCTCGGAACGGTTCTTGTACCCCCTCTTCCGCGCATGCCGGTCGAATCTCGCGAGTTCTTCCTTGACGAAAGCGACGCTGCGCCGCTCGATCCGTTCCATCAGGAAAGTGTTATCGGCAGCGTTAATAAGTGTTACGATATTTGGAGGACGTAACAACATTTATATATCTCCGAGGAGCGCAAGAATCAACGTCGAGAAAACCGACGGAAACAGAGAGGGGTCGAACGATGGGATGCTACACCGTGCCCGCAGCGGCGGCGATAATACATTTCTTCCTGCGGAAGAGGAACCCGGCATGGATGAAGAGCCAAGAGCACACATGGCTCAACCTGATGCTCGGCGGTGCGGCGATCTTCGGCGTCGTCGACCACGCGTGGAACCGGGAGCTCCTCGTTTTCAGCGTCTCGGACGTCATGCTCGGCGTCGTCATCACAGTCGCGATCTTCGCGGCGTGGGGCGTCATGCTCCTCGCCGAGCGGCAGAGGACGACGGCGAAAGCCAAGGCCTGAGAACATCTTTTCTTCCTTCGATGCGCCTCAATGGGTATGCTCCTCGCCGAGGAGGTGGGCCCGCTCGTGCTCCAGGAGGAGGAGGAGGGACCTGAAGGATCCGGGATCCTTCTTCGTCACGAGCAGCGGCTTCGCCCTCGGCGCAATCAATCGAAGGTCTGCGAGGTATGACTCCTGATCGAAATCGACCGCTTCCTTCAGGTCGATTTTCGTGACGAGGACCGCTTTGGCTTCTCGGAAGATATGGGGATACTTGCGGGGCTTGTCGCTCCCTTCGGTCGTCGCGCTGACGACGATGTCGATATGCTGGCCGAGCCGAACCCCGGCGGGACAAACCAGGTTGCCCACGTTCTCGATCAGAAGATACTCCTTGCCGTCGACGGGGAACTCCTTCAGCGCGCCCGAGACCATCTGCGCGTTGAGATGACAGCCACTATGGGTGTTGATCTGGAACGTCGCGATGCCGCGCTCCTCGAGCCGACGCTTGTCGATATCGCTCTCGAGGTCTCCCTGGATGACGGCGATCCGCTCCTTCCCCGCCAGAGACGCGAGCCCTTCGATGACCGTCGTCTTCCCGCTCCCCGGCGCGCCCATGAGGTTCACACAGAGGACCCCCTTTCCGTCGAGGAGATGACGGTTCGCACGCGCGAGCCGGTCATTCGCTTCGCGGACCGGACGGTCCAAGACTATTGTCCGCTCATCCATCCGCTCATCCGCGTGGTCATGCCCTCCGCAGCCGCATTCGTTGCACATACCCGTTCACGCTCCGCTCACGTCCTTGATCACGAGCTCCTTCCCGTTGAGGATCTCCACATCGGCACTCTCGCACGCAGGACAAAGCGCCATCGGCGCGTCGTCGATGGTGCCCGTTTCGCCGCAGGCGTTGCACCGCACCCTCCCAGCCACCTCGGCGATCGCCAGACGCGCATCCCTCAGCAATCCGCTCTCCTCCTTAAGGATTTCGAAATAGTGAAGTATCGGCTCCTTCTTGAAGGTCGTGAGTGTGCCGAGCAGGATGGTTGCCGCCGTTATCCGCGCGAACCCCTCTTCTTTCGCGACGGCCGCCAGCTCGGCGATGATCATCCGAGTCACCCCGAGCTCATGCATCAGTCATCCTCGCGCTCATGCGCATCCCGGTGTCGGCAGTCGGCACAGTGGCATCCGGACATCCACCATTGGATTTCAGCAATTGGACAGCAACAGCGAACAACATCTTTGCACATCAGCATTCGATATCAGTAATGGACACCCGTCTTGGACATCGACATATGAACGGAACAATGAACGGAACAATGAACATGATATTTGAACATCAGCATATCCTGGGAACGATCCTGCCTGTCGGCTTCGGCAGGACGCGTCTGCCGAGGAATGTCTGAAGGAGGACCCGCTGGTCGTCCGTCACGACGCCGATCACCGCTGCCGACTCGTTGAACCCTCGCAGGATGCGGAGCGCCTCATCCGTCGTCTCCGGCGAGGCGACGCAGATGAGCCTCCCCTCGCAGGCGAGATCGTAGAGATTGAGGCCGAGCATCTCGACGACGCGTCGCACCTCCTCCTTCGCCGGGATGCTCCCTTCATCGAGGAGGAAGCCGACGTCGTGGCGCGACGAGAGCTCGTTGAGCGCCGAGGCGATGCCCCCTCTCGTCGGATCCTTGGCGACCTTGACGAGTCCCCTGATGCCGCGCATCTCCTCGATCAGCGGCTTGGAATCGGATATGATGCTGGTGGCGTAGTCGAAACGCCTGCTGAGGAGCGCGACGGCGTGCTCGCCGAGGCCGCCGCTCAGCAGCACCTTATCACCCGGCAGAGGCGCCTCGTCGAGGAGTCTCTGCCCCAGTCCCACGTCAACGAGGCCGACGCCGGAGGTGTTGATCACCATCCGGTCGATCTTCCCCCGCTCCATCACTTTTGTGTCGCCGGTCACGATGGGAACACCCGTCTGCTCGGAGACCTTCCTGACGCTCGCGAGGATACGGAGGAGCTCCTTCTTCGGAAGACCTTCCTCGAGGACGAGGCCGAGGCTGAGGCCGAGCGGCGTCGCCCCCATCACGACGAGATCGTTGATCGTGCCGCAGACGGCGAGGTGGCCGATGTTTCCGCCGGGAAAGCTGAGCGGCGTCACGGTGTAGGAGTCCGTGGTGAAGACGAGTCGCTTCCCGTCGCCGAGGTCGAACGACGCTGCGTCGTCGTCCCAATGGCGCCAGGCGCCCCGCTCGGCGAAGCCAAAACTCCGTATCAGGTCGTCCATCTCCTGGCCGCCGCTTCCGTCCGCGAGCGTGATGAAGCCGGCCATCGTCAGCCATCCTCCACTGACGGCCTCCCGGAGAGGGTCTGCCGGGAAGTGACGCCTGATTCCGAGCTGCCGAGCCTCTTGCCATACCGGTAGAAGATCGCACAAGTCCCCTCATCGGAGACCATGCAGCCGCCCATCGGGCGTTGCGGCGTGCAGGCCTTCCCGTAGAGCGGGCAGGCAGTCGGGTCGATCACCCCCTTCAGCACCTCCCCGCACCGGCACCCTCGCCATTTCGGCGCCGGAATCCCGGCGATGATGCGCTGATGGATCACGCGCGCGTTGAGATGAGGGTCTTTGACATCGAGCCCGCTCCGCGGGATGACGCCGAGGCCGCGCCAGTCGCTGTCGATCACGAGGAGATGCTTCTCGACGAGCGCCTGTGCCTTCGGATTCCCCCGCTGCCTGACGACCTCGGGATAGGCGTTGACCACGCCCGTCTCGCCGCGGGCGACGAGCTCGAGGAGGAGGGCGAGTCCGCGGAGGATCCGTTCAGGCGAGAAGCCGGCGATTGCCTGCGGGACGCCGATCCTCTCATACATCGCCGTGCCAGTGATCGCGCTGACGTGCCCGGGGTCGAGGAACGCGTCGATCCTCACCTCGCCGTCGAGGAGCGCACGCATCGCCGGCGGGACGAGCTTATGCACGCTGTAGACGGTGACGCCCTTCTCGAGCAGGTAAGCGGTCATCGGCGTCGTCGTCTCGAAGCCGATGCCGAAGAAGACGATGCCGGGATGCTCTTCGCGGAGGCGGAGTACCTCGTCAGCGCTGTAGACCTCGAAGATCGGCGCCCCCTGGGCCCGCGCCTCGTCGAGGCTCCCTTCGCTCCCAGGGACGCGGAGCATGTCGCCGTAGGTTGCCACCGGGATGCCCGCGCCCCCGAGCGCTAACATGGCATCGATGTCCTGCTGGCTGCTCACGCAGACGGGGCAGCCCGGGCCGCTGATGAGGCGGATATTCGACGGAAGGATGTCACGGATGCCATACTTCATGATGACGTTCGTGTGACCCCCGCAGATCTCCATGATGGTCATGTCTCGGCCGATCTCGGCCGCGAGACCGCGTATCCTTTCGAGATGGCCGGCGCAGAGCGCTTCGTCGCTCCACGGGGCGTCACTCCCCATCCGGATCCTCCTGTGGCGAGCCGAGGGACGCGTCCAGCGTCTTCCGCGTCCCCTCCGGATGCTCCTCCCGCGTCTTGGCGCGATGCGTGCCAACCCCGTGATCCGGACTCTCCGCCGCCTCGATGTAGCTCTGTATCTCTTCGATCGCCCTCTTCGCGCTCTTCCTGTCGAGCAGTTCGATGGCGAAACCGGCGTGGACCAGGACATAGTCGCCGATCACAACGCGGTCGAGCAGCGCGATATTCGCCTCCTTCGTCACGCCGCCGTAGTCGACGGTCGCCCGTTCGCCATCAAGGAACGTGACTTCGCCTGGAATCGCGTAGCACATCCCCCTCACCCCCCGCTCTCCCCGGAGAGCCGGAGAAGCTCTTTAACTACTTTCTCCTTGAGCTGCGGCATCTGCCGCTCCAGCGGTTCGCTCAATGCGCCTGAGAATTCGCGCACCTCCGAGACGGCGATGCCCACGATATGGATCGGCGGGAGCCTGGGCAGGTAGGCGTGGAGGAAGGCGGCAGTCTCCTCGACGCCGAAATCGTGCTGCGAGACAATCCTGACGCCGGGACGGAGATCCTCTTCCGAGAGGAGGATGACCTCGCCGGGACGGCCGGCTCCCTTCACCGCGTCGACGATGATGAGATGGTCATCCGGTTCGACGTAGCTGATGAGATCGAGCCCGACGACGCCGAGCTCGAGGAGCCGGCACGAGGAGAGCCGAGGGTCATCCTGCAGCTCAGCGAAGAGCCTCGGGCCGATGCCGTCGTCGCCGCCGAGCGGGTTCCCGATGAAGACCACCTTCACCCCCATCAGTGAAGGCATCCGAAAAGGGAATAAAAATGTTTCTAGTCGCCCGTCTAGAGCGATACGCCTGCCGGCGAAGAGCAGGATGAGGGGCTGCGTCTACAATCGCGCGCGTGAGCGGGTGCGCAGGCGCGTGCCTGGATAGTCCGTATCAGTCGCAGGGGGCATCGGTGCGGTTCGACGCGCGCCTCTTCCCGACCGCGTGGATGTTACAGCTGATGCACGGGTCGAAGCTCCGGACGATGTGGCTCGCCTCGAGGATGTACCCTTTGACGAACGAGTAGTACCGCTCTCCGTCGTAGGCGCCCAGCACGGT
>JBBIPM010000059.1:0-7654 GCA_037442865.1 Candidatus Woesearchaeota archaeon
GCGAAGAAGTACGATATTCGTTTCACACAGATATACGTCCATGCGTCGCCGTCGCCGATGCTCGTCGGCCAACCGATCTGCTCAATGTCACGGTCCTCCGATATCTTCATGACCTGGGTATTAAGAGAGTGAGCAAAGGCTCTTCCCTTCGCCACGCGGACAAGCCCACTCTTATAGAGTACAAGGAGAAATTCGCGCCGCTCCACATGGAGACGTATCTGTGTCTCACTCCTGAGCTTCCTGACATGCCTGATGCGTATACGCTCAACGCTCTTTGTTCCCGGGCAGCGGTCTCACGCCATTGAGTATCATCAAAAGAAATGATCTCCGAGGCGTGGTCTGGCTGGTGCCCGGACTTGTTTCGACGAAGGGTGCAGGTTCACAAAAGCGTCAAGTGCTCCGGAACAAAGTTCCCAGTCTCCCCGAATCTTAGAACGCGAAACGTTCGGGTCACGTAGCGCCGCCGCTCTTTCTCCGGGCCCGTCACTTTGGGAAGATATTTAAAAAAAATCGCATTTTGGCCTCCTATGCACTACTCCGCGCTCGTCTCTGTCTACGAGTCGCTCGCAGCGACGTCGAAGCGCTTGGAGAAGACGCATCTCCTGGCCGGGTTTCTGAAGGGCGTCAAGGAGGAGGAGCTGGAGCGCGTCATCCTGCTCCTCCAAGGCCGGGTCTTCCCGCCCTGGGACAAGCGCACCCTCGGGTTCTCGACCGCCTTGGCGGTCAAGGCCATCGCCGCCGCGGCCGGTGAATCCGAGGAGAGAGTCGCCTCTTTGTGGAAGAAGGAGGGGGACCTCGGCACCGTCGCCTCCGCGCTCGTCGGGAAAAGGAAGCAGGCGACCCTCGTTGCGCGCTCCTTGACGGTCAAGGAGGTCTTCGAGACCCTCCAACGGCTGTCGGGCATGGAGGGGAAAGGGAGCGTCGATCTGAAGGTGAAGACGGTCGCGTCGTTGCTGAGCCACGGTTCTGGCGACGAAGCGCGGTTCCTGCTCCGCACCGTGCTGGAGACGCTCCGCGTCGGGGTGGCGGAAGGCACGCTCCGGGACGCGATTTGCTGGGCCTTCCTGGCGCCGAAGATAAATTACAATACTGAAAAGAATGATATTGAGTTCACCTATGAGAGCTCCCGGGAGGAGTACGCCCAGTTGATCGAGACTGTGCAGCGCGCTTATGACCGGTGCAACGACTTCAGCCAGGTGGCGAAAGCAGCACGGGGCGGCGTGCAGGCGCTCGAGAGGATCACGTTCCGGCTCGGCAGCCCGGTCCAAGTGATGCTGGCGCAACGGGAGCCGAGCGTCGAGGCAGGGATGAGCCGGGTCGGGCTCCCCGCAGCCCTCGAATACAAGTACGACGGCTTCCGTCTGCAGGTCCATAAGGACGGCTCGGCGGTGACGCTCTTCACCCGGCGCCTCGAGAACGTCACGGCCCAGTTCCCCGAAGTGGTCGAGACCATCAAGGAACACATCTCTGCGGAGAGCTGCCTCCTCGACTGCGAAGCGGTCGGCTACGACTCCGCTTCCGGAAAATACCGGCCGTTCCAGCACATCAGCAAACGGATCAGGCGGAAATACAACATCGGGAAGCTCCAGGAGAAGCTGCCCGTGGAAGTGAACCTCTTCGACATTCTCTATCTGGACGGGAAAGAGGTGCTCGACCTCCCGTTCCAGGAGCGGCGGAAGCTCCTCGAGAAGCTGCTGAAGAAGCCCGTGCCGAAACGGATTGTGCTGAGCCGCTTCTTGGAGACGGATGATCCGAAAGCGGGGGAGCGGTTCTACCAGGAATCTTTATCGGCCGGCAACGAAGGGATCATCTGCAAGTCCTTGTCTGGGAAGTACCAGCCGGGCAGTCGGGTGGGGCACATGGTGAAGGTGAAGCCCGTGCTCGACGCCATGGATCTGGTGATTGTCGCAGCCGAATGGGGGGAAGGGAAGCGCTCCGGCTGGTTCACTTCCTTCACGGTGGCGTGCAGGAACGATGAGGATGGTTTGGTGACGATCGGCAAGGTGGGCACCGGCCTGAAGGAGCTGGAGCAGGAAGAGGGGGTCACCTTCAGCCAGGTGACGGAGCTCTTGCGGCCACTCATCCGTTCTGAGCAGGGGCGGGAGGCGACGTTCCAGCCCTCCGTGATCCTGGAGATCGCCTTCGAGGAGATCCAGGTCAGCCCGAGCTACTCCTCGGGATACGCGCTCCGGTTCCCCCGGGTCATCCGGGTGCGGGAGGATCGCGGCGCGGAGGATGCCACCACTTTGGATGAGGTCAGAGTGGCGTATGAGCACCAACGGGGACGATAGCCATATATATGCGTCGCTTACGCTGTTGGTGTATGCTCTCTCCTCAGTTATCTCCTCGTTTCGCCGCGTATCTCCATACTATCACGGGGTATCTCGGTTCGTGCTCCGCTGTGCTCTACCGTGGCTGTTGCTCTGAAGTGGCGTTGGCAAGCGAAAGTCCTATCGTCTGGGGCGGCCTCCCTTTTCTCGTTCTGCATGGCGTTGCGGCTGCCAGCGGCGCCCAGGAGCTCTCTGATCTCGTCCGAGGGTTCGCCACGTTCCACCCTGTAGCCGATACGGTCGGCGCTGTAGTTGGCTTTTCGCTCTTCTGCGATACGATGAGCATCCGTGAGGAGGCGGAGAGGTCTCGCGATACTTTCTCCTCAAGTTATGGTGCTCATCCTCATACGTCCTAACTCTCACACGTCATCATCTTTCGTCTCCCTTTTCTCTGCGGGCTCACCACAACCTGTTCCCGAATCCGTGATGTTGGCGAAGCACCCCCCTCGATTTCTTTTGGAAACCATTTGTTTCATAATTGGAACGCTGTTTCATAATCGATATATTTATATAATTCCGGTAGAAGGGCGTGTCCTAGGAATCACCATGGAGCCTACGAAACTGATAGAAGGCCTCTTCGACAAGAAGCGGATCTCCCTTGTCAAGCTCTTCCTCGACAACCCTGAACGGGAATATGGGGTGCGGGAGGCGGCCAAGGCGGCACGGGTCAGCCTCGCCTCCACACATCGGATTCTCCATCTCCTGAAGCGACTGGCGGTGGTGGAGGAACGGAAGATCCGCCAATTGAAGCTCTATAGGCTCGACCAGAACAAAGCGACCCGGTTCCTGGATGAGCTGCTCGCGGTGAAGCGGAGCGCAATCGAGGAGTTTGTGGAGCAGGCGAAGCTCCTCGCTGGCGTTGAGGAGATTATCCAGCACGGCAAGGCGACGAAGGAGAAGGTGAGCCTCCTGGTGATCGGCCGGGACCTCGACGCAGGTGCGCTCTCGCGTGCGGTGGGCGAGATCAAGGAGCGGCTCAAGTTCACGATCCTCCATCTCTCCTTGAGCCCGGAGCAGTATGAGCAGATGAGCTCCATGGGCTTGTATGCGGGTGAGAAGCAGACACTCTATCGTCGATGACATTTTTTCTTTTCCATATTTTATTTTGTCCATCATACATCTACTCATCATATACTTTTAAGGACAACAAGGTTTATATATAAGTACGGCATTGAACTGATTAAAAGGTTTTGGCGAGAACTAAATTTTCTTCCGGCCATGGAGGGCGGAAGGAAGTGGGAGCGAACGCGGCACGACCCGTGTTTCCATGTTGAAGGACAGGAAATGTTAGCGGTAGCTCCGTTCCCGCTGATCGACGACAAACGCAGCGAGGGGAAAGGAATGGACTTCATCGTGAACAGGGCCGTGCAGCAGCGGAGCAACGCAATGCCAGAACTCGTTGTTGGCCAAGCCAACATCAAGGTGATCGGTGTCGGGGGCGCCGGCAACAACATGGTCAATTGGCTCTATAACAAAGGCGTCAAAGGCGCTGAAATCATCGCATGCAACACGGACAAGCAGCACCTCGACGTCACGGAAGCCGACAGGAAGTTCCTCATCGGCCGCGACGTCACGCGCGGACTCGGCTGCGGCGGCTTCCCCGAGAAAGGGGCGGAAGCAGCCCAGGAGTCCATCCAGGATCTGAAAGAGCACCTCCGCGGAAGTGACATGTGCTTCGTCTGCGCCGGCATGGGTGGCGGCACCGGCACCGGAGCCGCGCCGGTCGTCGCGGGCGTCGCCAAGGACACGGGCAGCATCGTCATCGGCACCGTCACCATGCCCTTCCGGATTGAGCGGGCGCGGGTCGACAAGGCTGAGTTCGGGCTGCAGCGCCTCCGCCAGGTGACGGACACGGTCATCGTCATCGACAACAACCGCCTCGTCCAGATAGCCGGCAACCTTCCAGTCCAGCAGGCCTTCGCCGTGGCGAACGAGCTGGTGGCGACTATGATTAAGGGTATCGTCGAGATCATCGCGGTCCCGTCGCTGGTCAACCTGGACTATGCAGATGTCAAAGCAGTTATGACTGATGGCGGCGTCGCCGCCATCGGCGTCGGCGCCTCGGACACGAACAACCGCGTGGAAGAGGCGGTGAAAGGCGCGCTGAGCAACCCGCTCCTCGACATCAGCTACGAAGGCGCCACGGGCGCCATCATCCACGTCACGGGTGGCCCGGACATGACCCTCGACGAGGTCAGCAGGGTCGGCGAGCTCGTGACCGAGTCCATGGATGACGACGCGAACGTCATCTGGGGCGCCCGTGTCGACGACGGGATGAAAGGGAAGGTGACCGTGATGACGATCATCACCGGCGTCAAGAGTCCCTGGATCCTCGGGAAGCAGTCCGCCAAGGAACGCGCGGCCTCCCGGCAGATGCTGAGCGACGAGCTCGGCATCGAGATCGTCCGCTGAAACCGGTTTTTCCTGCTCACTACGGTGGTGACAAAGGGGTCGACAGCGACAACAGTCACGCTTCCGGCGACGCACATCGTCGGGACTCGACGCGCAGAAACGACCGACCCCCTGTTTTTCCCGTAGGAACGGCCCAGCAGACTCCTTTCTTCCTGAAAGGACTTCTCTGCCTTCACGATGCCGTTCTCACACCCCCCCCCCCAACCCCCCAAGACCATCGTGAAGGCATTTTCTTCTTCTTATCCCTCCTCTCCTCTTTTGAGCACCCCCTTGGCGGACTCGCGGACATGACGGCGATGCTACGAGGCTCGGCGAACAGGTGATTCACCTGACGAGAGCCGCCGGGGTGCGGGAGACCGTAACCGTCTCAAACCTAAGGTTTAAGAACACGCCACGGCTCGTATGGCTATGGCCTACGCCTGCGCTTCCTGTTCCGGCGACTACGCCTCCGGCTCTGGCGGCTATGCCTCCAACGGCGGCGGTCAGGCAATGCTCTACATCTCCTCCTCTGGGAGGCGTTCTGTCCGGTTCATCGGCTGCACCTGCGGCGGCAAAGGACCCTGTAGAGGGACGTGCCGGACACCGATGCCGAAGTGATTCTTGACCCAGTAACTTTTATAAAGAGCCTTCTGTTCCGACGAGAAGATGGCTGCGAAGAAGAAGGCAGGAGGCGAACCGAAGGAGCCGAAGGAGCCGAAAAAAGCAACTAAGAAGAGCGCTAAGAAGACGGTGAAGAAGTCGGAGAAGGTGGTAACTGCCCCTGAACCGGCGATCCTCGGACAGACAGAGCTGAAGAAGCAGAGGGCGAGCGCCCCTCACACCAGCGCCGCGGCGACGTACGAGGAGCCGGTCCAGCCGCGGATGAATATCGGCCTCGTCGGCCACGTCGACCATGGCAAGACCACCCTGACTGAGCGCCTCTCGGGCAAGTGGACCGACACCCATTCTGAGGAGATCAAGCGCGGCATCACGATCAGGCTCGGCTACGCAGACACCATTTTCCGGAGATGCCCTCTGTGCGAGGGCGACCGGGCCTACACAACGAAGAGCGTCTGCCCGGAGCACCAGTGCCCGACCGAGCCGCTGCTGAAGGTGAGCTTCGTCGACGCCCCGGGCCACGAGTCCTTGATGGCGACGATGCTCTCGGGAGCGACGATCATGGACGGGGCACTTCTCCTCGTCGCTGCCAACGAGACGTGTCCGCAGCCGCAGACCCGGGAGCATCTCATGGCGCTGGAGATCAGCGGCATCGACAATCTCGTCGTGGTCCAGAACAAGGTGGACCTCGTCAGCAAGGAGCGTGCGATACGGAACCACCAGCAGATCAAGGAGTTCCTCAAAGGGACGAAGTTCGAACGCGCGCCGATCGTGCCAATCAGCGCACAGCGGGGCGTCAACATCGACATCCTCATCGCGGTAATGCTCGCCACGTTCGCCGTGCCGGACCGGGACTCCTCGAAAGAGCCTCTCATGGTCGTCGCGAGGAGCTTCGACATCAACAAGCCCGGCGCGAAGGCGAAACAGCTCAGAGGCGGCGTCCTGGGAGGGGCGCTGAAGCAAGGGAAGCTGCTCGTCGGGGACCGGGTCGAGATCCGGCCAGGGCGGATCGTGGAGGAGGCGAACAAGATGAAGGCGAAGCCGCTCTTCGCCAGGATTGAGGGTATTATGACGGGAGGTCAATCGGTCCGGGACGTGACCCCTGGCGGAAGCATCGCGCTCCTCACCAGTCTCGATCACTCCATCGTCCGCGCCGACTCCCTGACTGGGAGCGTCGTGGGCCATCCGGACAAGCTGCCCCCTGTCTGGGACGCCCTCGTGCTGGAGACAAAACTGCTCGAACGAGTCGTCGGCGCTGCTGAAGATCTGAAAGTGAATCCATTGACTCCGAACGAGCTGCTGATGCTCAACGTCAACTCTGCGGCTACTGTCGGCATCGTCACCGACCTGGGGAAGAACCGGGTTGCGTGCAAGCTGAAGAAGCCGATCTGCGCCCCGGTCGGTGCGCGGGTGACGATCTCGCGCCGCGTCGGCACTCGGTTCCGGCTCATCGGGTACGGCATCATCCAGGAGAAGAAGTAGTTCTCAAGGGGATCCGTTCTCGAACAGTCGGCTGCTCTTGTACTGTTCCGGCATGAACGCCACCGCCCGCTTGATTTCGGGCCTGAATCCTCTCTTCTCGAGGAGTGCTCGTAGCCCCTCCTCTTCAAACGTTGCTTGGTCGTAGCCAAGGATGATGACGTCGGGTCGCTCGTGAAAGATGAGATGGAGAAGGTCCTTCTCGTGGCCGAGGAGCGCCTTGTCGACGAGCGGCTCCTTCGCCAACGCGGCGAGCCGGGTCGCTTCGGACGCTCGAGGTTCGCGTCGTTTCAAACGCCTGATGTTCGCGTCCTTCGCCGCCACCGCGATGAGCCAGTCGCCGTACCTCCTGGCCTGCCGGAAAAGGGAACGGTGCCCTTCATGGAGCGGGTCGAAGGAGCCGAAGACCATGACGGTGCGCATGGCTTGTCCGTCTCGGCGCTCCTATTAAAATGCTCTGTTTAAGCTGGCGCTTAATTAGTGTTTCTCTCGGTTTTCTCGTCGAGCTTTCTTTTCCGCATCGCCATCCTATACATCAGGAAATCCTACAATCTCCGCGAATAATATTTATATATGAGGAAGTATGAAATGCCCTTGGTGGTGAACAATAGTGTGGATTATCGATAACGAAGGGAACCTCGTCGAGGACTACGAGTTCGAAGAGCTCGAGGAGTGAATCGCGAGGCGCGAACACACTCCGAACGAACTATTCCGCTCTATGGCTTCGCCTGCTCCCACAGCGTCTCGAAGAACTTCTGGAAGCTGTCTGCAGCTTCCTCACTCTTGATCCTGATGACGATCGGCTTCTTGAAGAGCATGATGAAGAGCACTGTGTC